>NZ_JBJDNB010000041.1:0-63735 GCF_044900445.1 Pseudomonas sp. NPDC089407
GGTTGCCTTCTTCGCGGGACAAGCCCGCTCCCACAATGGCCATTGTTCTCTGCGAGACAGCGCAGCCCGGAAGGGCTGGGTGATCTCCCACAGGGACTTGCACAGTTCATGGGGCTTGTGCAGGGCCTGTAGGAGCCGGCTTGCCGGCGCTGGGCCGCTGTGCGGCCCTGGCGGTCAATCAGGGATACTGCTGAACCTGGCCCTGCTGCTGGTCATACTGCTGACCTGGAATAGGTTTCAGGTTCACTTCCACACGGCGGTTCTGCGCACGGCCATTGGCATCGGCATTGCTGGCGATCGGCTGGTCCGGGCCCATGCCACGTACCGACAGGCGCGAGGCGTCCACACCCTGCGAAGTCAGGTAGGTGCTGACTGCCTGTGCACGGCGCTGGGACAGGTCCATGTTGTGCTGGCGGCTGCCGGTGCTGTCGGTGAAACCGACCACTTCGATGGTGTTCTGGTTGAACTGCTTGAACGAACCGGCCAGGTTGTTGAGCGGCTGGTAGAAGCTCGGCGCAATGTTGGCCGAGTCGGTAGCGAAGGTGATGTTGCCCGGCATGATCAGCTTGATCTGGTCACCCTGACGCTGTACTTCCACACCGGTGTTGGCCATTTGTGCACGCAGGGCGGCTTCCTGCTTGTCGGCGTAGTAGCCGTAACCGGCAGCTGCGGCACCCACTGCGGCGGCGCCGATCAGTGCACCCTTGCCACGGTTGTTGTGGTCGATGGCAGCACCGGCGACAGCACCAGCCAGTGCACCCAGGCCGCCGTATTTGGCGGTTTTGCTCATCCCCGTGGAGCCCTGTGCCTGACCCTGGCTGTCATAAGGGTTCTGGCCGGCACAGCCGGTCATCAGGGCAGCGGCAGTTGCGACGATAATCAGACGACGCATGGTGAACATGGACAAGCTCCTACTGAATTCATGAATGCGGCAGATCACAAACGGATCTATGCCAGCCTTGGAACACGCCGGCAATGAAAAATTCCATGAAAGTGCCTTCATGTGCCATCAGGCCCGCACGAAGGGGTTTTCGCGCATTTCGTCACCCAGGCAGGTATCAGGCCCGTGGCCGGTCACCACGATGGCTTGCTCGTCCAGCCGGTACAGCCGCTCCTTGATGGAGCGCACGATAGCCCGCTGGTCGCCACCCCACAAATCGGTGCGACCGATACCACGACGGAACAAGGTGTCGCCAGCGATCAACAGCTTGGCATCGGCAAACCAGAAGCTCATGGAGCCTGGGGTGTGACCCGGTGTATGCAAGGCCACGCCGCAACCGCAGGCCAGTTCTTCGTCGTCGCCCAGCCAGCGATCGGGAGCCGGCACCGGGGTGTAGGGAACGCCGAACGTCTCGCACTGCATTTGCAGGTTGTCCCACAGCACCTGGTCGTCCTTGTGCAGGTGCAGCGTGGCGCCCGTCAGTTCCTTGAGCTTGCCCGAGGCGAGAAAGTGGTCGAAGTGCGCGTGGGTGTGGATGATGCTTACCAGCGTCAGGCCGTGTGCCTGCAGGCGGGCAAGGATCTTGTCCGGGTCACCGCCCGGGTCGACGACGATGGCCTTCCTGGTCAGCGGGTCGCCGATCAAGGTGCAGTTGCACTGCAAGGGGCCTACGGGGAAGGTTTCGCGGATGAGTGCGGGCGGGGTTTGGGTCATTGTGAACTCGATAACAATGGTGAAACTTGCCAAGGTATCAACGGCGCGGGTCGGGAACACCTGCCAGCGGGCCTGCTGGTTCGAGCTCCTTTCCTTTGGTTTTGGCTACCAGCAAGAATCGCAGTTGATTAGCGGAAACCCGACCGGCCAGACGCAGGGCTTCAGCTTCGAATCTGGCCACGGCCTGTGCCATATAGCGCTTCTGATTTGAATGCATGATCTGATTCACCGGCAGTTAGGGACTGCTTTGATCTTATGGGGTACATTGCAGACCCACAAGCCAACTTGGGCGGCTTCTGTAGGGCGGCGACGAATGTGGGGCCGCCGGGTTTGCACCTTGGGATGTTTGGCGCCTGCGAGATCGAGCGCCGCGCGGGCGGCGCTCGGTCTTGTTGGCGACACAACAACCAAGCCCAACCCTACGAAACCACACGACGCTCTTACGGCAGGAACAACCTGAACAACCCTCCCCCAAGCGCCCCACCGTTGGAAATTTCGATCCGCCCGCGCACCCCGCCGCTTTCATGCAGCGCCGCAATCCGTGCCGCAAAGTACAGCCCCAGGCCGGTACTGCCACTGTTTGAATCGATACCCTGGATGTACTCCTCCTGGCGCTCGAGCATGCGCTGTGGATAACCCGGGCCGTCATCGTTGACGCAAATGGCCAGCTGGTTGTCGGCCTCTTCGATGGTAATCAACAAGGCATGCGCGGCAAAGCGGGTAGCATTGGTGATCACATTGGAGATGACCGAAGCCACCAGTTCGCGGTCGAAGAAGCCCAACGGGTTGTCAGTGTCGATGCGCCAGGTGGCAATGATGTCCTTGTGCTTTAGCACTTCTTCATGCGCGGCCAATTGGGCCTCGATGAAGTCGTCCAGTTCATGATAGTCGGGGCACACCGGCAGTTGGTTCACACCCAGCTTGTACAGCCCCAACAATTGCACCAGCATGCCGTTGAGGTGGCGAAACTCGTGCTCCATCACACCTTGCTCGGTGCCACCGCGCAGTTCCTCGGGCAAGCGCTGTACCCACTGGTCATGGGACTGGATCAGCGCGGACAGGGTATTCTTCAGGTCGTGCACGGTGGAGGCGATCACCGTGGAAAAATCCAGCCCCAGATTGTCTTGAGTCATGCGCCGAACACTCGGATGTGCAGTTTGCGGTAACGGTCATAGCGATTGTCGCTGACAGGGATACCGGCCACGCTGGTCAAGGCGTCGCGGCACTCCTGCATGATCGCGGGCGGAGGGTTTTCACCGCCAATGCGCAGCAGCGCCTGGGCGGTGTTGAGGGCGATGCTGATGTTCTTCGGCTGTAAACCCAATGCCTTGCGGAACAGTTGCAACGCCTCGCCGAGCTGCCCTCCCTGGTAACTGCGCACACCCTGGCGATTGAGGGTGACCGCTTCGGTAATGGCGTTGAGCACGCTGGGGTCGTCGGTCAGCTTGCCCACTTTCTCCATGACCTTGGGGTCATCGCCATAACTTTCCACACAGTTCTTCAGTACGCCGATGGCGGCGGCGTCCTGGCCCATTGCCTGCAACTGCGCGGCAACGGTCAGGGCCGAATCGACCGAGAAGAACTGGTTCATCTTGTCCAGGCGCTGGATCGCCTGCTCGGTCAGCTTGGCCGCCGTTTCCGGGTCGCCAGCCTGCTGCAGGCTGGCGGCTTTCATCATTCGCGCACGCACCTGCAAACCCTGGTCCTCTGGGTTTTCCTTGGCCACTTCACTGAGCGTGGTGTTGATTTCGACCCGGGTACGGGCGTCCAGGCCAAAGCCTGCGTTCTTGCTCATCAACGCCTGCACCAGGCCAAGGTTGTTCTCGGCGTCCTTGTAACGCGAACTCTGCCCTTGGTTCACTGCATGGCGGAAAGCTTTCGAGGCGCTCTCGAAATCCTGGTTTTCCAGCGCCAGCTTGCCCAGCGTCGACTGTCGGCGCACCGACAGTGGCGACAGGCGTACGGCCTCTTCAAGCAGGCTCTGCGCACGCTTGGTTTCACCCTGGGCGACCAGCACTTCAGCCATGCCATCGTACAGGCTCGGCATGATCGGGAACGCCTTCAACGCCTGCTCGTACACACCCTGGGCCTGGGCATTTTGCCCGCGCTTTTGCATCAGCGCACCCAGTGCGGCATACACCCACGGCTGCGGGCGGCTGGCCAGGATAGCCTTGAGGAATTTTTCCAGCTCGTCAAAGCGGTTGAGGTTGCGCAAGGCATCGGCCCGATAGCGCAAGCACAGCGGTGCCAGGCGCGGGTCCCGCTTGCACAGCTCGGCGCATGCCGCCAGCACTTCAGCCGGGCGGTTACGGTCCAAGGCCTGCAGGATCGGCTTGAGCAGCGTCTTGCGCTGGAACAGTTTTTCGACACGCTGGGCCAGCCCGACCCGGTTGAACGGTTTGGTCAGGTAGGCATCGGGCTCGTGCTCGATGGCACTGAGGACAATGGCCTGGCTGCTCTCGGCAGTGACCATGATGAACACGCACTCATGGCTGATGTGCTTGTCGATGATCAGGTCTTCGAGCACTTGCTGGCCGTTCTTCTTGCCGTCGCCCAGGTGGAAGTCCTGCAGAATGAAGTCATAGCGTTTCTGCGCGCACATGCGCAGCGCCTGCTCGCCGCTGTCAGCGGTGTCGACGTCACGCACACCCAGCTCGCGCAACATCGAACGGGTCGACGTGCGAAAGTCGGTAAAGTCGTCGACGATCAAAAAGCTCTTTTGCCCGTACTGCAGCATCAACACGACCTGCCTTGGAATGATTGAAAAATCGCGCGAGGCGATGCCACCGATCGCTGTATCGGCAGCTGGTCGGGAAAGATGAGGGTAGAGCATTATCGGCCACAAACCATGGCCTCAGGCCATTACTTTAACGGGCCAGGAACGGCAGGGCCAGCCTCATGCCAGCAGCCCCAGGGATTTGGCTTTGGCCACCGCCTGGGTACGCCGCTCCACCCCCAGTTTGCTGTTGATATGACTGGCGTGGGTTTTCACCGTGTGCAGCGAAATGAACAGGCGCTCGCTGATCTGCTGGTTGGAGCAGCCTTGGGCAATCAGTTCCAGCACCGCCAGTTCGCGGCCACTCAGCGCCTCGCCGCTGCCCATGCTGGCGCTTGGCAGCGGCGGCAGGCGCCTGAGCAGTTCGGCCTGAACCGGGCTGGCAGCACCTGCCTGCAGTTGATCGTGAAGCCACTGAGGGTATTGCTCCAGCAGCGGCTGGAACGGCTGCAGCACGCCGCCCGCCGCAGCCTCCAGCAAACCCGGCAGCAACTGCGCAGCCTGCCCTTCCCGGCCTTCGTGCAGCAACAGCGCAAGCCACTGGCACAGGGCGTTGACCGTGAGCATCATACCGCCACTGGCACGGCCACGCTCGACCAGGCCGGACAGGCGCTGCACGGCGGCGTCGCCATGCAACTGGATGCGTTCGAGCAGTGCCTGCTGCAAAGCGATGTGCAGCGGCAGCAGCGGGTGGAATTCTGGCGCCGCCGCCGGCTGCTCGCCGCCATAGGCCTGGCCCAAGCGCAGCAACCAGGACTCTGCCAGGTCGATGCGGCCCTGGGCCAACCACAGTTCGCATTTGACCAGGGTGATCATGGCCAGGTAATAGACCGGGGGCACGTCCCAGATGTGCATCAGCCGTTCTGCCTCGGCCAGCTCGGCAAACGCTTCGGCAAAGTGCCCTTCCCGGCCATCGAGCGTGGCAATCACGCAATGGCCGATAAGCACACTGATATCCCGGCAGGCACGCGCTTCGCCCAGCCCTGCACGCAAGCGCGCACGGCCCTGGGCCGGTTGCAGGCGCGAGACCAGCAGGTAGCCTTCATACAGCGTCAGGCGTGCACGTACCGCATACAGCCGCTGCGCCGATAGCCCTTGCAGGCGCTGCAGGCCCTGACGCACTTCGTCCAATGCGCGCAATACCTCGCCACGGGCGTGCAGTACACGTGCCCGGTCGTAATGGGCCAATGCTTCGAACAACGGGTTGCCGACCCGCTGGGCCAGCTCCAGCGCCTCACGGTTCCAGCCACGGGCGCGCCAGAAGTCGCCATCGGCAATGGCCAGGTTGGAAAGCGTCGACAAACACACCAGGCGCTGGCCATAGCGCTTGCCGGGCAGGCTCTGTAGCGCTTCACCGCAATAGGCCAGGGTGCGCTCGCGGTCTCCACGGCCCCGGGCGATGACCCCGCTCAGCGCCAGCCACTGGGCGAGCATGGACTTTTGCGCGGTCGCCGAGGGTGCGGGCAGGAAGCGGCTGAGGTAGCCCGCCAGTTCTTCGGCCGCATCCAACTGACACGCCAGGCCCAGCGCCCAGCTGTACAGCACGATCAGCCGCGGCGTGCTGATCAGCAGGCTGTCAGGCAAGTCCATCTTCCAGCGCAACAGCATGCCGACATTCTGCTCGGCCAGTAACTGTTCCTCGGACAGACTCTGTACCAGGTCGGCGGCCACATCGAGATGGCCGGCACGCAGCGCCTGCTCCACCGCTTCATCCAGCAGGCCCTGGCGCTCGAACCAGCGGCAGGCACGCAGGTGCAGGGCCGCCAGCGGCTCACTGGCCTGGCGGCTGCGCAGCAAGTCGGAGAACAGATGATGATAGCGGAACCAGTGGCCATGCTCGTCCAGCGGCACCAGGAACACCTGGTGCGCCTGCAGGAAGCGCAGGATCGAGGCGCTGTCATGGCGACCGCGCACGGCATCGCACAGCGGGGCGCAGAAGCGCTCCTGGCAGGCGGTTTCGTACAAAAAGGCCTGGACGTCGGCGGGCAGCATGTCGATGACTTCTTCAAGCAGATAGTCGCGGATCAGGCCTTCACCCCCGTGCAACGCCTGGGGCAAGGCCTGCTCGTCAGTGCTCTCGCTGGCGGCCAGTTGCCAGAAGCGCAGCCCGGCCACCCAGCCGTCGCTGCGCTGGATCAGATTGTCCAGGGCCTGGCCACGCAGCCCGGTGGGCTGGCGACCGATCACCGCCAGCGATTCTTCGGCGGTGAGGCGCAAATCCTGTTCGTTGAGCTCGACCAGCTGTCGCGACAGGCGCAGCCGTGCCAGGTGCCAGTCCGGCCTTGTGCGACTTGTGACCAGCAGCACCAGGCCAGGGGGTAAATGATTGAGGAAAAACTGCAGGCAACGGTCGAGCACCGGCCCTTGGGCAAGGTGATAGTCGTCCAGCACCAGCAGCAGGGGCGTGTCGGCACGCAGGTACAGCGTCAGCTCGTCGAGTAAGCCGTCGAGCCACTCTTCAAAGGCGAATGGCTGATGGCGCTGGCGCATTTTCAACAGGCCCATGGCCTGGCCGCCCAAGGCTGGGCAGTACTGCTGCAGGCCCTCGAGCAAGCGCTCGAGGAAGCGCCCAGGGTCGGCATCGCGCTGGCTCAGGCCCAGCCACAGGCTGCGCCAGTGCTCTGGCAGTGCTTCGCAAAACTCGATGGCCATGGAACTCTTGCCGAAACCTGCCGGGGCATTGACCAGCAGCAACCGCCCGCCAAGGCCGGCGTGCAAGCGCTGGCACAAGCGCAGCCGCGGCACGTGCCCGTCCGGTAGCGGCGGCCGGAAGAAACGCCCGTCCAACAGGCCAAGGGCCTGGGTCGCGAATCCATGCGTACGGGACAGATCTGTCATGGCCGGCTCGTTCTGGGTGGAAGACTACGGCGATATGGATGTTTGCGAGACTAGCCGGTAACGCTGCGCATTTGAAGATGATGGGCACAATTGCCGTGGAAAAGACTGCGACAAAAAGCAACTTGGCTGATGGACGGGCGCTGGGGCGGGGGGTTTGGGGAGGTATTCAGGGGGTTTATTCGGGGCGCAGAAGTGCCTGCCTCAGGTTTGGAGGTGGGGCACAAATCGAGCGCCGCCCGCGCGGCGCTTCGCGGGGCAAGCCCGCTCCCACAGTCTGTTTCGGGCCAATCTCTCCTGTGCTATTACCGGTGCCCGCCTTGGTGCATGGCTGGAGATTGATGTAGAGCAACGGCGCCTTCTTCAATATCGAAGGGAACAAACAAGGCGGATAGAGGTGACCTTACAGGAATGATTGGCCCGAAACAGACTGTGGGAGCGGGCTTGCCCCGCGAAGCGCCGCGCGGGCGGCGCTCGATTTGGTAGGCGCCGAACATGTCACGACGAACATCTGGCAGCCCTGATACATTCTAAAACGCCCCCAAAAAATAGCCCCGGCAAGCCGGGGCGTTGTTGGGCTGCGCAGTGCTTAACGAATACCCGACTGGCGCAACGCTGCAGGCTGGAAGTCGGCCTTGCTGGCAGTGAAGCCGAAGTCGTAGGCTTTCTTCTCTTCGTTTTTCATACCCAGTGCCAGATAACGGCCCGACTGCAGGTCGTAGATGGCTTCCAGGGTGTACCAAGGAACCTCTTTGTTGTAATACGGCTGGGCGTGGGCCTCGGACACGCGCCACAGCTGGTTACGGCCGTCGTATTGGTCGATTACCGCAGCTTGCCAGGTGTCTTCGTCGATGTAGAAGTCACGCTTGGCGTAGATGTGCCGCTGGCCCAGTTTCAGGGTTGCAACCACGTGCCAGACGCGGCGCAGTTCGTAACGGGTCAGGTCCTGGTTGATGTGCCCCGCCTTGATGATGTCGCTGTACTTGAGCTTGGGGTCATCGAGTTTGAAGGCGTTGGACGCGATGTACAGCTCCTTCTTGCCTTCCAGCTTCCAGTCATAGCGGTCTGGCGCGCCGTTGAACATGTCCAGGTTGTCCGAAGTACGCAGGCCGTCGGCGGCGGTGCCCGGGCCGTCATACGATACCTGCGGCGCCTGGCGCACACGGCGCTGGCCAGCGTTGTAGATCCAAGCCTTGCGCGGTTCCTTCACCTGGTCGAGGGTTTCGTGCACCAGCAGCACGGTACCGGCCAGGCGCGCAGGCGCGGTCACTTCCTGCTTGAAGTAGAACAGGATGTTGCCCGGGTTGTTCGGGTCGTAGTCCTTCATCTTGTCGCGGAAGACGAACTGGTCAGAGAAGTACACCGGGTTGAAAGAGCCGTTCTGCTGTGGCGTGGCCTGGGTCACCAGGCGGCTGACGCTGCCGCCGCGGTAGCGGGTAATGTGGTTCCAGATCACTTCCAGGCCGGTTTTCGGGATCGGGAACGGCACCGCCGTGCGGAAGTTGTTCAGGCCGTTGCCGCCCTCTACCAGGGTGGTCTTGGTGGCGTTTTCCTTGATGGCGGCGAACACATCGGCAGGCGCCGTGGAGCCGCGGTGGGTCTTGAACACCGGGATCTTGTAGGTGTCCGGGTAGCGTTTGAGCATGGCCAGCTGGCCTGGCGAGAGCTTGTCCTTGTACTGCTCGGCGTTTTGCGCCGTGATGGTGAACAGCGGCTTGTCACTGCCGTACGGGTCGGACAGGAAGCCCTTGCCGTCGACACTGCCTGCGGTTTTCGACAGAGGCTCCCACGGGCCGATTGAGCCATCGGCGTTGCCGGCCTTTTCGGCGCCCATCGGGGTCAGGGTACTGCCCAGCTTGGCCGCCTCGTCGGCGGATACTGCAGCCATGACACTGGTCGCGAGCAGGGACAGGCCCAGCACACCGGCTTGCAGCAGACTTCTGGTCTTGTTCATGTCGTGTCGTCCTGGATCTGTGTGCTTAGAAGTTCACGCCGAAGCTGAGGGCGACGAAGTCGCGGTCATCCACGGTGCTGTACTTGCCGTCGAAGAAGTTGGTGTACGACAGGCTCGCCGTGTAGGTGTTCTGGTACTCGGCGTCCAGGCCCAGGCTGACCGCCTTGCGGCCTTCCTCGAAGTTGGCGCCAGGGCCTGGCGAGTAGCCGGACACGTCATGCGACCAGGCCACGCTCGGCTTGAGGTTGATGCCGGCAAACACGTCGTTGTAATCCCAGATGACACGGGCGCGGTAGCCCCACGAGGTGCTGGTGGTGTAGCCGTCGTTCTCGCACTTGCGGTTCAGGTTGGTGGTCGAAGCACCGGCACCGGCGCCGGCAATGGTGCTGGCGTTGAGTGTCTGGCAGGTATCTGCGCCGCCGGTGGAAGGCAACGGGCCAGGGCCGAACACCGGGTCACGGCCGTAGCGGGTGTCGTGTGCGTTCTCCAGGCCGCCGACGTGGGTAACGCCCACCTCACCCACCACGGTCATGCGGCTGGCGCCCATTACCTGATCGAAGAAGTGCGTCAGGGTAGTCTGGAACTGGGTGATCTCTTTGCGGCGGTAGCCGTGCAGGTCCTGGCCCGGCGTGCCGGTCAGCAGCGAAGCATTGCTCAAGGCACCGCCAATCGGACGAACCCCGGCAAACAGGATATCGGTGGTGTTGAGCTGTACGGGTGCATTGGGGCGGTAGCTGATCTCGCCACTCCAGGCAGTGCCGGTAGGCAATGTGGTGGAGAAGCTCAAGCCGTAGAGGCGAATATCCTCGGGGTATTCGACAAAGTACTCGGAGTTACCCGCCACGATCAGCGGCGCCAATGCGCGCAGTTGCGCAGGCAGGGCACTCAGCCCGGCGAACACCGAAGGCGCAGCCCCTGTAGCGCTGAAGATCGGCGCCCGGCTGTGGTAGTTCATGAAGTAGGCACCGAACTCGGTGTCCAACGGCTCGAACATGTAGCGCATGGCCACACCGAATTGCCCGCTGTCGCGTGCATCGCGGTCGGCGCCACGGCGCACCATGACGCCTTCTTCGTTGATGTTCACGCCCCGGGTGGCGAGGAACTGCTGGGCCGCACCCGGTACCGTACGGCTGCTGTTGAGCACGCGCAGGTTGTCGGTGCAACCGTCGGCAATGATGTCCGGCTGCGAGAAGAAGGTGCCGCAGTTGTCGACAACCGTCTGGTCCCACTCAAGCTGGTAGAAGGCCTCGGCCGACAGGTTGTCGGTCAGGCTCTGCGAGACGTAGAACATGTTGACCGGGATCAGGCCTTCCTTGATCTCGGCCCCTGGGCGACGGAACGCCGACACGTCGATGGGGTTGATCGAGTTGATGCCGCCGCCGATGAAGGTACTTTCACCCCAGCTCACCACCTGCTTGCCAAAGCGCACCGAGCCGGGCTGATCGCCAATCGAGTAGTTGTGGTAGACGAAGGCGTCGAGCAGCTCGGCGCCGGAAGACTTGGCGCCTTCCTTGCGGTTGGAGTCGCTGATGTCCTTGAACTCGCGGCCTTCGTCCTTCAGCTCGAAGTCGTACCAGTACTTGCCGCGCACGAACACGCCGGTATCGCCGTACTTCAGCTCCAGGTCATGGATGCCCTTGAAGATCTTGGAGAAGGTTTCGCCCTTCTTGAAGTTCAGGTGGCCATCGTCGGAAGTCTGCGACAGGCCCTTGCCGCCGTTGTTCACCCCGATCAGGTTCTTGTTGGGGTTGGCGGTCGACCAGCTGGCGCCAATGGAGAGCGACGAGTCGAACTGGCCTTCGATTTCACCGATGTTGAAACTGACAGCGAAAGCAGGACTTGCGAGCGTGGAAGCAAGGCTAACGGCCAGGGGCAACTTGGCCCGGCGCCAGAACAGGTTTGCAGATTTCATCGACGCTACTCCATGTACTTTATTGTTATGGCAGTGAGTCCTTTCAAGAACGGCCCGAGCGACCGGTTTGCAGGCTTGCACCTGCGGCGACACGGCTTGCGCGTGACGCCCTCCCCCATTCCTGAAAATCCCCTGGCCCCGACTATAGCCAGCAAGGCACAGGCGCTTGATCCCTCTAAAGTGTGATTTGCGCTCCGTGCCGCCAACTCGGTGTAAAGATGCTGCATTTGCGCGTTGGCAGTGCTCAAGGATGGCGTATTTTTGCCATTTGGCAAGGCGCCGGCCCCTCTAGCCTGCGGGTCGCGTCTTGAGATACGCGACCCGCAGGGCGGTTACAGCGTGGAAAGGAAGGCGCTGTTGCTGGCCTGCCACTGGACGATGTCCTGGCGAATGCGCTTCTTGTCGAGCTTGCCGACACTGGTCTTGGGAATTTCAGTAACAACGGCGATCTGGCTGGGAATCGCCCATTTGTTGATATGCCCTTGTTCGACGAACGGCTTGAGGTGGTCCTTCAGTGCCTTGGCATCGATGACCTGGCCGTCGCGCACCACCAACAAGGCAAACGGCCGCTCGCCCCACTGCGGGTCGGCCACCCCCACCACCGCCACTTCGCGCACGGCCGGGTGGCGGCTGACCAGGTCTTCCAGGTCGAGTGAGGAAATCCACTCGCCACCGGTCTTGATCACGTCCTTGATGCGGTCGCGGATGTCGATGTAACCCATGTTATCGAGCGTGGCGACATCACCGGTATGCAGCCAGCCGCCCTGCCACAGCTCCTCGCTCTTTTCCGGCTCTTTGAAGTAGCCCATGGTCAGCCATGGCGCACGCAGTACCAGTTCGCCCTGGGTTTCGCCATCGGCGGGCAGGAACTTGCCGTCACCGTCGACAATGGCCGCCTCGACCAGCGGCACCGGTACACCGGCCTTAATGCGGTAGGTGACCCGTTCATCTTCGCTACCGGCCTGCAGTTCGTCGTTCAGGTGGGCGGCGGATATCAGCGGGCAGGTCTCGGACATGCCATACGCGGCGGTGAGTTGAATACCGCGCGCCAGGGCAGCCTGGTATAGCGATCGGTTCAGCGAGCTGCCGCCGATGATGATCTTCCAGCCGCCGAAGTCCTGGCCCTGGGCGTTCGGGCAGTTGAGCAGCATCTGCAGGATGGTCGGCACGCAATGGGAGAAGGTGACCTTCTCTTCGCGCCACAGCCTGACCAGCATGTCCGGCTCGTAGCGACCGGGGTACACCTGCTTCATGCCGAGCATGGTGGCGGCATACGGAATACCCCAGGCATGCACGTGGAACATCGGCGTGATCGGCATGTACACATCGTTGCTACCCAGCAGGCGCACGCTGTCGATACTGCCGGTGACCGAGGCTTCAGCGAGGGTGTGCAGTACCAGTTGCCGGTGGGTGAAGTACACACCTTTGGGGTTGCCGGTGGTGCCAGTGGTGTAAAAGGTGGTGGCGACCGAGTTCTCGTCGAAGTCCGGGAAGTCGTAATGCGGGCTGGCGGCAGCCAGCAGATGCTCGTACTCGCCAACCAGGTTGGGCAGGTCGGCAGCCTTGTCGGGGCCGTCGGTCAGCAGCAACGTTTTGTCGACCGTGGTCAATTGCCCGGCGATGGCCTGGTAGAGGCCGACGAAGTCGCTATTGACCAGCACCATGCGGTCTTCGGCGTGGTTCATGGTGTAGAGGATCTGCTCGGGCGACAGGCGCACGTTGATGGTGTGCACCACGGCGCCGATCATCGGGATGGCGAACATGCATTCCAGGTAGCGGTGGCTGTCCCAGTCCATCACCGCCACGGTGTCACCGGCCTTGACCCCGGCCTCGGTCAGCACATTGGCCAGGCGGGCGATGCGCTCGTTGAGCTGTGGGTAGGTCAGCCGCAACTGGTCGCGGTAGACGATTTCGCGGGTCTTTTCATAGCGGCTGCCGGACATCAGCAGGCGTTTGATCAGCAGGGGGTAGGCGTAGGCGCCCTCGGCGGGCTTGATGATGCGGGTCTGCAGCATGGGTATCCCTTTTCTGAAAAGCGGGCCGGACAAGTCTGGGGATTACTGTAGTGGGTGAATGTGACGGCCAAATCAGCCAAAGGAATGATTTGCCTGGCGAAGGTATGAGCGGCGGGCGTTGACGGGCGGCAAGGTTGAGCTAGACACTGCGGCGACAGCTTCTGTCATGAGTTGAAGCTGAGGGCCTATTCGCGGGTAAACCCGCTCCCACAGGGTCTTCAATGCCCATGAAAATTGTGCAGTACCCGCGAATGGCCGTAACACCGATACCCCACACCCTGCACCGGAGAACTTCATGCCCAGCCCGCGTCGCGCCGTGTTTCTCGATCACCAGTCCCTGGACCTTGGCGACCTCGACCTCTCGCCCCTGCAGCAGCAGTTCGACGAATTCGAGCTGTTCGCCGCCACCCGCCCCGAGCAGGTCGCCGAACGTCTGCACGGCGCGGTGGCAGTGGTCAGCAACAAGGTCATGCTCGACGCCGCAACCCTGGCCGCCAACCCGCAACTGAAATTGATCCTGGTGGCCGCCACCGGTACCAACAATGTCGACCTGGCAGCCGCACGCGCCCAGGGCATCACCGTGTGCAATTGCCAAGGCTATGGCACGCCGTCCGTCGCCCAGCACACCCTCGCCCTGCTGCTGGCCCTGGCCACCCGGCTGTGCGACTACAACCAGGCAGTTGCCGATGGCCAGTGGGCAAAGGCCAGCCAGTTCTGCCTGCTGGACTTCCCCATCGTCGAGCTGGAAGGCAAGACCCTCGGCCTGCTCGGCCACGGTGAGCTGGGCGGCGCAGTGGCGCGGCTGGCCGAAGCTTTCGGCATGCGCGTGCTGAGCGGGCAGATCCCTGGCCGCCCGGAGCGCGCCGACCGGCTGCCACTGGACGAGCTGCTGCCGCAAGTCGACGCCCTGACCCTGCACTGCCCGCTGAACGAGCACACCCGGCACATGCTCGGTGCCCGCGAACTGGCCCTGCTCAAGCCCAATGCGCTGGTGGTCAACACCGCGCGTGGTGGCCTGATCGACGAACAGGCGCTGGCCGACGCCCTGCGCAGCGGCCACCTGGGCGGCGCCGCCACCGATGTATTAAGCGTGGAGCCGCCAGTCAACGGCAACCCGCTGCTCGAACCCGGCATCCCGCGCCTGGTCATTACCCCGCACAGCGCCTGGGGTGCGGTGGAGTCGCGTCAGCGTATCGTCGGCCAGCTCAGCGAGAACGCCCTGGCCTTCTTCGCCGGTCAGCCCCGCCGCGTCGTCAGCTGAGCCCGGCGCCTGCCTCTGCTACACTGCGCCACTTTTTTCCAGGAGGCGTCGTCCATGGACCCGCGCAGTGAAGTGTTGCTCCGCCAGGCAGAACTGTTCCAGGGGCCGCTGCTGCTCGCCGGCGCCCCCGCCGACGACTTGCTCGGCCAGTTGCCCCAGGCCCAGGCCTGGACCTGGCATGCCGGCGACCAGGCCATGCTCGACAGCCGCTTCGCCGGCCGCAGCCATTTCGGCGTCGAAGCCCCTCAGGTGGCTTTCGATAGCGCCGTGCTGTTTTTGCCCAAGTCCCGTGAATTGGCCGCCTACCTGCTCAATGCCCTGGCCTCGCGCCTGGCAGGCCGCGAGCTGTACCTGGTCGGTGAGAAGCGCGGCGGCATCGAAGGTGCAGCCAAACAGCTGCAGGCCTTTGGCAAACCACGCAAGCTCGACAGTGCCCGACACTGCCAGCTGTGGCAGGTGACCATTCACCAGGCACCGCAGGCGAAACCACTGGAAAGCCTGGCAGAGCGCTTCGAACTGGCCCTGGAAGATGGCCCGCTGCAAGTGGTCAGCCTGCCCGGCGTGTTCAGCCATGGCCGCCTCGACCGGGGTACTGCCCTGCTGCTCAAGCACCTCGATGGCCTGCCCAGCGGGCACGTGCTGGACTTTGGCTGCGGTGCCGGGGTGTTGGGCGCCACGGTCAAGCGCCGTTATCCCCAAAGCCAGGTAACGCTGCTGGACGTGGATGCCTTCGCCGCAGCGGCCAGCCGCCTGACATTGGCGGCCAACGGCCTGGAGGGCGAGGTAATCATCGGTGACGGCATTGACGCGGCGCCTGCCGATTTGAGCGTAATTCTAAGCAACCCACCGTTCCATACCGGCGTACATACCCATTACCAGGCATCGGAAACTTTGCTGAAAAATTCTGCAATTCATCTACGAAAAGGTGGCGAAATCCGCTTGGTTGCCAACAGCTTCCTGCGTTACCGGCCGCTGCTGGAAGCGGCGCTGGGCAACTGCCAGGTCCGCGACGAGGCTGACGGTTTCCGTATCTACCAGGCAACACGCGGATAAAAACACCGCTTGCCGAAAGCGTTTCGGCTAGGCAGAATCCGCACCGTCCTAGGGGAGTAGTCTCCCGCGAGCACCCAGCTCGCCCGGTACGCGTCAACATACTTGGTCCACAGACCATGGCGCGTGCGACCCACCATGCCAGCCTGCATGGCGAGATCCGCAGAGACGGATCCCGGGTTTGACAAGACCTATGACACGCACACCTTACCCGGGGCGGGGAGGCTGTACGTGTCATAGCCGTGTCGACCCGCCCCCGTAGGAACCCTGATGCTGGAATCTCTGTTGGTCCCCACCGCAATCGTTGCCCTTGCCGAAATCGGCGACAAGACGCAACTGCTCGCGCTCATTCTCGCTGCCCGCTTCCGCAAGCCGTGGCCGATCATCGCCGGCATCATCGCCGCCACCCTGGCCAACCATGCCGCAGCCGGTGCCGTGGGCGCGTGGTTCGGCAGCTTCTTCAGTGATTCGGCACTGCACTGGATCCTGGCCGCGAGCTTCACCGCCACCGCGCTGTGGACCCTGGTACCGGACAAGATGGACGACGACGAAAACCCGGCACGCCGCTTCGGGCCGTTCCTGACCACGCTGATTGCGTTTTTCCTGGCTGAAATCGGTGACAAGACCCAGGTCGCCACGGTGATGCTGGCAGCGCAATATCCGCACCTGATCATGGTCATTATCGGGACCACCCTGGGCATGCTGATTGCCAACGTGCCGGTGGTGCTGGCGGGTAACTTTGCGGCGGACAAACTGCCGCTGACGCTGATTCGTCGCCTGGCGGCCACGGCGTTCTTCGTGCTGGCGATCGTGGCCGTTTATTCGGCGATGAAGGCCAGTGGCTGGGTGGGGTAACGGGCAAGAAGCGGGGCTGCTGCGCAGCCCATCGCGACACAAGGCCGCTCCTACAAGGGAACGCGATCCCCTGTAGGAGCGGCCTTGCGTCGCGATGGGCCGCAAAGCGGCCCCAAAATTCAAGCAATTACTGCTTGGCAGCAGCCTGATACAGCGGCATCACTTTCGGAATGGCCGCCTGCAGCGATGCAATGCGGCTGGCCGACGCCGGGTGGGTACTCATGAACTCGGGCGGAGCCCCTTCGGACGCCTTGCTCATCTTGTTCCACAAGGTGATCGCGGCATTCGGGTCGTAGCCGGCACGCGCCGACAGCTCCAGGCCAATCAGGTCGGCTTCGTTCTCGTTGGCGCGGCTGTTGGGCAGGGTCATGGCGTAGTTCACCACGGTGTCAGCCATGGCCATGCTGCTCTGGCCGAGGCCGAAGATGGCACCGGCGCCCTGGCGGGCCATTTCCACGCCGTAGGCCTTGGACATGGCTTCACGGCTGTGCTCACGCAGGGCGTGGGCAATTTCGTGCCCTACCACCGCGGCAATTTCTGCATCGGTGAGCTTGAGCTGATCGATCAGGCCGGTGTAGACGATGATCTTGCCACCTGGGCCGCAGTTGGCGTTGAGCTCATCGCTTTTGATCACGTTGACTTCCCAGTTCCACTGCGCGGCATCCGGTCGGAACTTGGGCGCCTGGGCGATCAGGCGGCTGGCGATGGCTTGCACACGCTTGGCATCGGCGCTGGACTTGTCGAGCACACCCTTGCTCGAAGCCTCACCCAAAGTCTGCTGGTACGACTGGGCGTACATCTGGTTGACCTCATCGGTCGAGAGCATGCTGAACATGTACTGCTGGCGCTCGACGCCGACAGCACCGCCGCTGGTGGTGTTCACCGCCTGGCAGCCGGCTAGCAGGATGCCAGCACTCAACAGGCTGACGACAAAAGACTTACGCATGAAAACACTCCCTTTTTACATGCGCCGTATCCTAGGCCGAGTCGCCGGGGGCCGCCATAGCCGCAGGGAAGATTTTCGTTGCCTGGGCCGGCCTCTTCGCGGGCAAACCCGCTCCCACAGGGGCAACTCTGCCACAGCCACCCCATCAAGCCGGCGTCAGGCACTCCGGCGCATCCAGCTTCGGATCATTGACGAAATTCGCCAAGGCCCGCTCGCGCAACTGCGCCGGCGGGCTGGCCAGCATTTCATGCAAGCGGGTAACCGGTGTGTCCGGGTCCAGCCAGGCCGCTTGCCCTGCTTCGTCCAGTATCAATGGCCGGCGCTGGTTCATCGCCGCCTGGGTCACCACCGCGCAACTCAGCCACACCTGGTCCTGAACCGGGTAGGCCTCCCACACCGCGGCAAAGTACAGCGACGCGCCCTCCCCCGGGGTCAGCCAATACGGGCGTTTGCGCACATTGCCGCGCCACTCGTAAAAGCCGTTGGCCGGCATCAGGCAGCGGCGCTGGCGAAACGCGTCACGGAACATTGGCTGCTCGGCCAGGGTTTCGGCACGGGCATGGGCGGGCGTGCGGGAAAGGTCGGTGAGCCAGGCCGGCGTCAGCCCCCAGCGGGCCTTGGCCAGTTGCTGCTGGCCGTCGAGCTGGCGCTGGATCAGCACCGAAGCACCGGGCGAGATATTCCATTGGGCCGGCTGGCCGACCGGAAAACCCGGCAGATTGGCAAGGGCCGGGGGCCAGCGAAACAGGGCGTAACGTCCACACATGGGGGAATTCAGAACCTAGCAGATCAAGGTACCGGGGAAACTCTCCGGTTCGTCGCCAACCAGTGGCTGGGCATCATTGTACGCATCGATCAGCTGCCGTGCGTACTCGGCCTGTTCATCCACCACGGCAAGCCCGAGCAGGCCCTGCATGGGCAGCTCGCCCACGCCGCCCATCAGGTCACGGCCCACCAGTTGCACGTCAATGCCCTCACTGGCCAGCATGCCCATCAGCATTTCGGCTTCGAGCAGGTTTTCCGGTTCGTAGATCCGTCGCATCAGTCGTTCTCGCCATAGACATCCAGCATCCATTCCTCGCCATGTACCTGCAGCACGAAGCGGATAGGCTTGCAGCACACCTGGCAGTCCTCGATGTACTCCTGATCGCCGCCAGACAAGTCCACCGTAGTTTCGACTTCTTCGCCACAATAAGGGCAATCGTAGATCGCAGATTCCAGCATCGCGGCCTCCAGGGTGACTTATGCGTATAATTGCCGGTCTGATTACAGGGCCTGTGTGCGTCCGAGCCGTTTTTCGGAGCCTGCCCCTACCTATTACCCTAGCCGTTTCCAACAAGAGAGCATGATGGGCGAATTCGATGCCATCCGACCGTACGACGACGCTGAGGTCCCTGCCGTTCTGGCACGCCTGCTCAGCGACCCGGCATTCCTCGATATCCTCACCCACTTTCGCTTCCCACGTGCCGCCGGTGCTCTTGGCTGGCTGCTCAAACCGCTGATCGCCCGCCGCCTGCGCAAGGAATTCGCCGGTGTTACCTGCGTTTCCACCTTGCAGGACAAAGTCGAGTATTACGTCGACCAGACCATTGATCGCGCCACCGACGGCGTCACCTATTCGGGTGTGGAGCAACTGAAGGCCGGTACCGCTTACCTGTTCCTGGCCAACCACCGCGATATCGTCATGGACCCGGCCTTCGTCAATTACGCGGTGTACCACGCCGGCCTGCCCACGCCGCGCATCGCAATTGGCGACAACCTGCTGCAAAAGCCGTTTGTCAGCGACATGATGCGCCTGAACAAGAGCTTCATCGTGCACCGTTCGATCAGCGGGCGTCGCGAGAAGCTGGCCGCCTACCAGTTGCTCTCGGCCTACATCAACCATTCGATCCGCAACGATGCCACCTCGATCTGGATTGCCCAGGCCGAAGGCCGCGCCAAGGACGGTGACGACCGCACCGACTCGGCGATCCTCAAGATGTTCCACATGAGCCGCAAGGACGAGGCGTTCGGCGCAGTGATCCAGAGCCTGAACCTGACCCCGGTGTCGATCAGCTACGAGTACGACCCGTGCGACCAGGCCAAGGCCCGCGAGCTGTACATACGCGCCACCACCGGCAGCTACCAGAAGGCGCCAGGCGAGGATGACAACAGCATTGCCAAAGGCATTACCGGCTACAAGGGCCGGGTGCACATCAACTTCGCCCCACCGGTGACCGAGTATTACGAGGACACCAAGCAACTGGCAGTGGAAATCGACCGGCAGATTCTGGGGGGCTACCGGCTGTTCCCGGTGCACTATCTGGCCTATGCCATGTGGGAAGGCAAGGACGAGGCCCTGCAGGTGCCGGGTGCCGAGCAGGTGTTCCCGGCGGATGAATTGGCCAAGGCCAAGGAAGAATGGCAGCGCCGGCTGGATGCCTGCCCTGAGGAGCAGCGGCCGTACCTGGTGTTGCAGTATGCGACGCCGGTGCGCAACCAGTATCAGGTCAGGCAGCAGGCGCCGGTTGCCTGATGGATTTTGGGGCTGCTTTGCAGCCCATCGCGACGCAAGGCCGCTCCTACAGGGAGACCGCGATCCCTTGTAGGAGCGGCCTTGCGTCGCGATGGGGCGCGAAGCGGCCCCAAAATCTCAAAGCCAAGTGCTGAACCAGGAAAGCAGCAGCGCCATCGCCAGGCAAGCAAACCCGAGAATGTAAAAGTACTTGGGCACCCGCAAATCGAACGCGTCCACCACCCCTTCCTCCAGCGCCAGGCTCTCGCGGGTTTCGGCCTCACGCCGCCGTGCGCTGTGCAGCAGCAACCCGCCTGGGCAGGTCAGCAGCAGCGCCAGCAGGTTGATCAGCTTGGTGGGATGGGCGGCCAGGAACCCCCAGAGCACTTGCAAGGACATTACGCAACCTCGGTGTAAGCGACGGCAAAGGCCCGCATTCTACCCAAGTCGCCCCCTGGCGCCCGGCCTTGGCGACAAACTGTCATTAAATTTCATCTGTCATTCGCTCGTCATCTGAACAGGCCACCCTGTCGGCCTTTTCATGACCCGGAGCTCGTTCATGCTGCACGCCGAAAACCAGGACCGCCTCTATCTCGTTGCCCAGAGCGATGAACAACAGGCGCTGATCGATGGTTTTGCCATCAATGTGCAGGACCGCCAGTGGCTGGTTTACTGTGCACTGGGTGGGCATGTGCATGAGGATTTGCCGGAGGTGGATGCAGGGACTGGCTTCAGTTTGCTGGATTTCCATATAGAAGCAGCGTGAGCCCCACTGGCCCTTTAGTACCTGTGGGAGCGGGTTCACCCGCGAAGAGGCCGTCACAGGCAAAAAAAAACCCGCAACCTGAATACAGGTAGCGGGTTTTCTTTATCCAGCCTAAGGCTTACTGCCCCAGCACCTGACCAATGGTCGGGTCTTTGAACAGGCGGGTCAGCGCATCGCTCAGCACATCACCCACCAGCTGGGTGTTGGTGTCCTGGTTCGGCGCCATGCCGAAACGCTGGTCCAGCGAAGCGCCGTAACGACCGTTGTAGCTGCGGCCGCCGTTGGTGACGTCGGCGCGGAAGGTTGCGCCGATGGTCGCCTCGGTCACGTACAGGTTGTCTTTCGGCGACTGGTACTTCAGCTCGGCCAGGGTCACGGTCAGCTGCGGGGCGTTGCCGGCGTTCGGCGTCGGGGTGAAGCCGAGCAGGCGCACGGCGGCTTCAGCCTGGGCCTGCAGCTTGGGCACGATGTCGTTACCGCTGACGCTGATGGTGCTGGTTTCGGGGTACATGCCACCGCGAGTGCCCAGCGACTGCGAAGGACGACCGTCAACTACCCGGACGACCACAGGCTGGCCATGACCAACCGGGGCGAGCTGGGCCTTGAGGGTGGGTTGCGGGTTGAGTTGTTGCGGGCTGTGGGCACAACCGACCAGGCTGAGGCTGGCCACGGCAAGCAAACCGAACAACAGACGTTGCAACATGCGCGTTTCTCCAGAAAATGCGGCAAAGGCCCACAGTATACCTAGCGGCAAGCTGTAAGCGGCAAGCGGCAAGCGGCAAGAAAAAGCAGATCGCGCGGGCAGCAGGCATTTGCTTGCAGCTTGCAGCTTCAAGCTCGCTGTCACAATCGTTTCATGGCCATGCCCTTATCCTTGCGCCAAGCCCTAACGCAAAGGACTCGTCGCCATGGCCTCGCTCTGGACTCTGCTCTTCCAACGCCCGCGCCACAACGCCTATGCCCGCCTTGATGGCGAAGGCAAATGCCTGGCGTTCAAGCAATGCAGCCAGGCGCCAAGCGGTAGCGGCTGGGTGCAGATCGACGAAATCCAGCTGGCCTGGCTGGGTCGCGAACTGCCCGCCAGCGCCCGGGTTTGCGCCCGCGCAAGCCGCCGCTGGCACCAGCGCATCCTCGCAGCCTGACAAACGCTGCAATAAAAACCACGAATGGCGACATTTCTGCCCGCGACATCGCTATAATCTCCCCCCGATTATAAGGACGTCTCCTGATCGGGCCCCGCATTCGCCGATTGACCCCGGCAACTTCACCGCTTCGCCCACAGAGAGCCTTCCACTCAGGTCTTGCATCGGCTGTCGTGCCTGCTTTTCCGGCCCTTCACACTGCATGAACCTGCGGGTTGCCATCGCGCAGTCCCCTTTTGAGGTTCACGTCTCCAAAAGAGCGTGAAAAAACGGTTTTCACAACTTCACAAGAGTGTGGCGAGCAAATGAACAGTCTGGCATGTGCAAAAGCGGCAGATGTGTCCCGAACAGCCCTGAACAGGCGGCAAATGCGCTCATCCCGTATGAGTGTCTGAACCGTTCCATAACGCACGCACGACACCTTGACCATAAGTCGAATTGCCGCACCCGTGGCAAACGGCGTTCAATACCCGAACCCGAAGACTGGTTGGCGGTGTCCGCGGAAGTTGCAAGAACTGCGAAAAGTCGGACATGGCGACCCTGGCGAACCCAGGTCCTATGCTGTCAATTAGGTAGCTGTAGATTGTGGAGACGCGTTAAATGGCGCAGAACGAATCGGTTGATGTAGTACTGGTAGGCGCGGGCATCATGAGTGCCACCCTGGCCGTACTGCTCAAGGAGCTTGACCCGACCCTGAAGCTTGAGGTCGTCGAGGCGATGGACTCCGGAGCCGCGGAAAGCTCCAACCCTTGGAACAACGCAGGTACCGGCCACGCCGGCCTGTGCGAGCTGAACTACACGCCGCAGGCCGCCGATGGCAGCATCGACATCAAGAAGGCCGTGCACATCAACACCCAGTTCGAGGTTTCGCGCCAGTTCTGGGCCTACCTGAGCAAGAAGGGCAATTTCGGCTCGGCGCGTGCGTTCATCAACCCTGTCCCGCACCTGAGCTACGTCGAAGGTGACAAGGGTGTTTCCTTCCTCAAGAAGCGCTTCGAGCTGCTCAAGCAGCACCACGCCTTCGCCGACATGGAATACACCGAAGACAAGGCGGTGATGAACGACTGGATGCCGCTGATGATGCCTGGCCGTCCGGCTGACCAGCACATTGCCGCCACCCGCGTGGCCAAGGGCACCGACGTCAACTTCGGCGCCCTGACCAACAAACTGCTGAAGCTGCTGGGCGACTCGCCGGACGCGCAGGTCAAGTACAGCAAGAAGGTCGTCGGCCTGCGCCGTAACGGCAGCGGCTGGACCGTGAGTATCAAGGACGTCAACAGCGGCGGTAGCCGTGAAGTCGACGCTCGCTTCGTATTCCTCGGCGCTGGTGGCGCGGCCCTGCCGCTGCTGCAATTGTCCGGCATCCCGGAAAGCAAGGGCTTCGGCGGCTTCCCGGTCAGCGGCCAGTGGCTGCGTTGTGACAACCCGGAAATCGTCAAGCAGCACCAAGCCAAGGTCTACAGCCAAGCCGCAGTGGGTGCCCCACCGATGTCGGTGCCGCACCTGGACACCCGCGTCGTGGACGGCAAGACCTCGCTGCTGTTCGGCCCGTATGCCGGCTTCACCACCAAGTTCCTCAAACACGGTTCGCTGATGGACCTGCCACTGTCGGTGCGCATGGGCAACATCGGCCCGATGCTGGCCGTGGCCCGCGACAACATGGACCTGACCAAGTACCTGGTCAGCGAAGTGATGCAGTCGATGGAGCAACGGCTGGAAGCGCTGCGGCGCTTCTACCCACAGGCCAAGGCCGAAGACTGGCGCCTGGAAGTGGCCGGTCAACGCGTGCAGATCATCAAGAAAGACCCGAAGAAAGGCGGCGTGCTGCAGTTCGGTACCGAGCTGGTCTCGGCCCAGGACGGCAGCCTGGCTGCGCTGCTCGGCGCTTCACCGGGTGCTTCGGTGACCGTGTCGATCATGCTGGAACTGATCGAGCGCTGCTTCCCTGAGCAGGCCAAGGGAGCCTGGGCTGCCAAGCTCAAGGAAATCTTCCCGGCACGCGAGAAGACCCTGGCGACCGATGCGGCCCTGTACCACAAGATCAGTGCCGACAACGACGTGGCGCTGGACCTGGCAGAAAGCAGCCCGGCGGCCAAGCATTACGCCTGAACTGGCCAGTAATGAAAAAACGCCCCTCGGGGTAATGCCGGTCAGTTAAGCAATTTGGGGCCGCGTTGCGGCCCATCGCCGGCAAGCCAGGCTCCCACAGATATGGCGCATGGCTTGAATCCGATGCGGTCGGTGTGGGAGCTGGCTTGCCGGCGATGGGCTGCACAGCAGCCCCGGCAGTCTTAACTGACTGGCATTACCCCTCGGGGCGTTTTTTATGCCTGGATCTTTGTCAGCCTGTGCCGGCCCCTTCGCGGGTAAACACGCTCCTACAGGGAATGCGTCCGTTGTAGGAGCGGCTTTAGCCGCGAAGAGGCCGGAACAGGCTAACAAATCAGCCACGGGCGTTAGCAATGATCTCGACATACTCAGGCGCATTACGCTGGTCAGCAATCTGCTCGACAAAGGTCTTGCCGTGCTCGTCCTTGCCATCCAGGTCCAGGCCCGCTTCGACGAAGAAGCCGACAAAGCGCTCGAAGTCGTCGACGCGCAGGCCGCGGTAGGCTTTGACCAGCTTGTGCAACGACGGCGAAGTCACGCCATCGGCCGGCTCGAACTGAAGGAACGACTTGATGTAGTCGTCGCTGATTTCGTCACCGATTACCTGTTTCTTGTCTTTACGCATTGCCGACTCCAACTGGACCATCACGGAATTTCGAAGGCCGGCAGTTTACCCCCCGCAGGCCGCGCGCCTCAACGCGTACGTACGGTGCCGGTGTGCAGGTCGGCCCAGATGTGGCCGTTGCTGTAGGTAAGAAACTGTACATACAGGGTTTCGTTACGCAGCAGGTCCATGATCACCCGGTAATCGCTGAGCGGGTAATTCAGGCTCAGGGTACGGGCCTTCTCGTCGTATACGGGCTTCTTCAGGCTCTTGGCGGCTTCGCCGTCAAAGGTCAGCAGCACCTGCGCAATGGTCGCGCCCTTGCTCAGCGGTTTGCCTTTGAGCCGCACCTGCAGCGACGACGTGATCGGGATCGGTTGCTGGTCGGACTGACGCTGGGCGCCAACAACCACCGAATAGTCGGTCACTTGCAGCAGTTGCTGGCTGGTCGGCGCTTCCTGGCGCAGCGATTGATCGTCGGGCGGCAGAAACTGGCTATGCAGCGGGGCGGCGGCGAGTGGCAGGCTGACGGCCAGCAGGAGGGGAAGAATCGCACGCATGTGAGGCTCCTTGTATGAAGGGGCACTCTAGCACGCTGTATCTGGGCTGTACCGGCCTCATCGCAGGCAAGCCAGCTCCCACAGGTTCGGCGCTATTCTTGTGGGAGCTGGCTTGCCGGCGATGGGGCCAGTACAGGCAAGATCAATCGAACTGCGCGAGCATCCAGGCCTGATATTCGGCCACGCCGGCTTCGCCTTCACGCGGCGCCCAGTGTGCATGTTCGCCCTCGCCCACTGGCCGGTACGGGCCGGCCTTGCACTCGAACAAGATGCTGTTCGGCTCCAGCACCACCAGGCCATGGTAGGTGCCCGGCGCCAAGTCGACCCCCAAACATTCACCACCGGCCTGCAGCACCCGCTTGTCGGTCACCGCGCCCTGTTCATCGAAGATCAGCAGGCCAAGGCGGCCCTTGAGTACGATCAGTGCTTCGGCCTTGTCATCGTTCAGGTGGCGGTGCGGCGGGATGTAGGTGCTCGGCTGCAGCCCGACCGCCATGCGGTGGCAGGGCTCTTCCATTTCATGGAAATTGTGGTGCTGCCGCCCACGCGGGTTGGCAGCAGCCTTTTCGGCCAGCCCGGCGAACAGCGATTGGTCGATGAACGCAGGCTGGCGCATGGTCACAACCCCTTGACGGCAAAGATGCCGTTGGCGTTGCGCCAGTAGCCTTTGTAGTCCATGCCGTAACCGAAGATGTAGCGGTCGACGCAAGGCAGGCCTGCGTAGTTGGCCTTGAGGTCCGGGCTGGCCTTGCGGTCATGGTCCTTGTCGATCAGTACGGCAGTGTGCACCGAGCGCGCGCCGGCATGCTTGCAGAACTCGATGATGGCGCTGAGGGTGTGGCCTTCGTCAAGGATGTCGTCGACGATCAGCACGTCACGGTCGATGAACGACACTTCCGGCTTGGCCTTCCAGAACAGCTCACCGCCACTGGTCTGGTTGCGGTAGCGGGTAGCATGCAGGTAGGACGCTTCCAGCGGGAACTGCAGGTGGGTCAGCAGTTTGCCGGCAAAGATCAGGCCGCCGTTCATCACGCAGAACACCACCGGGTTCTTGTCGTGCAGGTCTTTGCAGATCTGCTCGCCGACGTTGGCGATGGCCGCTTCGACTTCGGCTTCGGTGTACAGGCAGTCAGCTTCACGCATGACTTGACGGATATGCTCGAGATCGGCGGACATGGCGCTCTCCGGGGGGTGCATTTTGGAAAAGCGGGCAAAGGTACGCATCCGCTCGTCACAGATCAAGCATTTATGGACTAACGTCCAGAATGACCAGACGACAGCACAGGCTGAATAGATTAATCTAGCGCGGTTTTTTTGCCCGCCTTTCGGAGCCCCCCTATGCCCACTCGTGAGATCCGCCATCCGCTGATCCGCCACAAGCTCGGCCTGATGCGCCGTGCCGATATCAGCACCAAGAATTTTCGCGAACTCGCCCAGGAAGTCGGCGCGCTCCTGACGTATGAAGCCACCCAGGACCTGCCACTCGAAACCTACGAGATCGACGGCTGGTGTGGCAAGGTCTCGGTGGAAAAGATCGCCGGCAAGAAGATCACTGTAGTACCCATCCTGCGTGCCGGCATCGGCATGCTCGACGGCGTGCTCAGCTTGATCCCGGGTGCCAAGGTCAGCGCCGTCGGCGTTGCCCGCAACGAAGAAACCCTCGAAGCCCACACCTACCTGGAAAAGCTCGCGCCGGACATCAACCAGCGCCTGGCCCTGATCATCGACCCGATGCTGGCCACTGGCGCCTCGATGGTCGCCACCATCGACCTGTTGAAAAAGGCCGGCTGCAAAGAGATCCGCGCCATGGTCCTGGTCGCCGCGCCAGAAGGCATCGCCGCGGTGGAAACAGCCCACCCGGACGTGCAGATCTACACCGCCTCGGTCGACCAGCGCCTGAACGAACACGGCTATATCGTGCCGGGCCTGGGCGATGCCGGTGACAAGATCTTCGGCACCAAGCAAAAGGACGCCTGACCATGCAGGACGGCTTCAACGACCCGCTCTGGCGCCAGGTCGTTTCGGGCGCGCAGATGCTCTTCGTGGCATTCGGCGCGCTGGTGCTGATGCCCCTGATCACCGGCCTCGACCCGAACGTCGCGCTGTTCACCGCCGGCATCGGCACCTTGCTGTTCCAGCTGGTCACCGGCCGTCAGGTACCGGTGTTCCTGGCATCGAGCTTTGCCTTCATCACCCCGATCATTCTCGCCAAGGGCCAGTTCGGCCTGGCCGAGACCATGGGCGGCGTGATGGCCGCAGGCTTCGTGTACACCTTCATGGGCCTGATGGTGAAAATCAAGGGCACCGGCTTCATCGACCGCATGCTGCCGCCGGTGGTCATCGGCCCGGTGATCATCTCCATCGGCCTGGCAATGGCACCGATCGCCGCCAACATGGCGATGGGCAAGGGGGGTGACGGCGCTGCGCTGATGCCCTACAAGACCGCCATGCTGATTTCCATGCCGGCGCTGCTGACGACGTTGATCGTCGCCGTGTTCGGCAAAGGCATCTTCCGCCTGGTACCGATCATCTCTGGGGTGTTGGTGGGCTTTGCCCTGTCATTCGCCTTTGGCGTGGTCGACACCGCGAAGATTGCTGCAGCACCGTGGCTGGAGATCCCCAATTTCACCGCGCCAGCGTTCAACTGGCAGGCCATCCTGTTCATCGTCCCGGTAGCCCTGGCACCGGCGATCGAGCACATCGGCGGGGTGATTGCGGTTGGCAGCGTCACGGGCCGTGACTACCTGAAAAAGCCCGGCCTGCACCGCACCCTGCTGGGTGACGGCCTGGCCACCACCGCAGCCGGCCTGTTCGGTGGCCCGCCCAACACCACCTACGCCGAAGTGACCGGTGCGGTGATGCTGACCAAGAACTACAACCCGAAGATCATGACCTGGGCCGCCGTGTTCGCCATCACCCTGGCGTTCATCGGCAAGTTCGGCGCGCTGCTGCAGAGCATTCCGGTACCGGTGATGGGCGGCATCCTGTGCCTGCTGTTCGGCTCCATTGCCGCGGTAGGCATGAACACCATGATCCGCCACAAGATCGACCTCGCCGAGGCACGCAACCTGGTGATCGTTTCGGTGACCTTGGTGTTCGGTATCGGTGGTGTGCTGATCGGCAGCGGTGATGGCCCGGATGACTGGGGCCTGAAGGGTATTGCCCTGTGCGCCATCGTCGCGATTGCGCTGAACCTGATCTTGCCGGGCAATGATGGCTGGAAGCACAAGCAGCAGGATGATCTGCTGCCTTGATATCCTGGGGCTGCTTCGCAGCCCATCGCGACACAAGGCCGCTCCTACAAATGATCGCGGTCTCCTGTAGGAGCGGCCTTGCGTCGCGATTGGGCCGCAAAGCGGCCCCGGCCATTCAGGCCTTTTCGCACATATCAGCCAACACCCTCACCCACTCAGGGTGATCATTCAGGCACGGCACCAGCACCAGCTCCCGCCCGCCGGCTTCGACAAACTGCTCGCTGCCGCGCATGCCGATCTCTTCCAGGGTCTCGATGCAATCGGCAACAAATGCCGGGCACATCACCAGCAGCTTCTTCACCCCCGCCTTGGCCAGCTCGTCCAGCCGCGTTTCAGTGTAGGGTTCGATCCACTTGTCACGCCCAAGCCGCGACTGGAACGATACCGACCACTTGCCGTCCGGTATGCCCATTTGTTGCGCGAACGCTTTGGCCGTGGCTAGGCACTGCCCGCGATAACACACCGCCCGCACCTCGGCACTGGCGTCCTTGCAACAGTCCGCTGCGCGCAGGTCATGCTTGCCGGTCGGGTACAGTTTCTTCAGGTGCCGTTCCGGCAACCCATGGAAGCTCAGCAGCAGGTGGTCGTAGTCCTGCTCAAGGTAAGGCCTGGCGCTGGCCACCAAGGCTTCGATGTAATCCGGATGTTCATAGAACGGTTGCAGAACGCGCATCTGCAACGGCAGCTGGCGCTGGCTGATGGTCTGTTTTGCCAGCTCCACTACAGTGGTCACCGTGCTGTCGGCGAACTGTGGATAAAGCGGCGCCAGGGTCACCTTGCGCACGCCTTGCGCTGCCAGGCGCTCCAGCACCTCGGGCAAGGCTGGCTGGCCATAACGCATGGCAATCTCCACCGGGCCATGTGGCCAGTGCCCGACCATCGCGGCCTGCAGCCGACGGGTCAGCACCACCAGTGGCGAGCCCTCCTCCCACCAGATCGAATCATAGGCATGTGCCGACTGTTCCGGGCGCTTGATCAAGATCAGCGACACCAGCAGGCGCCGTACCGGCCACGGCAGGTCGACCACGTAGGGGTCCATGAGGAACTGGTTGAGGTAGCGGCGTACATCGGCCACCGAAGCGGAAGCCGGGGAACCCAGGTTGACCAGCAGCAGGGCGTGATCGGTCATGCAGCGTCCTATGTCAGAGGCGGTTGGACAAATCGTCCAGAGCCGATTGCAGATCGTTGAAGCGGAACGTGAAGCCTGCCGCCAGCAAGCGTACCGGGCGCGCCCGCTGGCCGCCCAGCAACAAGGTCGACAGCTCGCCCAGGCCAGCCTTGAGCAACAGTGCCGGTACCGGCAGCAGCGCCGGCCGATGCAGGGCGCGGCCCAGGCACCGGGCAAACTCGCGGTTGCGCACGGGCTCGGGCGCGCAGGCATTATAAGGACCGCTGGCATCCTTGTGCTGCAAGAGAAAATCAATCAGGGCGATCTGGTCGTCTATATGGACCCACGGCATCCACTGCCGACCATTGCCCAACGGCCCGCCCAGCCCCAGTTTGAAGGGCACACGCAAGCGCGACAAAAAGCCGCCATCGCTGGCCAGCACCAACCCGGTACGCACCAGCACCACGCGGATGCCCTGGGCCTGGGAGCGCTGTGCCGTTTCTTCCCAGGCAATGCACAGCTGGCTGGCGAAATCCTCACGCACGGGCGCTGCGGCCTCGGTCAGCTCACGCTCGCCACCATCACCGTACCAGCCCACTGCCGAGCCGGATATCAACACTTCCGGGCGCTGCTCACGGGTACCCAGCCAGGCCAGCAACTGCTCAGTAAGCGTGATACGGCTGGCCCACAGCAGGTTGCGCCGGGCTGCCGTCCAGGGCCGCTCGGCAATCGGAGCGCCCGCCAGGTTAACGACCGCATCGAGGTGATCGTCAGCGTCCAGTTGCTCCAGGCGGGCGATGCCACGTACGCCCGCACCGCACATTTTCGGCACCTGCTCAGGTCGCCGGCTCCACACCGTCAGCCGATGGCCCTGGCCGAGCCAGTACCGGCACAGGTGCTTGCCAATCAACCCGGTGCCGCCTGTCAGCAATATATGCATAGGTGTGTCCTCGCAGAATGCGGCGGTGGTCTATTTTTAACAACAAGGCACTTTCTTGACCCGACGCTCTCGGATAAACAATAGGCCAACCTACCCGTTAACAGGGAATAACCTTATACAAAATTTGTGCATTGTACAGGTTTGCCTGACAGCGTAGTCTGCTCACAGCAAGGTTTGAAGAGGCCATCATGACAGTACCTATTGCCATCATCGGGGCCGGTATCGCCGGCTTGTCAGCCGCCCAGGCCTTGCAGAAGGCCGGGCAATCCGTGCATTTGTTCGACAAAGGCCACGGCAGTGGCGGGCGCATGGCCAGCAAGCGCAGCGAGGCCGGTGCGCTCGACCTCGGCGCCCAGTACTTCACCGCCCGTGACCGGCGCTTTGTCGAACAAGTGCAGCAATGGGTCACTGCCGGCTGGGCCGAACAGTGGAAACCACAGCTTTACAACTACCACGGCGGCACCCTCAGCCCCTCCCCCGACGAGCAGACACGCTGGGTCGGTGTACCCCGCATGAGCGCCATCACCCGCGGCCTGCTCAAGGACGTGACCGTCAACTTCGGCTGCCGCATCGCCGAGGTGTTCCGCGGCAAGCAGTACTGGCACCTACAGGACACCGATGGCTGCAGCCACGGCCCCTACAGCCGCGTAGTAATTGCCGTACCGGCCCCCCAGGCCACGCCTTTGCTGGCCGCCACCCCGAAACTGGCGGCGGTGGCTGCCGGTGTGCAAATGGAGCCTACCTGGGCCGTTGCCCTGGCATTCCAGGCGGCACTGGACACGCCGATGCAAGGCTGCTTCGTACAGGACAACCCGCTGGACTGGTTGGCCCGCAACCGCAGCAAGCCCGGCCGTGACGAGCAACTCGACACTTGGGTGCTGCACGCTACGTCGGACTGGAGCCGGCAGCACATCGACCTGCCCAAGGAAGAAGTGATTGAGCAGCTGTGGGGCGAGTTTGCCGAACTTGTTGGCTGCGTGGTACCGGCCCCTACCTTTGCCTTGGCCCATCGCTGGCTGTACGCCCGCCCCAGCGCCGTCCATGAATGGGGTGCGCTGGCCGATGCCGACCAAGGCCTGTACGCCTGCGGGGACTGGTGCCTGTCCGGGCGTGTCGAAGGTGCCTGGCTAAGCGGTCAGGAAGCGGCACGGCGGCTGCTCGAACACCTGGAGTGATGTAGCGCTATACAAAAAAAGGGGTTTGCATAACGTCAGCGCTGTGCTGGAATAAACCTGTACAAGATTTTAGTCACGTACAGGTTTCCGGAGGCAGCCATGCACGACCCGTCCGCTCACATCAAGCCGCGTATCGCCATCAGCGCCTGCCTGACCGGGCATAGCGTGCGCTACAACGGCGGCCACAAAGCCTCCGACCTGTGCCGTATGCAGCTGGAAGAACACTTCGAATGGTTACCGGTGTGCCCGGAAGTGGCCATCGGCCTGGGCGTGCCACGCGACCCGATCCGCCTGGTCGGCAACCCTGAACAACCGCAAGTGGTCGGCACCCGCAAACCGGATACGGACCTGACCGACCCGCTACGCACCTATGGCGAGCAGATGGCCAGCCAGCTCGACGACATCTGCGGCTACATCTTCATGCAGAAATCCCCCTCCTGCGGCCTTGAGCGGGTCAAGGTGTACCAGGACAATGGCCACCCTGCCCTGCACGGTGGCCGCGGGGTTTATGCCCAGGCGTTCTGCGCACTGCGCCCGGACCTGCCGGTTGAAGAGGAAGGCCGCCTGCATGATCCCGTGCTGCGCGAGAACTTCATCAGCCGTGTGTATGCCTACGCCGACTGGCAACGCCTGCTGGCCGAAGGCCTCAGCCGTGGTGCCCTGGTGCGTTTCCACTCGCGCTACAAATACTTGTTGATGGCCAACAATCCCCTGGCGTATCGCACCCTCGGGCGCCTGCTTGGCAGCATGGGCAAGGACGCCGACCCGCACACCCTCGGCCCGCATTACTTCAGCCAGTTGATGCAGGCACTGCGCCGTTGTGCCAGCCGCGGCACTCATTGCAACGTGCTGCAGCACCTCAGCGGCTATTTCAAGGATGCCCTCACACCGCAGGACAAGGCCGAGCTGCAAACGATCATCGGCCAGTACCAGCAGGGCGTGGTACCGCTGGTGGTGCCGTTGACCCTGCTCAAGCACCATTTGCGCAAGCACCCCGACCCATACCTGCAGCAGCAGGCCTACCTGCAGCCACACCCTGAAAGCCTGGGCCTGCGCAATGCCGTCTGAAGCGCTGTTGCCCATCGGCGAACTGGCCCGCCGCACCGGCGTGAACCCTGTTACGCTGCGCGCATGGGAGCGCCGCTATGGTTTGCTCAAACCCCAGCGCACCGCAAAGGGGCATCGCCTGTACCCGCAGGAACAGGTCGAACGGGTCGAGGCGATCCTGGCCTGGCTGCAGCGTGGCGCGTCCGTCGGCCAGGTACGCGAGCTGCTCGACAAGCCAGCCAGCACACCGCCCAAAGGCGACTGGCAGACCCGGCAATTGCAGCTGGTCGAAGCCATCGCCAACCTGTCACAGCGCACCCTCGACCAACAGCTCAACCAGGCCATGGCCCTGTACCCCGCCGTCACCCTCTGTGAGCAGTTGCTACTGCCGTTGCTCGACCTGCTCGACCTGCGCTGGCACAACTACTTCAATGCGCGGCTGGAGCAGGTGTTTTTCCACAGTTGGCTGCGCAGCAAGCTCGGCGCCCGCGTGTACCACGACAACCAGTTGCTGCAAGGTCCCCCTGTGTTATTGGCCGAAGACAGCGAGCGCACCTTCAGCCCCGGGCTGTGGTTGTGCGCTTGGTTGTTCACTGGCAATGGCTTCCCGGTGGAGGTGCTCGAGCAACCTGTCAGCGGCCCGCAACTGCTCAGCGCCATCAGTACCTTCAAACCACGCGCCGTACTCCTGCATCTGGGGGCGCGCATCGACGACAAGGCGCTGCTGCGCACCCTGCAGGGCGTACCAGGCCCCAAGCTGCTGGGCGGTAACATGGTTGCCCTGCATGAAGCCAGCCTGAAGCAAGCGCAGCTGCCTGAACTTTTCCTGTTCGATACCCCGCAGGCGGCATTGCGCTTGCTTCAAGCCCATGACCGCCAGCCTGTAGAGATAAATGCCTCATGCACCTGACCTGGCTGCGCAGTGACCTGCGCATCGATGACAACACCGCGCTCAGCGCTGCGGCCGAGCGCGGCCCGACCTTGGCCCTGTGGCTGGTCAGCCCCGGGCAATGGCAGGCCCACGACGATGCCGACTGCAAGGTCGACTTCTGGTTGCGCAACCTGCGCGATCTACGTCAAGCGCTGGAAAAACTGAATATCCCGTTGCTGATCCGCAACGTCGATACCTGGGCCCAGGCACCCCAGGCGGTGCTTGATGTCTGTCGCCAGCATCATGTGCAGAGCGTGCACTGGAACGAGGAGTACGGCATCAACGAACAACAGCGCGACGATGCTACCCGCGCGCTGCTGGAAAAGTCGTCAATCCAGGCCCACAGTCACCTCGACCAGTTGTTCTTCCGCCCGGGCACCATCCTGACCCGCAGTGGCGACTACTTCCAGGTGTTCAGCCAGTTCAAGAAGACCTGCCTGGAACACCTGCACCGCAGCCTGCCTGCGCTGGCCCATCGAGTGAAGCGCCAGGCACCGCTCAAGATCGACAGCGACCCGATCCCCCCCCACATCGAGGGGTTCGAAAAAACCGCGCCTGCCGTGCGCGAGCATTGGCCGGCGGGCGAAGCCGAGGCGCAGAGGCGGCTGTCGCGCTTTCTCGACGAAACCATTGACGACTACCAGCAGTTGCGCGACCTGCCGGCAAAGCCCGGCACCAGCCAGCTTTCCGCCTACCTGGCGGCCGGCGTGATCTCGCCGCGCCAGTGCCTGCATGGCGCCCTGGCCAGCAACCGCGGCGAATTCGACAGCGGCAGCACCGGCGTGCAGACCTGGATCAACGAACTGCTCTGGCGCGAATTCTACAAACACATCCTGCAGGGTTATCCACAGGTCTCGCGCCATCGCGCTTTCCGCGCCCATACCGAGGCGCTGCCCTGGCGTGACGCTCCAGCAGACCTGCAGGCGTGGGAACAGGGCCGTACCGGCTTCCCGATCATCGATGCCGCCATGCGCCAACTGTTGCACACAGGCTGGATGCACAACCGCCTGCGCATGGTCGTGGCCATGTTCCTCAGCAAGAACCTGCTGATCGACTGGCGCAAGGGTGAGCGGCATTTCATGCGCCACCTGATAGACGGCGACCTGGCTGCCAACAACGGCGGCTGGCAGTGGAGCGCGTCTACCGGCACTGACGCAGTGCCCTATTTCCGTATCTTCAACCCGGTATCGCAGTCGCAGCGGTTCGACCCGGAGGGGCGCTTCATTCGCCACTGGGTGCCGGAATTACAGGCGCTTGATGAAAAAACAGTTCACCAACCCGTGAAGTCGAATGACCTTTTTGGTAATAGCTTGTATCCAAGTCCAATGGTCGATCTCAGCAGCAGTCGCCAGCGTGCCCTGGAGGCCTTCAAAGGCTTGCCACGCCGGCAGTAACAGGGGAACAACGTCTTGACTAACTCACGCAGGTTTTGGGTTACAGGCGCAAGCAATGGACTAGGCTTGGCTTTGGTAGAACGGATGCTGGAGCAAGGGCATCGGGTTGCCGTTAGTGGCAAGGATGACCGGGCGCTTGATGGACTGGTAGCGAAGCACCGCAGCCTGTTGTTGCGCTTGCCGTGGCACTTGCATGAAGAACAGCAGGCGGCGAGTGCCGCCCAACAGATCTGTCATGCCTGGTGTGGGCTGGACGGGTTGGTCATCAACGCCGGTACCAGTGACTACCTGGCTGACGATGTGGCCGACAGTGAGCTGATTGAGGCGATCGTCACCAGCAACCAGCTGGCTGCCGAATACTGCCTGACCAGTGCGTTGCCGTTGCTCGCCAAAGGTGATTCGCCGCAGGTGATGGCGGTGTTCAACCGCTATTCGGCGTTGCAGCTGTATGCGCCGACGCAGACGACTGCGGGATGGAACAATATTCCCCAGTGGTTGCGCGAGCAGCGCAACACACTTAAAGCGCATGGGGTTACGTTGACGGTAGTGGGGCCGCAGTCGCTGAAAACACCGGTGACGTCGGCGCCGGCGATACCGGAGGCATGGACACCGGAGAGTGCAGCAGCAGAGTTGCTGCACCGCTGGCCCCTGGGGGAGCCGGAGTTGGTGCTGGAAACCTTGGACCTCAGCAGCCTTTGGCCTTTTCCACCGAGATAACTGACATGTCATGCCCCCCTGTAGGAGCGGCCTTGCGTCGCGATCGGGCCGCAAAGCGGCCCCAGGGTTTCAGCACCAAGGCAAGTATTGCTGGGGCTGCTTTGCAGCCCGATCGCGACTCAAGGCCGCTCCTACAGGGCAATAACCTGATTCTGCTGACTCAGAGCGCCATGCGGTAATGCAGGCTGTAGCTTTCCACGCCATCATTGGGCTGCTTGATACCCGCGTTGGAATAGTGAATCGCCCGCACGCCAATCTCATGCCCGCCGGCAAAGCGCAGACCGAAGCCGATGCGGTCTTCGAACTGGAAGGCCGAGCCCAGGTCGTTGCTTTCCAGCTTGGTGCTGGAGAATGCCGCCACACCAATCCCCGCCTCGATGTAGGGCTTCACTGATTCCCCGGCAAATTCATAGACGAACACGGGTGCGAACGACAGGCTATGGTTGCTCGAGGTCTCGTCGCCATCCCAATAGGTGTAGGCGCCGTCCCAGTAGCCCGTCACGCGCCCGACACTGGTCTGCCACCAGCTCGCGTCCCAGTTCGATTGCAACCCCAGCCGATAGACCATGGTCGAGTCACCGGTCTGGCCTACCGAAAACGAAACATCGGCCGCCTGCGCCGATACCGCTTGCCCCAACCCAAAGACGGCAGCCGCCGCCAAGCCCAGCAGTTTCTTCATGAGAAACATCCTTCTTCCTGATGCTGTTATTAGTGTCCGCCTCATCTCAGGCAAAGCGGTAGAAAGCGGCAGTGGGACGATAGTTCAGCTTTTTTCACGTTTTTTTCACAAAGCAAAGCTTTGCACATCGTCGGACTTATGCCACAGCACAGGCAGGATTTTTCTGAGGGATTGCGGATCGGCGCTGGTCCAGAAGCGGGTGTCCCGCGCCGGGCCGTCGGCCAGCAGGTCACTCGCGCCCAGCAGGCGTTGCAGTTGACGCGCCACGGCAGCACCAGTGTCGATGATGGCGACGTCCGCAGGCACCATGCCGGCCAGCAGCGGGCGCAGGAAGGGGTAATGGGTGCAACCGAGGATCAGTGTGTCACAGCCGGCGGCCAGCAGCGGCTGCACATAGCCCAGCAGCATCTGGCACAGCGCCGGGCTACCCAGGTCACCGGTTTCGATCAGCTCGACCAGCCCCGGGCAAGGCTGGGTGATCACCTGGACGTCACTGGCGAAGCGGTCGAGCAATGCGGCGAACTTGGCGCTCTGCAAGGTGCCGGTGGTCGCCAGCACTCCCACCACGCCGGAACGGGTTGCCGCCGCCGCGGGCTTCACTGCGGGCTCCATCCCCACCAACGGCCAGTTCGGGTACAGTTCACGCAGGTCAGCCGCCGCCGCTACGGTGGCGGTGTTGCAGGCCAATACCAGGGCTTTGGCGCCTTGCTCGTGGAAAAACCCGGCAATGCGTCGGCAGCGCTCACGGATATAGTCTGGCGACTTTTCGCCATAAGGTATGTGGCCGCAATCGCCCACGTACAGCAGCGTCTCGTTGGGCAGCAGGCGCTGGATCTCGGCGAGTACCGACAAGCCGCCGACCCCCGAGTCCATCACGCCGACCGGCGCCGAGCGCTCAGCCATCGCGTTTGCCACAGACCGCGCAAGCCGGGTCGCGTTTGACCCGTAGCTCTCGAATACGGGTGCCAAGGGCGTCGATCAACAGCAGGCGGCCGACCAGCGGCTCACCGAACCCGGCCAGCAGTTTCATCGCTTCCAGCGCCTGCAGGCTGCCTACCAGACCCACCAGCGGGCCGATCACACCGGCCTCGCTGCAGGTCAGCTCGGCCTCGCTGCCATGCCCGTACAGGCAGTGGTAACAAGGGCTGTAGTCGCGGCGCGGGTCGAACACCGACAGTTGCCCTTCCAGGCGGATTGCCGCGCCACTGACCAGTGGTTTGCCGGCCGCGACACAGGCAGCGTTGACCGCCTCGCGGGTGGAGAAATTGTCGGAACAGTCCAGCACCAGGTCGACCGCTGCCACGGCGGCTGCCAGCGAGTCTTCGTCCAGTGCCTGGCGGTGCGCAACCAGGCTGATTTCCGGGTTGATTGCCTCCAGCCGTTGCAGGGCCGAGTCAACCTTGCTCATGCCGACGCTGGCGCTGTCATGGATTACCTGGCGCTGCAGGTTGGTCAGGTCGACGGTGTCAAAGTCGGCCAGGTGCAGCTCGCCGACCCCGGCAGCGGCCAGGTACAGGGCAACCGGCGAGCCCAGCCCACCCAGCCCGACGATCAGCGCCTTGCTGTGCTTGAGCCGCAGCTGGCCATCGATGTCGATCTGGGCCAGCAGCACCTGACGGCTGTAACGCAGCAGTTCCTGATCACTCAGCATGGCAGACGCCCCAGGGTAATACGTTCATGGCCGCCCAGGTCGGTACGGCTGGCGACCTCGACAAAGCCGTGCTCGGCCAGCAGCGCGCGTACCGCTGCGGCTTGATCGTAGCCGTGCTCCAGCAACAGCCAGCCACCCGGCAACAGATGCGCGGGGGCCTGGGCGGCGATCACGCGCAGGTCGTCCAGGCCATCGGCACCGGCCACCAGCGCACTGCTGGGTTCGAAGCGCACATCGCCCGCCGCCAGGTGGGGGTCTGCCGCAGCGATATAGGGCGGGTTGCTGACAATCAGGTCGAAACGTTCAGTGGCCAGGCTGTCGAACCAGTGGCTGACCCGCACCTGGGCGTTGCCCAGGCCCAGGCGCTGACGGTTGCGCTCGGCCAGGGCCGCGGCCTCCTCCACCCGGTCAACCGCTGTTACCTGCCAGGCCGGGCGCTCGCTGGCCAGGGCCAGGGCGATAGCGCCCGTGCCGGTGCCCAGGTCGAGAACCTTGGCTGGCGAGGCAGGTTGCAGTTCAAGGGCTGTTTCGACCAGCAGCTCGGTATCCGGCCGCGGGATCAGCGTATGCGGTGCGACTTCCAGGTCGATCTTCCAGAAACCCTGCTGGCCGAGGATATAAGCCACCGGCTCGCCGCCACGGCGGCGCTGCAAGTAGCCCGCGTAGGTCTGGGCATCTTCGCTACTGACAATACGCTCGGGCCAGGTGTGCAGGTAGCTGCGCGACTTGCCGATGGCCGCGGCCAGCAGCAGTTCGGCGTCCAGGCGCTCGGTGGGCGATTCGGGCAGCTGCGCGTTGCGCAGCAGGCTGGCGATAATGGTCATCAGTCCCCCAGGGCGGCCAGTTGATCGGCCTGGTATTCGGCCAACAGCGGTTCGATGACCGCCTCCACGCCACCACTGAGGACGTCGTCCAGGGAGTACAAGGTCAGGTTGATACGGTGGTCAGTCACCCGGCCCTGTGGATAATTGTAGGTGCGGATGCGCTCAGAGCGGTCGCCGGAGCCCACCAGCAGCTTACGCTCGCTGGCAATGGCGCTCTGCGCAGCGCTGGTCTGCATGTCGTTGAGCTTGGCCGACAGCCAGGACATGGCGCGGGCGCGGTTCTTGTGCTGCGACCGCTCTTCCTGGCACTCCACCACGATGCCGGTGGGCAAGTGGGTAATGCGGATGGCCGAGTCGGTCTTGTTGACGTGCTGGCCCCCGGCACCGGATGCGCGATAAGTGTCGACGCGCAGGTCGGCCGGGTTGATTTCGATGGCGGCCTGTTCGTCCGGCTCGGGCAGTACCGCCACCGTGCAGGCAGACGTGTGGACACGGCCCTGGGATTCGGTCTCGGGCACACGCTGTACGCGGTGCGCGCCGGACTCGAACTTGAGCTTGCCATAGACGTTCTCACCCTCGACGCGGGCGATGATTTCCTTGTAGCCGCCGTGCTCGCCTTCGTTCTCGGACAGGATTTCCAGGCGCCAGCCGCGTTTCTCGGCGTAGCGCGAATACATGCGGAACAGGTCGCCGGAGAAGATCGCAGCCTCGTCACCACCGGTACCGGCGCGGATTTCGAGGAACACGTTGCGGCCGTCGTTGGGGTCTTTGGGCAGCAGCATGCGCTGCAGGTTTGCCTCCAGCGTCAGCAGTTGCTCCTTGGCTTCACGCACTTCTTCCACGGCCATTTCGCGCAGGTCCGGGTCGCTGTCCTTGAGTAGCGCCTGGGCACCTTCAAGGTCGTCCTGGACTTTGCGCCACTCTTTATAAGCAGCGTAGACCGGCTCTACTTCGGCGTATTCGCGGGAATAGGCGCGAAAGCGCGTCTGGTCGGAAATGACCTCGGCATCACCGAGCAGGGCGGTGAGTTCTTCGAAGCGGTCCTGGAGGATTTCCAGTTTGTTCAGCAGCGACGCTTTCATTGCGGGGATTTGTCCGTCGAGCCCTCGTTGAGGGCAAAGAGTTCCTGGGCCATGGCCAGCGCATCGACGCGCCCCTCGGCCGAGAGCTTTTTCAGCTGCACGCTGGGCGCATGCAGAAGTTTGTTGGTGAGCCCCCGGGCCAGTTGGGCCAGTACGTCTTCGGGGTTGCCGCCGTTGGCCAGCAGGCGCTGGGCCTTTTGCAGTTCTTCGTCGCGCAGGCGCTCGCTTTGCTGGCGATAGGCCTTGAGCACGTCCACCGCCGCCAGCTCGCGCAGGCGCAGCATGAAGTCTTCAGCCCCTACTGTCACCAGTTCTTCGGCGGCTTGTGCCGCGCCCTGACGGCTCTTGAGGTTTTCCGCCACCACGTCGTGCAGGTCGTCGACGGTATAGAGGTATACGTCGTCCAGCTCGCCCACTTCGGTTTCGATATCGCGTGGCACAGCGATGTCGACCATGAAGATCGGCTTGTGCCGGCGCTGTTTCAGCGCGCTCTCGACCGCGCCCTTGCCGAGGATAGGTAGCTGGCTGGCGGTGGAGCTGATGACGATATCGCTGTTGGCCAGTTCCTGAGGGATGTCGGCCAGTAGCACGGCATGTGCACCGAACTGCTCGGCGAGGATGCTGGCACGTTCCAGGGTGCGGTTGGCGACGACGATGCGGCGTACGCCCTGCTCATGCAGGTGGCGGGCGACCAGGGTAATGGTTTCGCCGGCACCGATCAGCAGGGCCTGGCTACGGCCCAGGTCGGCGAAGATCTGCTTGGCCAGGCTGACTGCAGCAAACGCCACCGACACCGGGTTTTCGCCGATGGCGGTGTCGGTACGTACCTGCTTGGCGGCGCTGAAGGTAGCCTGGAACAGGCGCCCGAGCAGCGGCCCGACGGTACCGGCCTCGCGGGCGACGGCATAGGCGGACTTCATCTGGCCGAGGATCTGCGGCTCGCCGAGGACCAGCGAGTCGAGGCCGGAGGCGACGCGCATCATGTGCTTCACGGCGTCGTGCTCTTCGTGCACATAGGCACTGGCGCGCAGCTCGTCGAGGCTGAGGCGGTGGTAATCGGCCAGCCATTGCAGCACGGCGTCGGCGGACAGGTGGTCCTGCTCTATATAGAGCTCACTGCGGTTGCACGTCGACAGGATCGCCGCTTCGCGGCTGGACGTCAGTCGGCAGAGCTGCTGCAGGGCGTCTACCAGCTGCTCTGGGGTAAACGCCACGCGCTCGCGTACGTCTACCGAGGCAGTCTTATGGTTGATACCAAGTGCAAGAAAGGCCATGCAAGGTCGCTGGTTGTGACGGGAAGCCGATAATTGTCCTCTTTCGCAGGTTTTAGGACAACCACCGTGTATGCCGATGAAGTTATGGCGCCTGAGAGATCGAGCGCCGCCCGCGCGGCGCTTCGCGGCACAAGGCCGCTCCCACATCTGTTTCGGGCCAATTATTCCTGTGACAGAGGCGCGCGCCCCCTTAGCGCGTGACAGAAGAGCAGGTGTGCAACCCTCGATGACGAAGGGAACAAACAAGGCGGACAAAGGTGAAGCCACAGAAGAGACTGGCCCGAAACAGATGAGGGAGCGGCCTTGTGCCGCGAAGCGCCGCGCGGGCGGCGCTCGATCTCTCAGGCGCCACACCTGCCAAGCCAGGCACTTGGCACACCCACCACACCTACCAAGCCATACCCCCAGCACAACCAACACCTCCGGAACCCTTCCCCCCCGCCAAGGTCGCAGTTAACCAGGCACAGCACAGGTGGGTTTGCCACCGCGCTTGTGTCATCATGCTCCGACCGCCGGTGAGTCCTCCAATAAGCCTTCTATGAACAAACCATACGCATTGCTGCTTGCCTTCGCCCTGCTCCAGGGCTGCCAGAGCCTCGCCCCGCAAAAGGACGAGCTTCCCGTCGCCGAAGCTGGCAAAGGCGAGGCGGAAAAGCCCGTGGTGTATGGCTCGTTCAAGCAGGACACACTTTATAGCCTGCTGGTCGCGGAGCTGGCCGGCCAGCGCAACCGCTTCGACATCGCCCTGGCCAACTACACCGACCAGGCCGCAAAAACCCAGGACCCCGGGGTCTCCGAACGCGCCTACCGCATAGCCGAATACCTCGGCGCCGACGAGCCAGCACTGGATAACGCCCTGGTCTGGGCCCGCAACGACCCACAGAACCTCGACGCCCAGCGCGCCGCTGCCATCCAGCTGGCCCGCGCTGGCCGTTATGATGACGCCATGGCCTACATGGAAAAGGTGCTGCAGGGCCAGGGCGACACCCACTTCGATTTCCTTGCTCTGTCTGCCGCCGAAACCGACCAGAGCACCCGCGACGGCCTGCTGCAAAGCTTCGAGCGCCTGCTGGTGAAATACCCGGATAACGGCCAGCTGGTGTTCGGCAAGGCCCTGCTGCTGAACCAGGACGGCAAGACCGAAGAAGCCCTGGAGCTGCTGGAGTCAAACCCGCCGCAAAACGGCGAAATCGCCCCGATACTGCTGCGCGCCCGCCTGCTGCAGGCCCTTGACCGTGGCCCGGAGGCCCTGCCGCTGCTGCGCAAGGCCATTCGTGACAACCCGGACGACAAGCGCCTGCGCCTGACTTACGCTCGCACCCTGGTCGAACAGGACCGCATCGCCGACGCCAAGGCCGAGTTCTTCAGCCTGGTCCAGCAATACCCCGATGATGACGAGCTGCGCTACTCGCTGGCCTTGGTGTGCCTGGAAAACAAGGACTGGGACGAAGCCGAAGGTTATCTGCAAGAGCTGGTCGAGCGCGACAGCAACGTCGACGCCGCACACCTCAACCTCGGCCGCATACGCGAAGAGCGCCACGACCCTGCAGGCGCTCTGCGTGAATACGCCCTGGTCGGCCCAGGCCCTGACTACCTGGCGGCGCAACTGCGCCAGGCCGACATCCTAATCGCCAACGGCCGCAGCAGCGAGGCCTCGCGGCTGCTCGCCGAAGCCCGCGAAGCACAGCCGGACTACGCCATCCAGCTGTACCTGATCGAATCCGAAAGCTACAGCAACAACAACAAGGATGCCCAGGCCAGCCAGGTGCTGCAGCAAGCCATCCAGCGCTACCCGGACGACCTCAACCTGCTTTACACCCGCGCCATGCTGGCCGAGAAGCGCGACGACCTGGCGCAAATGGAAAAAGACCTGCGTGCCATCATCGCCCGCGAGCCGGAAAACGCCATGGCCCTGAACGCCCTGGGTTACACCCTGGCTGACCGCACCACCCGCTATGCCGAAGCCCAGGCGCTGATCGACAAAGCCCACCAGTTGACCCCGGACGACCCGGCGGTGCTCGACAGCCTGGGCTGGGTCAACTATCGCCAGGGCAACCTCGACGCGGCTGAAACCTACCTGCGCCAGGCCTTTGCCAACTTCCCCGACCACGAAGTGGCTGCCCACCTGGGCGAAGTGCTGTGGGCCAACGGCAAGCGCCGCGAAGCCCGCCAGGCTTGGGCCAAGGGCTTCGAAGCCCAGCCCGACAGCCCCATTCTGCGCAAGACCCTCCTGCGCCTGACCGGATCCGAGACCCTTTAACGCCATGTTCCTGCGCCATTGCATCACCTTCACCCTGATCGCCCTGCTGGCCGGCTGTGCCGGCTTCGGTAGCCGTGAGGCCCTGCAGGGCCAAGGCGACCCGCAGCAGTGGCGCGCCCATAAAGAGCAGTTGAGCAGCCTCGACGGCTGGCAGATCAACGGCAAGGTCGGCATCCGCGCCCCACGCGACTCCGGCAGCGGCACGCTGTTCTGGCTGCAACGCCAGGACTACTACGACATTCGCCTGGCCGGCCCGCTGGGCCGTGGCGCCGCACGCCTGACCGGCCGCCCCGGCGGCGTGGTACTGGAAGTGGCCAACCAGGGCCGCTACGAAGCCACCAGCCCCGAAGCCCTGCTGGAAGAACAACTAGGCTGGAAACTGCCGGTCTCGCACCTGGTCTGGTGGGTGCGCGGCCTGCCCGCCCCTGACAGCAAGAGCAAGCTGACCCTGGACGGCGATAGCCGCCTGGCCAGCCTTGACCAGGACGGCTGGCAGGTGCAGTACCTGAGCTACACCGAGCAGAACGGCTACTGGCTGCCCGAGCGCCTGAAGCTGCACGGCAAGGACCTGGACGTGACCTTGGTGGTCAAGGACTGGCAGCCGCGCCAGCTGGGGCACTAACCCCATGCAAAAGCTCACCCTGCCGGCCCCGGCCAAGCTCAACCTGTGGCTGCACATCATCGGTCGCCGCGCCGACGGCTACCACGAGCTGGAAACCGTGTTCCAGTTTCTCGACCACGCCGACGAGCTGAGTTTCGCCCTGCGTGACGATGGTGTGATCCGCCTGCACACCGAGATCGAGGCCGTACCACACGACAACAACCTGATCGTGCGGGCCGCGCGCAAGCTGCAAGAACAATCCGGCACCACGCTTGGCGCCGACATCTGGCTGACCAAGGTACTGCCCATGGGTGGCGGCATCGGTGGCGGCAGCTCGGATGCCGCGACTACCCTGCTGGCCCTCGCCCACCTGTGGCAGCTGGGCTGGGACGAAGACCGCCTGGCCGCACTGGGCCTGAGCTTGGGCGCCGACGTGCCGGTGTTCGTGCGCGGCCATGCAGCGTTCGCCCAGGGCGTGGGCGAGCAACTGACCCCGGTCGACCCGATCGAGCCCTGGTATGTCGTGCTGGTGCCGCAAGTGTCTGTCAGCACAGTAGAAATTTTTTCGCATCCGCAGTTGACACGTGATTCACTCCCCCTTAAGATGCGCCCCGTTCCCAAGGGAAACAGTCGAAATGACTGCCAACCAGTGGTAGAGCAGAATTACCCTGAAGTTCGCAATGCGTTGAATTCACTGGGAAAATTCACTGAGGCTCGACTAACTGGCACTGGAAGTTGTGTATTTGGGGCCTTCCCAAGCAAAGCCGAAGCTGATAAAGTTCTGGCCCTTCTTTCAGCGACCCAAACAGGGTTTGTGGCGAAAGGAAGCAATATTTCGATGTTGCATCGCAAGCTGCAAAGTCTGGTCAAGAAGTCGAGCGCATAAGCGTTCGCAAGCAACAGATACAGGGGCGTCGCCAAGCGGTAAGGCAGCAGGTTTTGATCCTGCCATGCGTTGGTTCGAATCCAGCCGCCCCTGCCATTTTCCTTATACTCATCCAGGTATACCCTCAGCCTTCAGGTACTGCGCGTGTCCAAGATGATGGTCTTTACGGGGAACGCTAACCCCGATCTGGCTCGGCGTGTCGTACGTCAGCTGCATATCCCTCTCGGTGACGTCTCTGTCGGTAAATTCTCCGACGGTGAGATCAGTACTGAGATCAATGAAAATGTTCGTGGTAAAGACGTTTTCATTATTCAGCCGACCTGTGCCCCGACCAACGATAACCTGATGGAACTGGTAGTGATGGCTGACGCCTTCCGCCGCTCCTCAGCATCCCGAATCACCGCCGTGATTCCTTACTTCGGATATGCCCGCCAGGACCGCCGTCCGCGTTCGGCACGTGTAGCCATCAGTGCCAAAGTGGTTGCTGACATGCTCACTGTCGTAGGTATCGACCGTGTACTCACCGTCGACCTGCACGCTGACCAGATCCAAGGCTTCTTCGATATCCCCGTCGACAACATCTACGGCTCGCCCGTACTGGTTGACGACATCGAAGACCAGCGTTTCGAGAACCTGATGATCGTCTCCCCGGACATCGGTGGTGTTGTGCGTGCACGCGCCGTCGCCAAGTCCCTGGGCGTCGACCTGGGTATCATCGATAAACGCCGCGAAAAGGCTAACCACTCCGAGGTTATGCACATCATCGGCGACGTCGAAGGGCGCACTTGCATCCTGGTAGACGACATGGTCGACACCGCCGGCACCCTGTGCCACGCGGCCAAAGCCCTGAAAGAACATGGCGCTGCCAAGGTTTACGCCTACTGCACGCACCCTGTCCTGTCGGGCCGCGCGATCGAGAACATCGAGAAGTCGGTACTGGACGAGCTGGTGGTGACCAACACCGTTCCGCTGTCCGCCGCTGCTCAAGCCTGTGACCGTATCCGCCAGCTGGATATCGCACCGGTTGTCGCTGAAGCGGTCCGCCGTATCAGCAACGAAGAATCGATCAGCGCGATGTTCCGCTAAGCGGAACACGTGTTGATGTGAAGCGCCCCGCCCCAACCTGTGTTGGGGCGGGGCTTTTTTGCCATCCCCGTCTGGCGCTGGTCGCAAACGCCATTCGGGAGGCTATTTTGGAGAAGTAAAATGACTGATTTCATCCTGAACGCCCAAGCGCGTACTGACCTGGGGAAAGGTGCGAGCCGCCGCCTGCGTCACGCGCTGAGCATCCCTGCCGTAGTTTACGGTGGCGATAAAGAAGCCCAATCCCTGACCATCGTGGCCAAGGAAATCGCCAAACTGTTCGAAAACGAAGCTGCCTTCAGCCACGTTATCGAACTGAACGTCGACGGCGCCAAGCAGAACGTCATCGTCAAGGCCATGCAGCGCCACCCAGCCAAAGGCTTCATCATGCACGCCGACTTCGTTCGCGTCGTTGCTGGCCAGAAGCTGACCGCTGTTGTTCCAGTGCACTTCATCAACGAAGAAGCACCGGTCAAGAAAGGCGGCGAGATCTCGCACGTTGAATCGCAGATCGAAGTTTCCTGCGAAGCCAAAGACCTGCCTGAGTTCATCGAAGTCGACCTGGCCAACGCTGAAATCGGCACCATCATCCACCTGTCGGACCTGAAAGCTCCGAAAGGCGTAGAGTTCGTAGCTCTGGCCCACGGTGATGACAAAGCTGTTGCCAACGTTCACGCTCCGCGCGTTTCCGCCGAAGCTGCTGAAGAAGGCGCTGCCGAGTAATCCACTCGCACGCCGGCGTTGATCGGGTTACAGTGCCGCGCGCACTGTAACCCACCAACTCCAAGGAAGAGCCCCTGACGTGACCGCCATCCAGTTGATCGTTGGCCTGGGTAACCCCGGCCCCGAATACGAACAGACCCGGCATAACGCAGGGGCTCTTTTCGTTGAACGCATTGCCAGCGCCCAGCGTGTTTCGCTGACCGCTGACAAAAAATATTTCGGCCTGACGGCTAAGTTCAGCCATCAGGGCAACGACGTTCGTTTGTTGATCCCCACCACCTACATGAACCGTAGCGGCCAGGCCGTGGCGGCCTTGGCCAATTTCTTCCGCATCAAGCCGGAAGCAATTTTGGTGGCGCACGACGAACTCGACCTGCCTCCGGGCGTTGCCAAGCTCAAGCGCGGCGGCGGCCATGGGGGGCACAACGGCCTGCGCGACATCATTGCGCAGCTCGGCAACCAGAACGACTTCCACCGCCTGCGGCTTGGCATCGGCCACCCGGGTGACGCCAAACTGGTCTCCAACTTCGTCCTGGGTCGCGCACCGCGCGCCGAGCAGGAGAAGCTCGACGCCAGCATCGATTTTGCCCTCGGCGTGCTGCCGGACGTGCTTGCCGGCGACTTCGCCAAGGCGATGCGCGAGCTGCACAGCCAGAAGGCCTGATTTCCTTTAGAGAGGGGAATACCCATGGGTTTCAATTGCGGCATCGTCGGCCTGCCCAACGTCGGCAAGTCCACCCTGTTCAACGCCCTGACCAAGTCTGGCATCGCGGCGGAGAACTTCCCTTTCTGCACCATCGAGCCGAACAGCGGCATCGTGCCAATGCCCGATGCGCGCCTGGCTGCGCTGGCTGAGATCGTCAAGCCTAACCGCATCCTGCCGACCACCATGGAGTTCGTCGACATCGCCGGCCTGGTAGCCGGTGCCTCGAAAGGTGAAGGCTTGGGCAACAAGTTCCTCGCCAACATCCGCGAGACCGACGCCATTGCCCACGTGGTGCGCTGCTTCGAAGACGAGAACGTGATCCACGTTTCCAACAGCGTCGACCCCAAGCGTGACATCGAAATCATCGACCTCGAACTGATCTTCGCCGACCTCGACAGCTGCGAGAAGCAACTGCAGAAGGTTGCCCGCAACGCCAAGGGCGGCGACAAAGAAGCCCTGGCGCAAAAGGCCATCCTGGAAAAACTGATTCCGCACTTCACCGAAGGCAAGCCTGCACGCAGCCTGATGAAGAACATGGCTGACGACGAAAAGGCCGTTATCCGTGGCTTCCACCTGCTGACCAGCAAGCCGGTGATGTACATCGCCAACGTCGCCGAAGACGGCTTCGACAATAACCCGCACCTGGACGTGGTCAAGGCCATCGCCGAGGAAGAAGGCGCGGTGGTGGTGCCGGTATGCAACAAGATCGAAGCGGAAATCGCCGAGCTGGATGATGGCGAAGAGAAAGACATGTTCCTCGAGGCCCTGGGCCTGGAAGAGCCTGGCCTGAACCGCGTGATCCGCGCCGGTTATGAGCTGCTGAACCTGCAGACCTACTTCACTGCCGGCGTGCAGGAAGTACGCGCCTGGACCGTACGCGTCGGGGCCACCGCACCGCAAGCGGCCGGCGTTATCCACACCGACTTCGAAAAAGGCTTCATCCGCGCTGAAGTGGTGGCCTATGACGACTTCATCCAGTTCAAGGGTGAGAGCGGTGCCAAGGAAGCCGGTAAATGGCGCTTGGAAGGCAAGGATTACATCGTTAAAGATGGCGACGTGATGCACTTCCGTTTCAACGTCTAAGCGTTAGCCTGCTGTACCCACAAACCCCTTGAGACCAATGCCTCAAGGGGTTTTGTTTTTTCTGGCCTTTGGCAAGCGGGACGCGCACCCAGGTCGAGGCGTCGAACCGCCGCGTACACCGGCAAAGCCGGGGCCATGTACCGAGTCGGCTTCTTCGCGGGTGAACCCGCTCTCATAGAACTGCGCATAACTCATTGAATTGGCAGGGACACTGTGGGAGCGGCTTTAGCCGCGAACACCGGCGCAGCCGGTGCCATGCACCGCGTTGGATTCTTCGCGGCTAAAGCCGCTCCCACAGGGTATGCGGACTGCTTGCGAACGCAGTTCTCTGCGCGACAGCGCAGTCCAAAGGGCTGGGCGATCTCCCACAGGTACTGTGCAGGCCTCAGGCTGGCGCGGTCCCTGTGTGGGCCTTGTGTCGCGGTGGGCCGCAAAGCGGCCCCGCTTTTCAGCATCTAAGCTGTGACTCAGCACCCTCCCCGCTGGAGCCGGCAGCATGCCCGAATCGCCCCGCTTCGACTGGCAACGCTGGTTGCCCGGGTTGGTCACCCTGCTCCACTACAAGCCCGCCTGGCTGGCCAAAGACATCGCTGCCGGCCTGGTGCTCACCACCATGCTGGTACCGGTGGGCATCGCGTATGCCGAAGCTTCCGGGGTGCCGGGCATCTATGGCTTGTACGCCACCATCATTCCGCTGCTGGCCTACGCGCTGTTCGGCCCCAGCCGCATCCTGGTGCTGGGCCCGGACTCGGCGCTGGCCGCGCCGATCCTGGCGGTGGTCGTGCAATACGCAGCCAGCGATCCGCAACGCGCGATTGCCGTTGCAAGCCTGATGGCCCTGGTGGCGGGGGCTTTTTGTGTGATCGCCGGGCTGCTGCGCCTGGGCTTTATCACCGAGTTGCTGGCCAAGCCCATCCGCTATGGCTACATGAACGGCATCGCCCTCACGGTACTGATCAGCCAGTTGCCCAAGCTGTTCGGCATCAAGGTCGACAGTGAAGGCCCCTTACGCGACATCTGGCACCTGGGCCAGGCGCTGTTCGCCGGCCAAGGGCACTGGCCAAGCTTTGTCGTCGGCGCCGGTAGCCTGGTGCTGATCCTGTTGCTCAAACCGTTCAAGCGCATCCCGGGCATCCTGATCGCGGTGGTGCTGGCAACGCTGGCCGTGAGCCTGTTCAACCTTGACCAGATGGGCGTAAAGGTTCTCGGGCAATTACCGCAAGGCTTGCCCAGCTTCGTCTTCCCTGGGTCACCGACATCGATCTGGTCGAGGTGGTGCTGGGCGGGATCGCCGTGGCTCTGGGCTTTTCACCCTACAGTGGGGGCGGCGGTAGATGCTTATCTGGAAGAGAGTGGGGTTGATTGGCAGCCCTAGCTCGCTTTCACTGGCCTTCGCAGGCCCTTGTAGGAGCGGCCTTGTGTCGTGATCGGGCTGCGAAGCAGCCCCGGCAACTTGTGCATTTGTGCAGAATCCCTGGGGCTGCTTCGCAGCCCGATCGCGACACAAGGCCGCTCCTACACCTGACCGCGTTAGCCGACCGGCAGATGAAAAGGACTAGGCAACCCGCACCCGGCGCCGGTCGATCCAGATCAGCATGGCGCTGGCATACACCGACACGGCCAGGAACAACGCCATGCGCACGGCAAACGCCTTGTACACATCCTGCCCGCCGGCACTGTCCTGCACCGACTGCCCCAGCAGAATCAGCAGGGTCGTCAGGCAACTGACCCAGTACGCCGGACTGTGCCGGTTGGGCACCGCCTGATACAGCCGCCGCGCCTGCCAGAGCGTAAACAGCAGCACCCACAGAAAGAACATCCACAGGTGCACGAACAGGCTCAGCGCCCCCCACAACAGAATCGCCAACACCCCGGCCAGCAAGGTCGAGCCGATCAGCTCGCGGCTGGCGTGCCGTGCGCGGGTCTCACCGGCCTGCTGCCCCACACTCACAGCCTTCATGATCAGCGGCATGTACGGGTCCGGGGCAATCAACGCCAGCAGAAAGGCCGGCATCACGATCAGCGTGGCACGCAGTGCCACCCAGCTGACATGCTCGCTGTCCAGCAGCGGTGGCACCGGCTGTGGGGGAGCGTCGGCAGGCTCGGGAAACAGCACATGTGCCACAGCCGTACCCAGCACCGCCAGCAGCATGCCTTTGGCCAGCGCTTCGACCACCGACAGCGCCAGGGTGAAGTTGCTGGTACCGGCAGCGGCGATCATGGTCAGGCCGATCACCAGCAAGTTTGCCAACAGGCCGTTACCGCCCCTCAGCGCGTAGCGCAGTGTCAGGAAAACCCCCACGCCCACCAGTAAAACGCCACTCACCGGGGCATGCCGTAGCAGCGGAATCAGCAGCAACCCGCTGCCGCAGGCGAGCAGCACCAGCACCGCCAGGGCCGGGGCCGCACGCAGCGGCAAGGGCTGGCTGCGCATGGCCAGCAACAGCACGGCAAACACCGGTGCCAGGATTGGCACCGGCAGGCCGATGCCGAAACTCACCGCCAGGCACAGCGCCACGCCCCAGGCCAGGCGAAGGGCGCGCAGGCGGCGTAGCTCAATAGGCATACGACAACCAGCTCATCAGCCACATGAACAGGCGGCCCAGCAGGTTCAATGGGTTGCCTTCGCTGGGCAGGGCCATGACTTCGGCCTGGCCGCCGACCCGTAACCCGGACTTGTCTGCCAGCTGGTCGCGGTCAAGCTCGACGATTACCGGAAAGCGCTGCGCCGAGCGCAGCCAGTCACGGCTGTTCTGCACGGTCGGCAAACTGCCCGGAGGCGCCGGCTGGCCGACGCTCACGCCATAGCCGATGCTGCGTACCTGCCCTGTCAGCACCGTGCCGGGCAGGGCATCGAGCACCACCAGCACCGGGGCGCCCGGGCGCAGGCGGCCGAGGTTGTTCTCGGTCATGTCGGCGCTTATCCACACGTCATGGATCGCGATCAACGTCATCATCGGGCTGCCGGCACCCACGTAGTGGCCGACATCGGTGCGCAAGTCGGTGATCAACCCGTTGGCATCGGCGCGCACCACGGTGCGGGCCAGGTCCAGGCGGGCCTTTTCCACGTTGGCGGCAGCGCTGCGCAGTTGTGCGTTGTCGGCTTCGGCCCCGCCCTGCTGCTCACGCGCCCGCTCGACTTCGGCACGGGCCGCCGCCACCTGGCTGATGGCTTGGTCACGGGTGGCCTGGGCGCCTTCCAGGCGGCGTACCGACACCGTGCCAGGGTCTTCATCGATCAGGCGCTTGAGCCGCTCGGCGTCCTGGCGGGCCTTGCGCTCGTTGGCCTGGGCCGCCACCAGTGCCGCCAGGGCCGAGTCGATACCGGCCGTGCCGGCGCCGATCTGCCGGCGCACGGTATCCAGGTCAGCTTCGGCGCGGGCCAGGGCGATGCGGTACTGCGCCTGGTCGAGCTCGAACAGTACATCGCCCCGGCGCACTTCCTGGTTGTTGCCCACCGCTACGCGCTTGATCTGCCCGGCCACTTCGGCAGCCACCGGCACCACGTAGGCTTGCAGCCGGGCCTGCTGGGTGTAGGGCGTAAAGCGGTCAGCCAGCAGGTACCAGACCAGGCTGACGATGATCAATATCAACACCCAGCGCATGCCGCGGTCGGGGGCTGGCGGCGCTTCAGCGGGGTCGCTCATTTCGGCTCACCTTGTTCAGGGTGGACAGCGGCCGGCTCGTCGAGCAGGTCGCCCCAATCGGTACGGTTTTGCATCTGCTGGCGGGTAGCGCGGTCGATCGGCTGGCGCGTGCTATCCCACCCGCCCCCCAGCGCCTTGTACAAGCTCACCAGGCTGCTCACCGCATTGCCGCGGCTGACCAGGTAACCATCCTGCTGCTGCAACAACAGTTGCTGGGCGTCGAGCACGCGCTGGAAGTCGGCAAAGCCTTCCTGGTACTGCGAGCTGGCCAGGTTCAGCGAACGTTGTGCGGCCTGCGAGGCCTGGCCGCGAATGGTTGCACTTTGCAGCGAACGCACCAGGCCACTGGCCGCGTCGTCGGCTTCACGGGCCGCTTCGCGTACGCTCTGGTGGTACAACTCGATCAGTTGCTGCAAGCGCGCGTCCTCGACCCGCACCGCGTTCTTGCGCCGCCCATAGTCGAACGGGTTCCAGATCAGGCTCGGGCCTGCCGCCAGGTCGAAGGTGTTGGGCAGATGATTGGCCGAGAGCAGGGTCCAGCCGATACTGCCGAGCAGGCTCAGTTGCGGATAAAGGTCGGCTTCGGCCACCCCCACCAGCGCCGACTGGGCTGCCACGGCCTGCTCGGCCGCGCGGATGTCCGGGCGCCGCTGCAGCAGGCGGGCGGGCACGTCCTGCAATATGGCGCGGTCCGGCAGTGGCAACCGGCCATGGCGGCCGTCCAGCTGTGGCAGCGGCCCCGGCGGCCGGCCGAGCAGCGAGCACAACACATTGCGCAGGGCATTGAGCTGGTTCTCGAACTCAGGAATCGTGGCCAGGGTGGCCAGGTACTGGGTGCGCGCCTGCTGCCAGTCCAGTTCGTCGTTTTCACCATGACGGAACAGCCGCTCGGTAATCTCCAGGCTGCGGGCCTGGCGCTTGGCGTTTTCCTGCGCGATATCCAGCCGTGCTTCGGCAGTGCGCAGGGCAAAGTAAGTATCAGCCACCTGCGCACGCAACAGCAGCATGGCGTCGGCGTAGTTGGCCTGTGAGGCGAAATAGGTAGCATCGGCGCTTTCGATGGCACGGCTGAAACGGCCCCAGAAGTCGGTTTCCCAACCAATGTCGAAGCCGATGCTGGACTGCCAGAACACCGAGTCGCGGGCAGTGGCGGTACCGGACTGGTCCTGCTTCAGGTACAGGCTCTGCGCCCGCAACTGCTGCAATTGTGGATAACGCCCGGTCTGCACGATGGCCAACTGGGCGCGGGCTTCGGCGATACGCAGGCCTGCCACGCGCAGGTTGGTGTTGTTGGCATCGCCCTCGGTAATCAGCGCGTCCAGTGTCGGGTCGGCAAACACTGCCCACCACTGGCGCAGGTCCGGTGCCGCGGCGCTGCGCCCGGCCTGCTCCAATAATGGTGTGCTCCAGTTGCTCAGCCATGGGTCCTGAGGTTTCTCGAAGCCCGGGCCGACCTGGGTGCAGCCGGCCAGCACCATCAGCAGCCCCAGGCCATAGCAGCGGTTGGGCATGGCAGGCCCTGGCTCAGGCAGCGGGTGGTGCCGGTTGCTCCGGCACCTGCAGGGCAACCCATTGCCAGAACAGCACGTAGGTCACGCCGAGGATCACCGGGCCGATGAACAGGCCGATGATGCCTTTGACCACCATGCCGCCCAGCGCCCCTATCAGTACCACCGGCATCGGCACATCCACCCCGCGCCCCAGCAGCAGTGGCTTGAGCACGTTGTCGGCCAGCCCGGCAACAAAGGTGTAGATGGCAAATACGATGGTCGCCACGGTGAAACCTTCAACGTTGAACACATAGATGATCACCGGCACCGTGACCAGCGTCGCAGGGGCCTGGGCGATCCCCAGCATGAGGATGACGATGGCCAGCATCCCGGCGCCTGGCACCCCTTTGATGACGAAGCCGACCCCGATCAGCAGCATCTGGATGAAAGCGATACCGATCACCCCTTGGGCCACCGCGCGAATGGTGGCAGTGCACAGCTTGGCCAGTGGCTTGCCGCGCTCCTCGCCAGACACGCGTATGGCGATGCGCTGGGCCGAGATTTCGCCGTGCTTGCCGAACGCCATGATGATGCCCGAGACAATGATCGCCGCGATAAACAGCAAGAACGCGCCACCGGCGCTGGCCGCGGCGCCGAGCATCGTCCGCCCAGCCCCCTTGAGCTGCGGCATCCACTGGTTGAGGACTTGGGCCATGTTTTCCGAGGCCGACAGCCACAGTGCATACACCTTGGGGCCGATCAGCGGCCAGGTCGCCACCGACTCAGGCGGCGCTGGCACGCTCCAGGCGCCGCTCTTGAGCAGCGTCACCAGGCTGTCCACCGATTCGCCGATGGACATCACCACCAGGTAGATCGGCACCAGCAGTACCACCAGCACGATCAACACCACCAGCGTTGCCGCATAGCCATCCTTGAGCCCGGTGCCGCGCTGGATGCGCCGATGCAGCGGGTACAGCGTTACCGCGAGAATCACCGCCCACAGCATCAACTCCAGGAACGGCTGGAATACCTGGAAGGAGAACACCACCAAGGCAGCCACCAGGCCCGCCTTGATCAGCACGTCGAGCAAGCCCCGCGACAGGGCGCTGTCCAGCTTGAAACTCGGCTGCATGTTTCACCTCCGCCTGTTCAATGCGCCCGCCAGGCGCTATTCAGTGACCGGTCTCAGGGCTGGCCTGCGCCGGGCTGTCGTCCCGCAACTGCCGCGCCAGGGCCATCATCACCAGCGGCACCACCGCCATGGACAAGGTGATGGCCAGTACCAACAGGTCATGTACCTGCTGAGTCAGCACCTGATGCCCAAGCGCCAGCTTGAACACGACGAAGGCAAACTCGCCGCCAGATGCCAGCACCACCGCCAGGCACAAGGCCTGGGGCTGGTTGAGCCCACCTGCCGTGCGTGCCAGGCCAAACAGCAGGGGCAACTTGACCAGCACCAGCAGCAGGGTCAGCCCCAGCACCCTCCATGGCATGCCGAACAGCAGCCGCAGGTCGGCGCTCATGCCCACACCGACAAAGAAAAGCCCGAGCAGCAGGCCCTTGAGTGGTTCGATCTGGGTTTCCAGCTCGTGGCGAAACGGCGATTCGGCCATCAGCACACCGGCCAGGAAGGCGCCCAGCGCCATCGACACGCCCACATGCTCCATTACCCAGGCCGTGCCCAGCACCACCAGCAAGGCAGTAGCCGTCGACAGCTCGGGCAAGCCCGAACCGACTGTCCATTTGAACACCGGGGTCAACAGATAGCGGCCAAACACGATCAGCACACCAATGCCGGCCAGCACCGCCAGTACCGGCCAGGCGCCTTCGTCGGCGGTGCTGACATTGCCACCCAGCAACGGCACCACGGCAATCAGCGGGATGGCGGCAATGTCCTGGAACAACAGGATGGCCACCGCCAGACGCCCGTGTGGCTTGCCCAGGTCCCTGCGCTCGGCCAGCACCTGCAGACCAAAAGCGGTAGACGACAAGGCCAGCCCCAGGCCCAGCACAATGGCTGCCGCTTTTGACTGGGCAAACAGAAAGTACGCCAACAGCCCCAGCACCAGCGCCGTCAGCCCCACCTGCAAGGTGCCAACACCAAACAGCGCCCGGCGCATGGTCCACAAGCGCCGTGGCGAAAGCTCCAGGCCAATTACGAACAGCAGCATCACCACGCCCATCTCCGACAGGCGCGCGACGTTGTCCGGGTTGTTCAGCAGGCCGAACACCGACGGGCCGATCAGGATACCGGCCAACAGGTAACCGGGTACTGCGCCCATTTTCAGACGCTGCGCCAGCGGTACCAGAAGCACCACGGCCAGCAGGAACACCACCGTCGCCTGCAACAGGCTGCCGTCATGTGGCATAGGCTCGCACCCTCGCTGCTCCCCGCAGGGAGGGGATCAGAAACGCTCTTCAACCAACTTGAACGGGTAGGCTACCGCCTTGTACTTGCCGATCTTGCCGCGTTTGGGCAGCTTGACGACCTGCTCGCCGGTGATGTCCTTGTAGGGGATGCGCGTGAGCATATGGCTGATGATGTTCAACCGGGCGCGACGCTTGTCGTTGGAGTGGGCCATGAACCACGGCGCCCAGGATGAGTCGGAGGCGGCGAACATGTCGTCGCGGGCACGGGTGTAGTCGTCCCAGCGGGTGTACGACTTGAGGTCCATCGGCGACAGCTTCCACAGTTTGCGGCCATCGCTGATACGGTCCTGCAGGCGGCGGGTCTGCTCTTCGGCGCTGACCTCCAGCCAGTACTTGATGAGGATGATCCCCGACTCGACCATCATTTTCTCGAACAGCGGTACCACGCTGAGGAACTTGCTGCTCTGCTCTTCGCTGCAAAAACCCATTACCCGCTCGACGCCTGCGCGGTTGTACCAGCTGCGGTCGAAGATCACCACTTCGCCGGCGGCCGGCAGGTGGCGCAGGTAACGTTGCACGTATATCTGGGTCTTTTCCCGCTCGGTGGGTGCCGGCAGCGCCACCACGCGGAACACCCGTGGGCTGACGCGCTCGGTAAGGGCTTTGATGGTGCCGCCCTTGCCGGCGCCATCGCGGCCTTCGAAGACGATGCACACCTTCAGGCCCTTGGCCACCACCCACTCCTGCAGCTTTACCAGCTCCACATGCAGGTGCTTGAGCTCTTTTTCGTAGGCCTTGCCGCCCAGTTTTTCCTGCGGGTCCTGGCTGGGTTTCTTCCTGGGCGACTTGGACATGGGCACTCTCCTGGGGGCGAATGAAGAGTCAGTATGGTCGATTCATGGCGGATTGCCGCTTCGCTTGGCGATTGGAAAGGGGGGCGCCACGCAGCCCCCACAAACGCTATTTGGCCAGCTTGTTGTAGCTGGTCATGAGGTTTCGGTAATCCGGGATATGGTTGGAGAACAGCGTCCCCAGCCCTTCGATGTCGTTGCGCCAGTCACGGTGCAGCTCACAGGCCACGCCGAACCAGGTCATCAGCTGCGCCCCGGCCGCCTCCATGCGCCGCCAGGCCGAATCACGGGTGAGTTCGTTAAAGGTACCGGAGGCGTCGGTGACGACGAATACCTCAAAGCCCTCCTCCAGTGCCGACAGCGCCGGGAAGGCCACGCAAACCTCTGTGACAACGCCGGCAATCAGCAGCTGCTTCTTGCCGGTGGCTTTTACCGCCTTGACGAAGTCTTCGTTGTCCCAGGCATTGATGTTGCCGGGGCGGGCGATGTACGGGGCGTCGGGGAATTGTTCTTTCAGCTCGGGCACCAGCGGGCCGTTGGGGCCGGTCTCGAAACTGGTGGTGAGGATGGTCGGCAGCTTGAAGTACTTGGCCAGGTCGGACAGGGCCAGCACGTTGTTCTTGAAGCGGTCGGGGTCGATGTCCCTTACCAGCGAGAGCAGGCCGGTTTGGTGGTCGACCAGCAGTACCGCAGCATCGTTCTTGTCCAGACGCTTGTATTGGAAGGCCATGGCGGATCTCCTTGCTTTAGCGGGTTGGGAGTATCAGCGTAGGCAAGGATGTGGGGCTGGGAGGGCCACCGGTCGGGTTGGGTGCAGTCTCTGTAGGAGCGGCCTTGTGTCGCGATCGGGCCGCAAAGCGGCCCCCTTCGATATCCGCGGCGGAGCTGAAAGACCAGGGCCGCTGCGCGCCCCATCGCGACACAAGGCCGCTCCTACAAGGACCGCGTCAAGACTGAGAAGTCAGTACTCTCGCCGCTTGCGAAACGCCCAGCGCCCTACCAGCACGGTAAAGGTCGCCACCAGCACCCAGAAACCATGGGTTTTCCGCCAGGGGCACCCCGCTGACGTTCATGCCGAAGCCGGCGATACTGATGATCAGCGGGTGCCAGTCGTTGTGCGCAAGCCAATGCAATAAATCCTGTACCAGCGTCGCCACCCGGCTGGCAGGTGGCGCCATATGCAGCAGGCTTGAGCCCCGACAGATACCCACACCACCCCGCCGGTAGTGACCGGAGTCATCAATCAGCCCATGCATCAGCATGCCGTGGGCGCGGAGCAGATCGCTCTGGGAGTCGGCACGCCAGCCTGGCATCGCATCATAGGTAGCGAATGCATTGCGCACCTCCTGGATTTCCCGCGGCATGCCCAAAACCCGTTTGCCATCGAGCAAGGCAGTTACCTGCTCCACGCTGAGCGTGTTGTTTTCTATCGCAAGCGATGCCTGGATGGTGCGAATGCGGTTGCCTCGTCGCAATTGCGGTGTCATCGCCGCATCGCGATGGGCAGTCAACAACCCCACTTGTTCACTGATTTCGGCAACCAGAGCCAGAATACGGGGTGTCACCGTCAATGGTGGTTGGTAGATGCTCATTGCCTGCAATCCGCGGGATTCAGCTGTCACCATATCCACGGATAGCGCAAGGGTAAAGGAGGCGCGAACATCACTTCACAAATTCCTGAACTGATTATTTGCTATCAGCGATTTTACCCCCCGCCCAGCGCCACCAGAATCGCTTCACCACAATCACAAAAAACCGTGAGGCCACTCCCGTGGACCAGACACTTCAGGTTCGGCAAGCCGCCGCCGACCTCGTTGCCGCATTCGCCAGCAACGACACCGCCCGCTATTTCGCCTGTTTCAGCGAAGACGCCACGTTCCTTTTCCACACCTTGCCGCAACCGCTGTTGTCACGCCGTGCGTATGAAGAAATCTGGGCCCAGTGGCAGGCCGAGGGCTTTGCCGTGCTGGCTTGCGAGTCGGGCAATGCCCAGGTGAGCCTGCAAGGCGATGTGGCGATCTTCATGCACGATGTGGCCACACATATCCGCATTGCCGGTGAAGAACACCAACTGAGCGAGCGCGAGACCATCGTCTTCCGTCGCCAAGGCGACCGGTGGCTGGCCTGCCACGAGCACCTGTCGGTCGTGTCGCCGGCCTGATCATCTTTTTCCGCGGCCCTGCCGCCCTGCCAACGCACCCACAAGAAGGCCCGCGCACCGCGCCGGCCCACAACAACCGCGCTGGAGCATCACCATGAGCCACTCGACCGGTATCGAGACCAACGGCGTCGAACAGATCCCCGCCGATCAACGCGACGCCTCCCCGCTGGACCTTTTTCGCCTGATCTTCGGCGGCGCCAATACCTTTGCCACGGCTGTGCTGGGCAGCTTCCCGGTGCTGTTCGGGCTGTCGTTCCAGGCCGGTGTCTGGGCGATTTTGCTCGGCGTCGGCGTCGGTGCCCTGATCCTTGCACCCATGGGCCTGTTCGGCGCGCTCAACGGCACCAACAACGCCGTTTCGTCGGGCGCACATTTTGGCGTACACGGGCGTATCGTCGGTTCGTTCCTGTCGCTGCTCACAGCGGTGGCGTTCTTTTCGCTGTCGGTGTGGAGTTCGGGTGACGCCCTGGTCGGCGGCGCCAAGCGCCTGGCCGGCCTGCCGGAAAGCGACCTGACCCTGGGCCTGGCCTACGGCCTGTTTGCCGTGCTGGTGCTGGTGGTATGCATCTTCGGCTTCCGCTTCATGCTGTGGGTCAACAAGATTGCCGTGTGGGCGTCGAGCCTGCTGTTCCTGCTGGGTATCGTTGCCTTTGCCGGGCCGTTCGATGCAGGCTACGCAGGCAGCGTCAACCTCGGCCAGGCCGGCTTCTGGGCGGCGTTTGTCGGCGCAGCGATCCTGGCGATGAGCAACCCGGTGTCGTTCGGTGCGTTCCTGGGTGACTGGTCGCGTTACATCCCGCGTGAAACACCCAAGGCGCGCATCATGCTGGCAGTGATCGCGGCCCAAAGCGCCACGCTGATCCCGTTCCTGTTCGGCCTGTGCACCGCCACCCTGGTGGCCACCCAGGCACCGGACTACATCGCTACCAACAATTACGTCGGTGGCCTGCTGGCCGTAGCGCCCAGCTGGTTCTTCCTGCCGGTTTGCCTGATTGCGGTGATCGGTGGCATGTCCACCGGTACCACTGCGCTGTATGGCACGGGCCTGGATATGTCCAGCGTGTTCCCGCGCCTGCTCAGCCGTGCCGGTGCCACCCTGCTGATCGGCGTGCTGGCAATCGGTTTCATCTTCATCGGCCGCTTCACCTTCAACCTGGTGCAGAGCGTGTCGACCTTTGCCGTGCTGATCATCACCTGCACCAGCCCATGGATGGTGATCATGATCCTCGGCCTGATCACCCGTCGCGGCTTCTACCACGCCGACGACCTGCAGGTGTTCACCCGCGGCCAGCGTGGCGGCCATTACTGGTTCCTGCACGGGTGGAACTGGCGCGGCATGGGGGCGTGGGTCCCCAGCGCAGCGGTCGGCCTGTGCTTCGTCAACCTGCCGGGGCAGTTTGTCGGCCCACTGGGCGACCTGGCCGGCGGTATCGACCTGAGCCTGCCGGTGACCCTGGGGTTGGCTGGCGTGCTGTACCTGTTGCTGCTCAACCTGTTCCCTGAACCTGCTGGCGTGTATGGCCCCCAGGGCCCGCGCTGGGTGCGTTGCAAAAGCATTGCGCATACGCCTGTAACCACTGCCGAAATGGCCTGACTGGAAACCGACCATGACCACTTCCCATTACATTGCCGGCCGCTGGGTCGAAGGCCTGGGCAGCGACTGCATCAGCGTCAATGACCCTGCGCTGGGGCAACCGTTCGCCGAACTGATGGCCGCCAGCGTCGAGCAGGTCGACCAGGCCGTGGCCGCTGCCCGTGCTGCCCTGCCCGCCTGGAAAAGCACCAGCGCCAGCGAACGCGCCGCCTACCTGCGTGGCTTTGCCGAACAGCTTGGCCAGCGCCGTGAAGCACTGATCACCCTGCAAATGCGCAACAACGGCAAGCCGCGCCACGAGGCAGAAATCGACCTGGACGACGCTGTCGCCACCTTCGGCTACTACGCCGAGCTGGCCGAGCAACTGCCGGCGAAAAACCGTGACGTGCCGCTGGCAGCCCCGGGCTTCAGCGCTCGCACCCGCCTGGAGCCGGTCGGCGTGGTAGGCCTGATCGTGCCGTGGAACTTCCCGCTGGTGACCAGCGCCTGGAAGCTCGCCCCGGCCCTGGCCGCCGGCTGCACCGTGGTGCTCAAACCCTCAGAGGTCACCCCGCTGATCGAGCAAGCCTATGGCCAGATCGCCGATGCACTGGGCCTGCCGGCCGGTGTACTGAACATCGTCAATGGTAAAGCCGAGACAGGTGCCGCGCTGAGCAGCCACAACGGCCTGGACAAACTGTCGTTCACCGGCAGCAACAGCGTTGGCAGCCAGGTGATGCGCAGCGCGTCGGCGCAGTGCCGGCCGGTGACGCTGGAGCTGGGCGGCAAGTCGGCGATCGTGGTGTTCGACGATTGCGATGTCGACCAGGCGGTGGAGTGGATTGTCGCCGGCATCAGCTGGAACGCCGGGCAGATGTGCTCAGCCACTTCGCGCCTGCTGGTGCAAGACGGCATCGCCGATGCCCTGCTGCCGCGTCTGCAGATGGCGCTGGAAAACCTGCGGGTCGGTAACCCGTTGAGCGAAGAAGTCGACATGGGCCCGCTGACCAGCCAGGCGCAATGGCTGAAGGTGGCCAGCTACTTTGCCACGGCGCGCGAAGAAGGCTTGCAGTGCCTGGCCGGTGGCAAGGCGCTGGACCGTGAAGGTTGGTTCGTCAGCCCGACGCTTTATACCGATGTACCGAAGCACAGCCGCCTGTGGACTGAGGAAATTTTTGGCCCGGTGCTGTGCGCACGCCGCTTTGCCACCGAAGAGCAGGCGATTGCCGAGGCCAACGACAGCCGCTTCGGGCTGGTGGCGACAGTGTGTTCTGCCGACCTTGAGCGCGCCGAGCGCGTGGCCGATGCGCTGGAGGTGGGCCATGTGTGGATCAACTCGGTGCAGGCGGTATTCGTCGAGACTTCGTGGGGCGGCACCAAGGGCAGCGGGATCGGGCGTGAGCTCGGGCCTTGGGGGTTGTCGGCGTATCTGTCGGTCAAGCATGTGACGCGGTGCTTGGGCTAGGGCTTCGTCGAGAGGTTTTTAGCGCCTGTTAGATCGAGCGCCGCCCGCGCGGCGCTTCGCGGGACAAGCCCGCTCCCACATCTGTTTCGGGCCAGTCTCGCTTGTGAGCTCACCGCCGTCCGCCTTGTTGACCTGGCTTGGGTCCGAGGTGGCGCTGCCTCACCACTAGTCTCCAGCCCTACACCAAAGCTGCGACCCACCTTTCACAGGATTCATTGGCCCGAAAACAGATGTGGGAGCGGGCTTGTCCCGCGAAGCGCCGCGCGGGCGGCGCTCGATTTCTGAATCCTCGAAAATCCAAGCCAGGCCTCAGTAAGCCCCTCTATCTTCGGGCGCTCAACCAGCTGTATCTGAAGCGCGAGTAAAGCGATACAAACTTTCCTTCGCGTGACTTTCCCCTCTTCCCGCAAAGTCCCACTTCCTGGTACCCCCACAATCACAACACCAGGCCGGACCACCCATGCACCCTCAACGCACTGCTTTGCACAACGAACTGCACGCCCGCCCGTCGCTGTACTTCGACGGCCCGGCGCATGTCTTCCACCTGGCCCTGCTCGGCGGCGATGCGGCCTGTGCGGCACTGCTGCAGCGTTGCTGCCCGGATGCCCCAGACACCGCAGCCGCCCAAGGCATCACCTGCCTGGATGGCCACCCGTTCAAGTGGGAACGGCACACCGAGTTCTTCACCCTGACGCTGGTGGTGCCCTGCACTGTCGCCGACACCGAGTGGCAAGCCCTGCCGCCGGTGCTGGCCGAAGCCATTGCGCCGCAGGCAGCACAGGTGATCAATACGGTGCAGGTGCTGGTACGCGGCGAACAGGGGTTGGACCTGACCCACTACGGTTTCAAAGACCCGTGCGGCTCGTGCGTCGGAGGTGGCGATGCGGTGGTGTGGAGCGATTTCCGCCTGACCGAAGATGGCACCAATCGCTTCCTGTTCATCAATCGCCGCCTCAATGCCTACCGCCAGGGCCGGATGATCCGCCGCCTGCTGGAGATCGAGACGTACCGCATGATGGCCTCGCTGACCCTGACCACGGCCAAGCAACTGAGCCAGGAGCTGGACGCCTTCGACAAGACCCTGGTGAACCTTTCCGAGCGCAGTGCCGGCGGCGATGGGCATGATTCCAAAGGGTTGCTGGAAGCCATTGCCCACCTGTCACGCCAGGTGGTCAGCCGCACGGTAAAAACCCGCCACCGCTTTGGCGCCACCCAGGCGTATGCGCAACTGGTGTTCGAGCGCTTGGGCGAGCTGCGCGAAAGCCACGTGGCTGACTGCCAGCGCCTGGGGGTGTTCATCGAGCGCCGGTTCAAGCCGACCGTGCGTTACTGCGCAGCCACCGAGCAGCGGCTGGAGCAACTGGCGAAGAACGTGGCCAACCTGGGCGACCTGCTACAGGCGCGGGTACAGGTAGAGATGGAAGAGCAGAACGCCGCGATCCTGCACAGCCTCAATGCCCGGGCTGACGCCCAGGTGAAGATTCAGCGGGCGGTGGAGGGGCTGTCGATCATTGCCATTACCTATTACCTGCTGAACCTGTTCAAGCTGCTGTATGGCGGGCTGAATGTGCTGGGGTTGGGGCTGACGGCGCGGGACGGGTTGTTGGCCATGGCGCCGCCGGTGCTGCTGGTGTTGTTGGCGATACTGCTAAGGATCAGGCAGGCCAAGCAGCATTGAGGTCATGGGGGCGCTTTGCGCCCCTATCGCGACACAAGGCCGCTCCTACAACAGTGGACTGCCCCCAAGAAGTTGGACAAAAAATCCAACCCTTGGGGGACCTATGGGCAAATACACAGAGCAGTTCAAGCTCACAGCCATCTCAGCCT
>NZ_JBJDNB010000042.1:0-62251 GCF_044900445.1 Pseudomonas sp. NPDC089407
AGATCGACCAGATCAAGCAGTGCGTCGGTGCCAACTACTGCATCGACCGCCAGTACCAGGGCCTGGATGTGCTGTGCATCCAGAACGCCGCGACCTCCCGTGAATACATGGGCGTGCCGCACATCATCGAAAAGACCACGGGCGTCAAACGCAAGGTGGTAGTGGTAGGCGCCGGCCCCGCCGGCATGGAAGCGGCCCGCGTGGCTGCCGAACGCGGCCACGACGTGACCCTGTTCGAGAAGAAGGACCAGATTGGTGGGCAGATCACCATCGCCGCCAAGGCGCCGCAGCGCGACCAGATTGCCGGTATCACCCGTTGGTACCAGCTGGAGTTGGCGCGCCTGAAGGTCGACCTGCGCCTGGGCACTGCCGCTGACGTGGCTACCATCCAGGACCTGCGCCCGGACGTGATCGTGTTGGCGGTGGGCGGCCATTCGTTCCTTGAGCAGAACGAGCACTGGGGCGCCGCCGAAGGGCTGGTGGTCAGCAGCTGGGACGTGCTCGACGGCAAGGTTGCGCCGGGCAAGAACGTGCTGGTGTACGACACCATCTGCGAATTCACCGGCATGTCGGTGGCCGACTTCATCGCCGACAAGGGCAGCCAGGTCGAAATCGTCACCGACGACATCAAGCCGGGCGTGGCCATGGGCGGTACTACCTTCCCTACCTACTACCGCAGCATGTACCCGAAAGAAGTGATCATGACCGGCGACATGATGCTGGAAAAGGTCTACCGCGAAGGCGACAAGCTGGTGGCGGTGCTGGAGAACGAATACACCGGCGCCAAGGAAGAGCGCGTGGTCGACCAGGTGGTGGTGGAGAACGGCGTGCGCCCTGACGAGCAGCTGTACTACGCGCTGAAGGAAGGTTCGCGCAACAAAGGCCAGATCGACGTGGAGGCGCTGTTCGCCATCAAGCCACAGCCGATCCTCAGCCAGCCGGGCGAAGGCTACCTGCTGTACCGCATTGGCGACTGCGTGGCCCAGCGCAACGTGCATGCGGCGATCTACGACGCCTTGCGCCTGTGCAAGGACTTCTGATCGCACCGCCTCTCTAGGGGCGGGACTGGCCCCCCTGTAGGAGCGGCCTTGTGTCGCGAAAGGGCTGCGAAGCGGCCCCAGCAATTCATCAGCGCTGAGAATGCTGGGGCCGCTTCGCGACCCTTTCGCGACACAAGGCCGCTCCTACAGGGGTCCGCGCCGCGCTTGAGAGTGGCGCAAGAATCCAGCTGTTGTGGGAGCCTCCCATGTTGAACACCCTTTTACCCATCCTGCTGTTCGCTGCCCTTGGCCTGGCAGTGCTCGGCGCCCTGCGCCGGGTGCGCATGTGGCGTCGCGGCCGGGTCTCCAAGGTCAACCTGATCGGCGGCCTGCTGGCCATGCCGCGCCGTTACCTGGAAGACCTGCACCACGTGGTCGAGCGCGACAAGTACATGTCCAAGACCCACGTGGCCACGGCGGGCGGCTTCGTGCTGTCGGCTGCCCTGGCAATCCTGGTGCACGGCTTCGGCCTGCAGAGCAAGATCCTTGGCTACGCGCTGCTGGTGGCCACGGTCATCATGTTTACCGGCGCCATCTTCGTCTTCAAACGCCGCCTCAACCCGCCTGCGCGCCTGTCCAAGGGCCCATGGATGCGCCTGCCGAAGAGCCTGCTGGCATTTGCCGTGAGCTTCTTCATCGCCACCTTGCCGGTCGCCGGCATCCTGCCGGCCAATACCGGCGGCTGGGTGATGGTCGCGGTACTCGGCCTCGGCGTGCTGTGGGGCGTGTCGGAGCTGTTCTTCGGCATGACCTGGGGCGGGCCGATGAAACACGCCTTCGCCGGTGCCTTGCACCTGGCCTGGCACCGCCGCGCCGAGCGCTTCGGCGGCGGCCGCTCCACCGGCCTCAAGCCGCTGGACCTGGAAGACCCGAACGCGCCGCTGGGCGTGGAAAAACCGGTGGACTTCACCTGGAACCAGCTGCTCGGTTTCGACGCCTGCGTGCAGTGCGGTAAATGTGAAGCGATGTGCCCGGCGTTTGCCGCCGGCCAGCCACTGAACCCGAAAAAACTTATCCAGGACATGGTCATCGGCCTGGCCGGTGGCACCGACGCCCAGTTCGCCGGCAGCCCGTACCCTGGCAAGCCGATTGGCGAGCACGGCGGTAGCCCACACCAGCCGATCGTCAATGGCCTGGTCGACGCCGAGACGCTGTGGTCGTGCACCACCTGCCGTGCCTGCGTCGAGGAATGCCCGATGATGATCGAGCACGTCGATGCCATCGTCGACATGCGCCGCCACCTCACCCTGGAAAAGGGCGCGACCCCGAACAAGGGCGCCGAGGTGCTGGACAACCTGATCGCCACCGACAACCCGGGCGGCTTCGCGCCTGGCGGGCGCATGAACTGGGCTGCCGACCTCAACCTGCAACTGCTGTCGGAGGTGAAAAGCACCGAGGTGCTGTTCTGGGTGGGTGATGGTGCCTTCGACATGCGCAACCAGCGTACCCTGCGCTCGTTCGTCAAAGTGCTCAAGGCTTCGGGCGTGGACTTTGCCGTGCTCGGCCTGGAAGAGCGCGACAGCGGCGACGTGGCGCGCAGGCTGGGTGATGAAGCGACCTTCCAGCAACTGGCCAAGCGCAATATCCAGACCCTGGCCAAGTACAAATTCCAGCGCATCGTCACCTGCGACCCGCACAGCTTCCATGTGCTGAAGAACGAATACGGCGCATTGGGTGGCGACTACCAGGTGCAGCACCACAGCACCTACATTGCCGAGCTGATTGCGGCGAAGAAGCTGAACCTCGGGCAGCACAAGGGCGGCAGCGTCACTTACCACGACCCGTGCTACCTGGGCCGTTACAACGGCGAGTACGAGGCCCCGCGTGCAGTGCTCAAGGCGCTGGGTATCGAAGTACGCGAGATGCAGCGTTCGGGCTTCCGTTCCCGTTGCTGTGGCGGTGGTGGCGGCGCGCCGATCACCGACATCCCGGGCAAGCAGCGTATCCCCGACATGCGCATGGACGACATCCGTGAGACCGAGGCCGAGCTGGTGGCCGTGGGTTGCCCACAGTGCACCGCCATGCTCGAAGGTGTGGTCGAACCGCGCCCACAGATCAAGGACCTGGCCGAACTGGTGGCCGACGTGCTGATCGAAGAGGACACGCCTGCCGTCCCAAAGCCGCAAACGGCTAAACGTGAACCTGCGGAGGTGCACTGATGAGCGACATTATCCGCCGCGACCCACGCGCCGAGTGGATCGCCCGTAACCGTCTGCACCCGCTGCATGCAGCCATGCAGACGCAACAGACCAACTGGATGGGGCCCAACGGCCTCATCCGCAAGAACCCACATGCGATCGCTGCAGGCTTCATTGGCCCCGCCGGCATCAAGCGCATCGACCGCAGCGGCGCCCAGCAGGGCACCGGTGTCGGCGGTCGGCGCACGGCCGCGGCCGAGGTCAAGCTGCCGCTGCACCAGGTGTCGGCGCCGGCGTTCTACATTGCTGTGGTGCCGGACATGGTCGGCGGCCGCCTGAGCAGCCACGACCGCGACTTGCTCGGCTTGGCCCACAGCCTGGCCGGCAGCGACGGTGCGGTGCTGGCGGTAGTGTTTGGCGAGCACAAGGAAAGCAACTTTTCCACAGCCGGTGTCGACCGCCTGTTGGTCATCGACGGCGAAGCGTTCGAAGGCTATGCGCCGGAGCATCTTGTTCAAGGCTTGCGCGCTGTGGATAACCAGTTCGCCCCGCGTCACTGGCTGCTGCCCGACAGCCGCACCGGTGGCGGCGAACTGGGCCGGCGCCTGGGCGCAGCACTGGGCGAGCGCCCGGCGACGCGGGTGTGGCAGGTCAAGGATGGCCAGTGCATCGGCCGCGCCGGTGCCGGCCAGCAAGACCTGCAACGCGCCGTGCCACGCTTGATCCTGGCGGCGGCCGAGTGCGCCGAGCCGGTCAGTGAAACCCGTCATGAAGCGCTGCCGGTGGAGTTGTCCACAAGCGTGGCGCGCAGCCTGACGCGTATCGAAGACCTTGGCTCGGTGGCGGTCGACCCGGCCACCATCGCCATGGCCGAGGCCGAATTCATTGTCTCGGGCGGTAACGGGGTCAAGGACTGGGATCTTTACCACCAGGCCACTGCGGCCCTCGGCGCCACCGAAGGCGCCTCGCGGGTAGCGGTGGACGATGGCTTCATGCCGCGTAACCGCCAGGTCGGTGCCACCGGGACCTGGGTCACTGCACGGGTCTACGTGGCTGTGGGTATTTCGGGGGCGATCCAGCACCTGCAGGGCATTGGCGCCTGCGACAAGGTGGTGGCGATCAACATGGACCCGGGCTGCGACATGATCAAGCGGGCTGACCTGTCGGTGATTGGCGACAGTTCGGCGATTCTCAAGGCACTGATCGAGGCTGTGGACAACTACCGCAGCGGCGGCCAGCGCGACGCGGCATAAGGGCACGAGCATGAGTACGAAAGTGATCAGCCTGGTTTCCATCGGTGCCCACCCAAGCTCCGGCCGCGCCCGCCGCGCCGAGCAGGATGCCCGCGCGGTGGAGCTGGGTTTGCAGCTGGCTGGGGATAACTTGCAGGTGGTGCATGCCGGCGACCCGGGTGAAGAAGCGCTGCGTGCCTACCTGGGAATGGGCCTGGACCACCTGGACGTATTGGAGCAGCCGGCCGGTGCCGATGTGCTGGGTGTGCTAGGCGATTACCTGCGCGATGCCGGGGCGCAGTTGGTGCTGACCGGAAGCCAGGCCGAGACGGGCGAGGGTTCGGGCATGTTGCCGTTCCTGCTGGCGGAAAAGCTTGGCTGGCCGTTGATTGTCGGATTGGCCGAGGTGGAGTCGATCGAAAACGGCACGGCGCAGGTGCTGCAGGCTTTGCCGCGTGGCCAGCGGCGTCGGCTGAAGGTACGCCTGCCATTGCTGGCGACTGTGGATAACGCAGCGCCCAAGCCACGACAGAGCGCCTTCGGGCCAGCGCGCCGCGGGTTATTGGCGGCACGTAACGTGGCGATTGTCGATGACGAGCTGCTGGCCGAGGCCGAGCTGCAACCGGCGCGACCGCGGCCCAAACGCTTGAAGGTGATCAAGGCCAAGAGCGGTGCTGACCGCATGAAGGCCGCAACGGCCAAGGCCAGCGGCGGTGGCGGCAAGGTGCTGAAGGACGTTTCCCCACAGGAAGGCGCCGAAGCCATCCTCAAGCTGCTGGTGGAAGAGGGCGTACTGCGCTAAGGCGTTCAGTCTTCATGCGATCCAGTGTAGGAGCGGCCTTGCGTCGCGATGGGCTGCAGAGCAGCCCCGGCAATCTTGCGACAGGTTCAAGATCCTGGGGCCGCGTTGCGGCCCATCGCGACGCAAGGCCGCTCCTACACAGAGCAGTTATTACCGAACTACATCGAACGCCCACATCACCAGGCCTTCTACCACCGGCGCAAAGGCCACCCGCTCCCCCTCCTGCAGCGTTGCCCTGCCGAGCATCAAAATCGCATTGCGCGCCACGAAGTAGTCCCCGCTACCGTCATCAGCCCTGATCACCCCTAAACCATGCACTGCATGGAACCACTTCACGGAGCCAGTCAGGCGCCTGTGCATAAGTGACCTCTCGCTAATGCCATAATGATGGCCGCAACTCAACCACGAAGCCCGCTTTGGCAAAAATGTCAGGTACCGAGATTATTGCCCACGGAATCTGTTCGCCAAGGTGTGGATAAAGTGTTGGCGCATGGCTGGGAAGCTTGATTTGCGCCGCTTGCAGAGATTTGATCAAATAATGACCAGAGCTTGGCGCGCTCCGCTGGCAGTCCTTGAAGATCAGCGTGGTACGCGTTACCCACAATCGCTGTTAGCCGGTCTGTGGATAATCTGTTTGGTAGAGGCTGTGAGCCTTGATAATAAAGGCTTACAGGGTTTTGATCAAAGAATGATCAAACCCACCTAAACCCGCACTGATCCATAAGAATCAGGGTTTTGAGGCGTTTATCCACAAGCGAATCAGCGGTAATTGGCACGTTGCTCACAAACTCTGTTGGTGTCTCTGTGGACAAGGTGTACGAAGTTCGCTGTAGCCCAGCAATGATGCTGCCTTGGTCGATATGATCAAAAAATGATCATTGATTTGCCTGGTATATTTGCCAGTATCAAAACTTGCAGGCTCTCGATAGTCTATCCACGAACGATTTAATTGTGGATAAGTCATGGCCAGACCTGTGTTCGGAACAGATCAGCAGCGCCCGCTTTTGAGCGGTAATCCCTTTGACGTGAATACTTATTCACCCTATGGGTTCATAGCAGCTGCCGCTGTGCCGGCGTTGGCGTTCTGCGGTCAGTACCGTGATCCGCTCACGGGTGGCTATCCGTTGGGCAACGGCCACCGCGTCTACAGCCCGAGTCTGGGTCGGTTCATCGGTCCTGACGCGTTAAGCCCGTTCGGCAAGGGGGGGCTCAATGCTTACGCCTACTGCCAAGGCGACCCTGTTAACTTTATTGACCCAAGTGGTCGTTTCCCCGCCATCATGGCGCCCATCAGGAACATCGTCACGGGGGTGATCAACCTGGCAATCAGTGCCGTGAAAGCGTACCGGAACTACCGTATCGAGCGAGACTTCGCCCTGAATAGTGGTTACCCGGCAAGCCGCTCAGGGATTGTCACGTTCAACACGGCAGAGCAGCCCGTCGCACCATGGACTATGCAGGATAAGGTGCTTTCGGCCGCTGGAGCCATCAGCGCCTCGGTAAGTATTGGCACGGCTACTGGACGGCTGTTCACACCGGCGGCCGAGGGGTTGGCCTGGGTTGATTTTGGGGTGGCCTCAGTTGCTACGGCCCTGTCAGCTTATGAGCTTTATGGGTTGGCAACGTCGTCTGCCGAACGGCGCTATCCCATACAACCGATGGCTTATCAGGTGCGTACAGGAGCACAGTGGCCAGAGACAGCGGTGTAAAACGCGCCATGCTTCGGCCTGCTGCCGAAGCATGGCAGGTGTGTAGGTATTATTGCGCCTGCACTTCCTTCAGATACGGCGCCGGCTCCGCCCCCAGGTTGTTCAACACCCGCTGGCTATACCAGTCAATGAAGTTCACCACACCAAACTCGTAAGTCTTCGAGTAAGGCCCAGGCTGGTAAGCCGTGGAGTTGATCCCACGCTGGTTCTCTTCGGCCAGGCGACGGTCCTGGTCGTTGGTGGCATCCCACACCTTGCGCATGCGCTCTGGGTCGTAATCCACGCCTTCCACGGCATCCTTGTGCACCAGCCATTTGGTGGTAACCATGGTTTCCTGCGCGCTGATCGGCCACACGGTGAACACGATCATGTGGTCGCCCATGCAGTGGTTCCACGAGTGCGGCAGGTGCAGGATGCGCATCGAGCCCAGGTCCGGGTTCTTGATGCGGCCCATCAGCTTCTGGCAGGCCTGCTTGCCGTCCATGGTCATCGACACGGTGCCCTTGAGCAGCGGCATGCGCACGATGCGGTTACGCAGGCCGTGGCTCTTGTGCAGGTACGGGATCTTCTCGGCTTCCCAGGCGGCAGCGGACCTGGCCACGTGGTCCTTGAATTCCTGGCTGGCGCGCGGGTCGTTGGTGTCGTCCCATTCCAGCAGGGTCTGCAGCAGTTCCGGGTGCGAACCGGAGCAGTGGTAGCATTCGCGGTTGTTTTCCAGCACCAGTTTCCAGTTGGCCTTTTCCATCAAGGTGGTGTGCACCGCCACCTTGGTGTTCTCCATGTCGTACGGTTCCATGTAATGCTCGAGGGTGGCCAGGAACTCGTCGATGGCAGGCGGGTTTTCCGCCAGGCTGATGAAAATGTAACCACCGGCAACCTTCACGTGCACCGGCTTGAGGCCGTACTCCTTCATGTCGAAGTCGGCGCCCATTTCGGTGCCGGCGAACAGCAGGCGGCCGTCCAGTTCATAGGTCCACTGGTGGTAGTGGCAGACCAGCTTGGCCACCTTGCCTTTGTCGCTGACACACAGGCGCGAACCGCGGTGGCGGCAGACGTTGTGGAAGGCGTGCACTTTACCTTCGGCGCCACGCACCACCAGGATCGGGTTCTTGCCGATCTGCAAGGTGATGTAGTTGCCTTTCGCCGGAATTTCGCAAGTCATGCCGGCGATCAACCATTCTTTCTGGAAGATCTCCTGCATGTCGATCTGGAACAGACGCTCGTCGGTGTAGAAAGGCTGGGGCAACGAGTAGGTGCGCTCGCGGGTCTGCAGCATCTCGGCGGTAGCCTTGCGTGCAGGTTCCAGTGGATCGCCCAGGCTCAGGGTTGCGGTGACGTCCATCGTGTATTCCTCGGGGCCGTGTGCGGCCGGCAAAAGGTGGCTAATCGTTGTTGTGGTGCCGCAAGGCTGCGTGTCAGAAAGCAGCTAGTTGTTTTGCCGTGGAGTGTGCGTCCGAAGGCGCCGTGAACCGTATCCATGGACGACATGGCCGATTTGAATAACGACGCGCCAGCCCTTGTCGTGCGGGGCTGGTCGCGATAAGCACGCCGATGTCGCTGGCAGGAATGTACGTCGCCCTCAGCTTGCGCATTATCCAAGCCATAAAAAGGGCCATAGTCGGCCGCTGGAGATGAACATGTCCGATACCTTCCTCAATCCGGTCACTACCCAGACCTGGGCCAACGGCCGCCACATCGTGCGCTGCGTCAAGGTCATCCAGGAGACCTGGGACGTGCGCACCTTCTGCTTCATGGCCGACCAGCCGATCATGTTCTTCTTCAAACCAGGGCAGTTCGTTACCCTGGAGCTGGAGATCGAAGGCAAGCCGGTGATGCGCTCCTACACCATCTCCAGTTCGCCGTCGGTGCCGTACAGCTTCTCGATCACCGTCAAGCGCGTGCCAGGCGGCCTGGTGTCGAACTTCCTGCACGACACCATGCACGAAGGCGCCGAGTTGCCGGTGCACGGCCCGGTGGGGCTGTTCAATGCCATCGACTTCCCGGCTGGCAAGACGCTGTACCTGTCAGGCGGCGTCGGCATTACCCCGGTGATGTCGATGGCGCGCTGGTTCTACGACACCAACGCCAATGTCGACATGGTCTTCGTGCACAGCGCCCGTTCGCCGAAGGACATCATCTACCACCGCGAGCTGGAACAGATGGCTTCGCGCATCCCCAACTTCAGCCTGCACATCATTTGCGAGAAGCATGGCCTGGGCGAACCGTGGGCGGGTTACCGCGGTTACCTGAACCAGCGGCTGATGGAGCTGATTGCGCCGGACTACATGGAGCGTACGGTGTTCTGCTGCGGCCCGACGCCGTACATGACTGCGGTCAAGCGCATGCTCGAAGCGGTCGGCTTCGACATGAAGAACTACCACGAGGAATCGTTCGGGGCCACGCCGCCAGAGGCCAAGGCCGACGCGGTGGAGCACGCCGAGCAGGCCGCCGATGCGCCGGAGCTGGATGTTTCCGACCTCAACCTGGTGGAGTTCATTGGCAGTGAGAAGAGCATCCGCGTCGCCCCGGGCGAGACCGTGCATGCGGCGGCGGCCAAGGTGGGCCTGATGATCCCGAAAGCCTGTGGCATGGGTATTTGCGGCACGTGCAAGGTGCTGAAGCTGGGCGGCGAAGTGGAGATGGAGCACAACGGCGGCATTACCGAAGAGGACGAAGCCGAGGGTTATATCCTGTCGTGCTGCAGCGTGCCGAAAGGGGATGTGCGGATCGATTACTGATCCGAAATTGCAGGGGGCTGCTGCGCAGCCCTTCGCGACGCAAGGCCGCTCCTACAGGGGAGCGCGTACCCACTGGTAAACGCATATCCCTGTAGGAGCGGCCTTGTGTCGCGATGGGCCGCAAAGCGGCCCCGGCTATCTAAAGTCAGGTGCGAAAGCGCGCCACCAACCCATTCAAATCAACTGCAAGGCGAGACAGTTCGGCACTCGCCGCACTGGTCTGATGCGCCCCGGTAGCACTCTGCACCGACAAATCATTGATATTCACCAGGTTGCGGTCCACCTCCCGCGCCACCTGCGCCTGCTCTTCCGCCGCGCTGGCGATCACCAGGTTGCGCTCGTTGATCTGCGCCACCGCCCCGGCAATGGTATCCAGCGCCATCCCCGCACCCCGTGCGATATTCAGCGTCGATTCGGCACGCTCCGTGCTGGTGCGCATCGACTCCACGGCCTCTTCGGTACCGCCCTGAATGCTGCCGATCATGCGCTCGATCTCGCTGGTCGACTGCTGGGTACGGTGCGCCAGCGCGCGTACTTCATCGGCCACCACGGCAAAACCACGGCCCGCTTCACCGGCGCGTGCCGCTTCGATTGCTGCGTTCAATGCCAGCAGGTTGGTCTGGTCAGCCAGGCCACGGATTACATCCAGCACCTTGCCGATATCACGCGACTGCTCGGCCAGGTGAGTAATCAGCTTGGCGGTAGCCTGCACATCACCGCTCATGCGCTCGATGGCACCGACGGTCTCCATCACCAGGTCACGGCCGTCGCCGGTCGAGCGGCTGGCTTCACTGGACGCTTCGGACGTGCTCACGGCATTGCGTGCCACTTCTTCCACGGCGCTGGTCATTTCCGTCACGGCGGTGGCGGCCTGTTCGATTTCGTTGTTCTGCTGTTGCAGGCCACGGGCGCTTTCGTCGGTAACGGCATTCAACTCTTCCGCCGCTGAGGCCAATTGGGTGGCAGAGCCGGCAATTTGTTGCAGGGTGTCGCGCAGCTTGTCCTGCATGCGGGCCATGGCGCGCAACAGGCGGGCAGCTTCATCGCTGCCTTCGGCGCGGATGATGTGAGTCAGGTCACCGTCAGCGACCTGCTCGGCGCTCTTCAGCGCGTCCTCGATCGGCTTGACGATGCTGCGGGTCAGCAGGAACGCGCAGACGAAGGTCAGCACGGTTGCCGCGATCAGCAGGCCGATCACCAGGGCGAAGGCGGCGGCGTACTGGTTGGCGGCTTTTTCGTTGGTGGCGCGGGTCTGGTCGGTGTTGATGCGTACCAGGGTTTCCATGACCTTGTTGACTTGCTCGGAGTTGGCCAGCAGGTCGCGGTTGAGCAGGTCGCGCAGCTCATCGACGCGGTCGGCCTGGCTCAGGCTGCGCATGCGCGATTCCAGCTGGCGGTACTGGTTGAGTAACTGGCCGTACTGGTCGAACGCGGCCTGCTCGTCGGCGGCGCCGATCATCGGCAGGTAGGCCTGGCGGGCGCGGTCGATCTGGGCGTTGCGCTGGTCCAGCAGGTTCAGGGTGTCGCGCTGGGTTTCCGCTTCGCGGTTAAGCAGCAGGCGGTAGGAGAGGGTGCGCATGCGCAGGTTCAGCGCGGTGAGTTCGTCGAGGATCTTGATACTGGGCACGCTGACCTGCTCGATGACCACGCCGGCCTGGCGGATGTTGCCCATCTGTATGAGCGAAAAGATGCCGAGGCCGAGCATCAGCAGGCCGATCAGCGCGAAGCCCAGCAGGGCCCGCGGGGCGATATTCATGTTGCGTAAAGACATGGTGGAAGGGATCCAGGCAAGGAAAGAAAGCGTGCGCAAAGTGCGACGAAATGGGACTTGCCGGGCTATCGGTCGTGACTGATCAGTCTTGAGCGCGAACGGTGAGAATTGTGAGGTAGCTATCCTTTTCCTGACCGGCGGTTGACCCAAGTCGGAACAAGGTGGCGGTTACCCTGTCAATCTGCGGGTTCGACACTTCGTGAATCCGATATTTAATGGCGATAGGCCGCAGTTTTCTTTATCGTGTGCGCCCCTCGCAACAACCTGAGATAGACCCCATGCTGGAAGCTTCCCTGAATCAAATCGAGCAACTGGTCAGCGACCTGATGCAAAAAAACGCTCAACTTACCGAACAGAACACCGCCCTCGGTCAGGAACTGGCCCAGGCCAAAGAAGAGAACGAAACCCTGCAGCTGTCACTGATGGAGCAGGAAGAGAAGAACGGCGCTACCGCAGCACGCATCCAGGCCCTGGTTGAGCGTGCCAGCGCGGGCGTTGTCGGCGCATGAGACTGCCAGAGCAGCCGATCAATGTCGTGTCGATTCTCGGCATCGACTATTCGATCAAGGCGCCCGAAGGCCAGGAAGAAACCTTGGCCCAGGCTGTACGCATGCTCAACACTGCCCTGAACGAAACCAAGCGTCAGTACCCGACCCTGATCGGTGACAAGCTGCTGGTGCTGGCTGCCCTCAACCTTTGCTCCAGGCAGGTTGAACTGCAGAAAGAACACCAGCAGACGCTGGCGCGCACCCAGGCGCAGATCGACGCCACGGTGGATGCAATCGTTCGGACCATTGCAGAGTCCTGATCGATAGCCGGGGGCGCTTCGCGCCCCTTTCGCGACACCAGGCCGCTCCTACAAGGGAACGCGATCTCCTGTAGGAGCGGCCTTGTGTCGCGATGGGCTGCAAAGCAGCCCCAAAGGCCAAAATCATTGTTCCAGGTCACTGGATTAACTGGATACGCAAGTGTATACACTTCTCGCAAAACAATAATGTTGCGGGGGAGTAGGGCATGGGTATCTGGCGCAAGAGCATCCAGTGGCAAATGATCATCAGCATGGGTGCGGCCTTGCTGGCGAGCATCCTGGTTGTGGTCATCATCTTCACCGTGGCGCTCAATCGCCTCACCGAGCGCTATCTGGTCGACACCGCCCTGCCAGCCAGCATCGAAGCCATCCGCAACGACATCGAGCGCATGCTTGGCCAGCCCATAACGGCTGCTGCCGACATTGCCGGCAACACCTTGCTGCGCGACTGGCTAGCCGCGGGTGAAGACCCTGCCCAAGCCCCACAATTTCTTGAATACCTGACCGCCGCCAAGCAGCGTAACCACGCCTTTACTACCCTGTTCGCCTCGACCGAGACCGGCCATTACTACAATGAAAACGGCTTGGACCGCACCCTTAGCCGCAGCAACCCCAAGGACAACTGGTTCTACGGCTACGTCGACAGCGGCGCCGAGCGCCTGATCAATATCGACATCGACGGTGCTACCGGTGAGCTGGCGCTGTTCATCGACTACCGCGTCGAGAAGGAAGGCAAGCTGGTCGGTGTGGCCGGCATGGGGCTGCGCATGACCGAGCTGTCCAGCCTGATCCACGACTTCAGCTTCGGCGAGCACGGCAAGGTGTTCCTGGTGCGTAACGATGGCCTGATCCAGGTGCACCCGGATTCAGCCTTCAGCGGCAAGCGCCAGCTCGGCGAACAGCTCGGTGCGGCTGCAGCCAAGGCCGTGATGAGCGGTGGCGAAGGCTTGCGTAACGGCCGTTTCAGCCGTGATGGGGAAACCTACCTGGCGCTTGGCCTGCCGCTGCGCGACCTCAACTGGACCTTGGTGGCCGAGGTGCCAGAGGCGGAAATATACGCGCAGATGCGCCAGACCGTGGGGCTGACCAGCCTGATTGGTGGCGCCGTGGCTTTGCTGTCGTTGCTGCTGGTGGTGCTGCTGGCGCGTGGCCTGGTGCGGCCGATCCGCCGCGTTACCGCTGCATTGGTGCAGATTGGCAGCGGTGCTGGCGACCTCAGCCATCGCCTGGATGATTCGCGCCAGGATGAACTGGGCGACCTGGCCCGTGGTTTCAACCGCTTCCTCGACAGCCAGCGCCGACTGATTGGCGAGGTACTGCAAACCTCCGAGCGGCTGCACCTGGCCGTGGAACAGGTGACCCAGGTGGTGGACAACACCGCCGAGCGCTCCGGGCGTCAGCAGGAAATGACCGAAATGGTCGCCACCGCCGTCCACGAGATGGGCCTGACCGTGCAGGACATTGCCCGCAATGCCGGCGATGCAGCGCAGGCTTCGCAGTCGGCGCGGGATGAGGCGCTGCAGGCGCGCGAGGTGGTGCAACGGTCGATTCGGGGTATCGAGGGTATGTCGGGCGATATCGGCAAGGCCGCTGATGCGGTTAGCCAGTTGGCAGATGAAGTCGCCTCGATCGATGAAGTATTGGCGGTAATCCGTAGTATTTCCGAACAGACCAACCTATTGGCGCTGAACGCTGCCATCGAGGCTGCGCGCGCGGGCGAGATGGGCCGTGGGTTCGCTGTGGTGGCCGATGAAGTGCGGACCTTGGCCCGGCGTACGCAGTTGTCCACTGATGAAGTTCAGCAGATGATCCAGCGCCTGAAGCAAGGTGCGGGTTCGGCGGTGAGTTCGATGCAGGCGGGACAGCAGGCGACGGGTAGTGGCGTGGAATCGAGCCAACGTACTGGGGCGTCGTTGGGGGCGATTACCGATCAGGTCGAGCACATCAGCTATATGAACCACCAAGTGGCCACGGCGACTGAAGAGCAGTCGGCTGTGACCGAGGAGATCAACCGCACGGTGCAGGGGATTTCCGATCTGGCGCGGGAGACGGCGGCCGAGGTGCAAGGGTGCCGGGAAGAGTGCCAGGCGTTGCGTGGCTTCGCCGATGATCTTGCGCGGCAGATGGGTGGGTTCAGATTGTAGATTGCCGGGGCCGCTTTGCGGCCCATCGCGACGCAAGGCCGCTCCTACAAGGGACCGCATTCCCAGGCCGGCAACGCGGTCCCTTGTAGGAGCGGCCTTGTGTCGCGATAGGAGGGCAAAGCCCTCCCAGCAATCGGTCAGGCGCCGATGATGCTGCGGATATCCGCCGCCAGCTCACGCACCCGCTCTTCCTCGGTATCCCACGAGCACATGAACCGCGCCCCACCGCTACCGATAAAGGTATAGAACCGCCAGCCCTTACCCCGCAGCGCCTCAATAGCATGCTCTGGCATCTGCAGGAACACCCCGTTGGCCTCCACCGGGAACATCAGCTGTACCTCTGGCAAATCACCCACCAACGACGCCAGCAACTGCGCGCAATGGTTGGCGTGGTTGCCATGGCGCAACCAGGCGCCGTCTTCCAGCAGCCCGACCCACGGCGCCGACAGGAAGCGCATCTTCGACGCCAGTTGCCCGGCCTGCTTGCAGCGGTAGTCGAAGTCTTCAGCCAGCTGCCGGTTGAAGAACAGGATCGCCTCACCCACCGCCATACCGTTCTTGGTGCCGCCAAAGCACAGTACATCGACACCGGCCTTCCAGGTCAGCTCGGCCGGGCTGCACCCGAGGAATGCGCAGGCGTTGGTAAAGCGCGCGCCGTCCATGTGCAGGTTCAGGCCCAGCTCTTTGCAGGTGGCGCTGATCGCCTTGAGCTCGTCGGGGCGGTATACGGTGCCCACTTCGGTGGCCTGGGTGAGGGTCACTACCCGTGGCTTGGGGTAGTGGATGTCCTGGCGCTTGAGCGCCACTTCGCGGATCGACTCGGGCGTCAGCTTGCCGTTGACGCTGGGCGCGGTCAGCAGCTTGGAGCCATTGGAGAAGAACTCAGGCGCGCCGCATTCGTCGGTTTCGACGTGGGCGGTCTCGGAGCAGATCACGCTGTGGTAACTCTGGCACAGCGAGGCCAGGGCCAGGGAGTTGGCGGCGGTGCCGTTGAAGGCGAAGAACACCTCGCAGTCGGTTTCGAACAGTTTGCGGAAATACTCCGAGGCACGCTCGGTCCACTGGTCGTCGCCGTAGGCGCGGTCGTGGCCATGGTTGGCCTTTTCCATCGCCGCCCAGGCTTCAGGGCAGATACCGGAATAGTTGTCGCTGGCGAATTGTTGGCTCTTGTCTGTCATGACACTGTCCTGTGAACGACGCAGAACAGCACTCTAAACCATCGATTCGGCGGTTGCCTATACAACCGCTGCATAAGCTGGTTTCAAGGTTGTCTGGGCTGGCCCTATCGCCGGCAAGCCAGCTCCCACAGGTACTCCACAAGGCCTGAGGGCGGTGCAATTCCTGTGGGAGCTGGCTTGCCGGCGATAGGGCCGGAGAGCCCAGTGCAAAACGAATGTCGTAAACGCGCCATTGCAAGGCGTGCGCAGGCATCTGACCCGCCCCGCCCAGTCATAACATCGCCACAAAGGGCCACAGTGCCCCACGACAAAAAACGATCGCTGCCGGGAGATACACGATGTTCAGCAAGCAAGACCAAATCCAAGGTTACGACGATGCACTGCTGGCGGCGATGAATGCCGAAGAACAGCGCCAGGAAGACCACATCGAGCTGATCGCCTCGGAAAACTACACCTCCACGCGCGTGATGCAGGCCCAAGGCAGCGGCCTGACCAACAAATACGCTGAAGGCTACCCAGGCAAGCGCTACTACGGCGGCTGCGAGCACGTCGACAAGGTAGAAGCCCTGGCCATCGAACGTGCCAAGCAGCTGTTCGGTGCCGACTACGCCAACGTCCAGCCGCACTCCGGTTCGTCGGCCAACGGCGCTGTCTACCTGGCCCTGCTGCAGGCCGGTGACACCATTCTCGGCATGAGCCTGGCCCACGGCGGCCACCTCACCCACGGCGCCAAGGTGTCGTCCTCGGGCAAGCTGTACAACGCTGTGCAGTACGGCATCAACACCGACACCGGCCTGATCGACTATGACGAAGTCGAGCGCCTGGCAGTCGAGCACAAGCCGAAAATGATCGTTGCCGGCTTCTCGGCCTACTCCAAGACCCTCGACTTCCCACGCTTCCGCGCCATCGCCGACAAGGTCGGTGCGCTGCTGTTCGTCGACATGGCCCACGTTGCCGGCCTGGTTGCCGCTGGCCTGTACCCGAACCCGATCCCGTTCGCCGACGTGGTTACCACCACCACCCACAAGACCCTGCGTGGTCCACGTGGCGGCCTGATCCTGGCCAAGTCCAACGAAGAGATCGAGAAAAAGCTCAACGCCGCGGTATTCCCGGGCGCCCAGGGCGGCCCGCTGATGCACGTGATCGCCGCCAAGGCCGTGTGCTTCAAGGAAGCGCTGGAGCCTGGCTTCAAGGCCTACCAGCAACAAGTGATCGAAAACGCCCAGGCCATGGCCCAGGTGTTCATCGACCGCGGCTACGATGTGGTTTCCGGTGGTACCGACAACCACCTGTTCCTGGTCAGCCTGATCCGCCAGGGCCTGACCGGCAAAGATGCCGACGCCGCCCTGGGCCGCGCGCACATTACCGTCAACAAGAACGCCGTGCCGAACGACCCGCAGTCGCCGTTCGTCACCTCGGGCCTGCGCATCGGCACCCCGGCCGTTACCACCCGTGGCTTCAAGGTTGCGCAATGCGTAGCCCTGGCCGGCTGGATCTGCGACATCCTCGACAACCTCGGTGACGCAGACGTCGAAGCCGATGTGGCGAAGAACGTCGCGGCCCTGTGCGCTGATTTCCCTGTTTACCGCTGAGTGGAGTAAACGACCATGCAACGCTACTCGGGCTTCGGCCTTTTCAAGCACTCCCTCAGCCACCACGAAAACTGGCAGCGCATGTGGCGCACGCCGACCCCTAAAAAGGTCTACGACGTGGTCATCGTCGGCGGTGGCGGCCATGGCCTGGCCACGGCGTACTATTTGGCCAAAGAGCACGGCATCACCAACGTCGCGGTCATCGAGAAGGGTTACCTGGGCGGCGGCAACACCGCCCGTAACACCACTATCGTGCGTTCCAACTACCTGTGGGACGAGTCGGCGCAGCTGTACGAACACGCTATGAAACTGTGGGAAGGGCTGTCCCAGGACATCAACTACAACGTGATGTTCTCCCAGCGCGGTGTGTACAACCTGTGCCACACCCTGCAGGACATCCGTGACTCCGAGCGTCGCGTCTCCGCCAACCGCCTCAATGGCGTCGATGGCGAGTTGCTGAACACCGCCCAGGTCGCGGCCGAAATCCCGTACCTGGACTGCTCGAAGAACACCCGCTACCCAATCCTCGGCGCGACCGTTCAGCGCCGGGGTGGCGTGGCCCGTCACGACGCCGTGGCCTGGGGCTATGCCCGTGCCGCCGACGCCCTGGGCGTGGACCTGATCCAGCAGACCGAAGTGATCGGCTTCCGCAAGGAAAACGGCGCGGTCATCGGTGTGGAAACCAACAAAGGCTTCATCGGCGCCAAGCGCGTCGGCGTGGTCACCGCCGGTAACTCCGGGCACATGGCCAAACTGGCCGGCTTCCGCCTGCCGCTGGAATCGCACCCGCTGCAAGCCCTGGTATCCGAGCCGATCAAGCCGATTATCGACAGCGTGATCATGTCCAACGCCGTACACGGCTACATCAGCCAGTCCGACAAGGGCGACCTGGTGATCGGTGCCGGTATCGACAGCTGGGTCGGCTACGGCCAGCGCGGTTCGTACCCGGTGATCGAGCACACCCTGCAAGCCATCGTCGAGATGTTCCCCAACCTCTCGCGCGTACGCATGAACCGCCAATGGGGCGGCATTGTGGACACCTCGCCGGACGCTTGCCCAATCATCACCAAGACCCCGGTCAAGAACATGTTCTTCAACTGCGGTTGGGGTACTGGCGGCTTCAAGGCAACCCCGGGTTCGGGCAACGTCTTCGCCGCGAGCCTGGCCAAGGGCGAAATGCACCCACTGGCCGCGCCGTTCTCCATGGACCGTTTCTACAACGGCGCACTGATCGACGAACACGGCGCCGCCGCCGTCGCCCACTAACCGGAGACACCGTCATGTTGCATATTTTCTGTCCCCACTGCGGCGAGCTGCGCTCCGAAGAAGAGTTCCACGCCTCTGGCCAGGCGCACATCGCCCGCCCGCTGGACCCTGCCGCTTGCTCCGACGAGGAGTGGGGTACCTACATGTTCTACCGTGACAACCCACGCGGCATTCACCATGAACTGTGGGACCACGTAGCCGGTTGCCGCCAGTACTTCAACGTCACCCGCAACACCGTGACCTACGAGATTCTGGAAACCTACAAGATTGGCCAGAAGCCGCAAGTGACCGCTGATGGCAAAGCTGCGACCGCAGCGTCCGCCGTCAAAGGCCAAGGGGAAAAAGTATGAGCCAGACCTATCGCCTCGCCAGCGGCGGCCGCATCGACCGCAGCAAGGTCCTGAACTTTACCTTCAACGGCAAGACCTACCAGGGTTATGCCGGTGACAGCCTGGCCGCCGCGTTGCTGGCCAACGGCGTCGACATAGTAGGCCGCAGCTTCAAGTACTCGCGCCCACGCGGCATCATCGCCGCCGGTACCGAAGAGCCGAACGCCATCCTGCAGATCGGCTCCAGCGAAGCCACCCAGATCCCCAACGTGCGTGCCACCCAGCAGGCGCTGTACGCCGGTCTGGTAGCCACCAGCACCAACGGCTGGCCGAACGTCAATAACGACGTCATGGGCATCCTTGGCAAGGTGGGCGGCAGCATGATGCCGCCGGGCTTCTACTACAAAACCTTCATGTACCCGAAATCGTTCTGGATGACTTACGAGAAGTACATCCGCAAGGCAGCCGGCCTGGGCCGCGCGCCGCTGCAGAACGACCCGGACAGCTACGACTACATGAACCAGCACTGCGACGTGCTGATTGTCGGTGCCGGCCCTGCTGGCCTGGCTGCGGCGCTGGCCGCTGCGCGCAGCGGTGCCCGCGTGATCCTGGCTGACGAGCAGGAAGAGTTCGGCGGCAGCCTGCTCGACAGCCGCGAGACCCTTGACGGCAAGCCTGCCGCCGATTGGGTCAGCGCTGCGGTCAAAGAGCTGGAAGGCCTGCCGGAAGTGACCCTGCTGCCACGCGCCACGGTCAACGGCTACCACGACCATAACTTCCTGACCATTCACGAGCGCCTTACCGACCACCTCGGCGACCGCGCCCCGATCGGCCAGGTTCGCCACCGCGTGCACCGCGTTCGCGCCAAGCGTGTAGTGCTGGCTGCCGGCGCCCACGAGCGCCCGCTGGTGTACGGCAACAACGACGTGCCGGGCAACATGCTGGCCGGTGCCGTTTCTACCTACGTGCGCCGCTACGGCGTGGCCCCAGGCCGCAAGCTGGTGCTGTCGACCAACAACGACCACGCCTACCGGGCCGCGCTGGACTGGCATGACGCCGGCCTGCAAGTGGTCGCCATCGCCGACGCCCGCCACAACCCACGTGGCTCGCTGGTTGAAGAAGCGCGTGCCAAAGGCATCCGCATCCTCACCTCCAGCGCCGTGGTCGAGGCCAAAGGCAGCAAGCACGTCACCGGCGCCCGCGTGGCGGCCATCGATGTGCAGGCACACAAGGTCACCAGCCCTGGCGAAACCCTCGAGTGCGACCTGATCGCCACTTCGGGCGGCTACAGCCCGATCGTTCACCTGGCCTCGCACCTGGGCGGTCGCCCGGTATGGCGTGACGACATCCTCGGCTTCGTGCCGGGCGATGCGCCGCAAAAACGTGAGTGCGTCGGTGGCATCAACGGCGTTTACGCCCTGGGCGATGTGATTGCCGATGGCTTCGAAGGCGGCGTTCGTGCAGCCACCGAAGCCGGCTTCAAGGCTACCGTCGGCACCCTGCCGAAAACCGTTGCGCGCAAGGAAGAGGCCACCGTGGCACTGTTCCAGGTGCCGCACGACAAGGGCACCAAAGGGCCTAAGCAGTTCGTCGACCAGCAGAACGACGTGACCGCTGCCGGTATCGAACTGGCCACCCGTGAAGGCTTCGAGTCGGTCGAGCACGTAAAACGCTACACCGCGCTGGGCTTCGGTACCGACCAGGGCAAACTGGGCAACATCAACGGCCTGGCCATCGCCGCCCGTTCGATCGGCATCACCATCCCGGAAATGGGCACCACCATGTTCCGCCCCAACTACACACCGGTTACCTTCGGTGCAGTAGCGGGCCGCCACTGTGGTCACCTGTTCGAGCCGGTACGCTTCACCGCCCTGCATGCCTGGCACCTGAAGAACGGCGCCGAGTTCGAAGACGTCGGCCAGTGGAAGCGCCCGTGGTACTTCCCGAAAGCCGGTGAAGACATCCATGCTGCCGTGGCCCGTGAATGCAAGGCCGTGCGTGACAGCGTGGGCCTGCTGGACGCCTCGACCCTGGGCAAGATCGACATCCAGGGCCCGGATGCCCGCGAGTTCCTCAACCGCATCTACACCAACGCCTGGACCAAGCTCGACGTGGGCAAAGCCCGCTACGGCCTGATGTGCAAAGAAGACGGCATGGTCTTCGACGACGGCGTAACCGCCTGCGTCGGCGACAACCACTTCATCATGACCACCACCACCGGCGGCGCTGCGCGCGTGTTGCAGTGGATGGAGCTGTACCACCAGACCGAATGGCCGGAACTGAAGGTGTACTTCACCTCGGTCACCGACCACTGGGCCACCATGACCTTGTCTGGCCCCAACAGCCGCAAGCTGCTCAGCGAGCTGACCGACATCGACATGGACAAGGAAGCCTTCCCGTTCATGACCTGGAAGGAAGGCAACGTTGGCGGCGTACCTGCCCGCGTGTTCCGCATCTCGTTCACCGGCGAGCTGTCGTACGAAGTCAACGTGCAGGCCAACTACGCCATGGGCGTGCTGGAACAGATCATCGAGGCCGGCAAGAAGTACAACCTGACACCGTACGGCACCGAGACCATGCACGTATTGCGTGCCGAAAAGGGCTTCATCATCGTTGGCCAGGATACCGATGGCTCGATGACCGCAGACGACCTCAACATGAGCTGGTGTGTGGGCCGCAACAAGCCGTTCTCGTGGATTGGCCTGCGTGGCATGAACCGCGAAGACGTGGTGCGCGAAAACCGCAAGCAGCTGGTAGGCCTGAAGCCGGTCGACCCGACCAAATGGTTGCCGGAAGGCGCCCAACTGGTATTCGACCCGAAACAGCCGATCCCGATGGACATGGTTGGCCACGTGACCTCCAGCTACGCATCCAACTCCCTGGGCTACTCGTTCGCCATGGGCGTGGTCAAAGGCGGCCTCAAGCGCATGGGCGAGCGTGTGTACTCGCCACAGGCGGATGGCAGCGTGATCGAGGCGGAAATCGTGTCTTCGGTGTTCTTCGATCCGAAGGGTGAGCGGCAGAACGTTTGACTCCGGGCCCTGTGGGGGCAGGCCAGGCCCAATCGCCGGCAAGCCAGCTCCACAGGATCGATGCAGCTTTGAAGGTTGATGAGTTCCCTGTGGGAGCTGGCTTGCCGGCGATGAGGCCGGTAGCCCCAACACAAAAGCTGCGTCGCATCGACGAACCAGAATTCAAGGCAGGTAAGAAATGAGCGCTATCAACGTCTTCCAGCAAAACCCCGGCGCCGAGGCCAAGGCCCAGTCGCCACTGCACCACGCCGACCTGGCCAGCCTGGTTGGCAAAGGCCGCAAGAACGCAGGCGTAACCCTGCGTGAACGCAAGTTCCTCGGCCACCTGACCCTGCGTGGCGACGGCCACAACCCGGAGTTCGCCGCCGGCGTGCACAAGGCCCTGGGCCTGGAGCTGCCGGTAGCCCTGACCGTGGTCGCCAACAACCACATGTCGCTGCAGTGGGTCGGCCCTGACGAGTGGCTGCTGATCGTACCCGGCGGCCAGGAACTGTCGGTCGAGCAAAAGCTGCGCGCAGCCCTTGAGGGGCAGCACATCCAGGTGGTCAACGTCAGCGGCGGGCAAAGCCTGCTGGAGCTGCGCGGCCCGAACGTGCGCGAAGTGCTGATGAAGTCCACCAGCTATGATGTTCACCCGAACAACTTCCCGGTAGGCAAGGCTGTCGGCACCGTGTTCGCCAAGTCGCAACTGGTAATCCGCCGCACCGCCGAAGACACCTGGGAACTGGTGATTCGCCGCAGCTTCTCCGACTACTGGTGGCTGTGGCTGCAGGACGCTTCGGCCGAGTACGGCCTGAGCATTGAGGCTTAAGGAGAGCAGAACATGAGTCGGGCACCGGATACCTGGATTCTCACCGCCGACTGCCCGAGCATGCTCGGCACCGTCGACGTGGTGACGCGTTACCTCTTCGAGCAGCGCTGCTACGTCACGGAGCACCACTCCTTCGATGACCGGCAGTCGGGGCGCTTCTTCATTCGCGTGGAGTTCCGCCAGCCGGACGATTTCGACGAAGCCGGCTTCCGGGCCGGCCTTGCCGAGCGCAGCGAAGCGTTCGGCATGACGTTTGAGCTGACTGCACCCAATCATCGCCCCAAGGTGGTGATCATGGTGTCCAAGGCCGACCATTGCCTGAACGACCTGCTGTATCGCCAGCGCATTGGCCAGCTGGGCATGGACGTGGTCGCGGTGGTGTCCAACCACCCAGACCTCGAGCCGCTGGCGCAGTGGCACAAGATCCCTTACTACCACTTCGCCCTCGACCCCAAGGACAAGCCCGGGCAAGAGCGCAAGGTGCTGCAGGTGATCGAGGAAACCGGTGCCGAGCTGGTGATTCTTGCGCGCTACATGCAAGTGCTGTCGCCCGAGCTGTGCCGGCGCCTGGATGGCTGGGCGATCAACATCCACCACTCGTTGTTGCCGGGGTTCAAGGGCGCCAAGCCGTATCACCAGGCGTACAACAAGGGCGTGAAGATGGTTGGCGCCACGGCGCACTACATCAACAACGACCTTGATGAAGGGCCGATCATTGCCCAGGGCGTCGAGGTGGTGGACCACAGCCATTACCCGGAAGACTTGATTGCCAAGGGGCGTGATATCGAATGCCTGACCCTGGCGCGGGCTGTGGGGTATCACATTGAGCGGCGGGTGTTCCTTAACGCCAACCGGACCGTCGTTCTCTAACAGCCCCTGAAGCTGGCGCGATCCCTGTGGGAGCCGCGCTTGCCGGCGATGGGCCGCGCAGCGGCCCCGGCAATTCATGCAACAACCTTGAAATCGTGGGGCCGCTTCGCGGCCCATCGCCGGCAAGCGCGGCTCCCACAGGTACAGCGTACGCCTGTAATCGCGTGATAATCCCCTGAAGGCGCCGGCTGATTTCACCTGCCGTTAAAAGGCATCTCCCTGTCGTTTCCAGTCAGTGCAATCTGCCGTATCAGGCCCACAATTCCCCTCATTCCAGAAACACATGCCGCCCACGGATGGCGGCGCGTTCAACCACCGCTGCATAAATAAAAATCAAGCGAGGTAAGAGCATGTCTGGCAATCGTGGAGTGGTATATCTCGGCGCCGGCAAGGTCGAGGTGCAGAAGATCGACTACCCGAAAATGCAGGACCCACGCGGCAAGAAGATCGAGCACGGCGTGATCCTGAAGGTGGTCTCCACCAACATCTGCGGCTCCGACCAGCACATGGTCCGCGGCCGCACCACTGCCCAGGTCGGCCTGGTCCTGGGTCACGAAATCACCGGTGAAATCGTCGAGAAGGGCAGCGACGTCGAGCGGATGCAGATCGGCGACCTGGTCTCGGTACCGTTCAACGTTGCCTGCGGCCGTTGCCGCTCCTGCAAAGAAATGCACACCGGCGTCTGCCTCACCGTCAACCCGGCCCGCGCCGGCGGTGCCTACGGCTACGTCGACATGGGCGACTGGACCGGCGGCCAGGCCGAATACGTGCTGGTGCCGTACGCCGACTTCAACCTGCTGAAACTGCCAGAGCGCGACAAGGCCATGGAGAAGATCCGTGACCTGACTTGCCTGTCCGACATCCTGCCAACCGGCTACCACGGCGCCGTCACTGCTGGCGTAGGCCCAGGCAGCACCGTGTATGTCGCTGGTGCCGGCCCGGTCGGCCTGGCTGCCGCTGCCTCGGCGCGCCTGCTGGGCGCTGCCTGCGTGATCGTCGGTGACCTGAACCCAGCTCGCCTGGCCCACGCCAAGTCCCAGGGCTTCGAAGTGGTCGACCTGTCCAAGGACACCCCGCTGCACGAGCAGATCGTTGACATCCTCGGCGAGCCGGAAGTGGATTGCGCCGTCGACGCCGTAGGCTTTGAGGCCCGTGGCCACGGCCATGAAGGTGCCAAGCACGAAGCCCCGGCCACCGTGCTGAACTCGCTGATGCAAGTGACGCGTGTTGCCGGCCAGATCGGCATCCCGGGCCTGTACGTGACCGAAGACCCGGGCGCGGTGGATGCCGCCGCCAAGATTGGCGCCCTGAGCATCCGCTTCGGCCTGGGCTGGGCGAAATCGCACAGCTTCCACACCGGCCAGACCCCGACCATGAAGTACAACCGCCAGCTGATGCAGGCGATCATGTGGGACCGTATCAACATTGCTGAAGTGGTGGGTGTGCAGGTGATCAACCTGGACCAGGCGCCGGAAGGGTATGGCGAGTTCGATGCGGGTGTGCCGAAGAAGTTTGTGATCGACCCGCACAAGTTGTGGGGCGCGGCGTAATACGCGCAACCTCAGCGAAGCCCCTCAAGTGAGGGGCTTTTATGAGAATTCGCACGGCTGAATAACACACATTGTAGAAGTTTTTCAAAGTCCAAGGCTAACAAACTTTTCAATTGATTTTTGCTCTTTACGAATGTTTTGGTTGGTCTTGTCAAGCTCGATTGTCTGTAGTATTGTGTTTTTTGATAAAAAAACTTCATGGTTTTGTGCGGCTAATAAATTACTCTTTGCCTGTTGAGCTTTAAGAGCCAACCTGTGATTCATTGCGTCGACACGTCTTGCATCAGCCCATTCGTTGGAGTCTGCAATTAATGGTGTGTTTTTGCGTTCTGCGTTAATCGCAGCGTGCTCCAAATGCGGCAGCTCTCTTCGCTGTGCAGCTAATCCTCTGGTGTCTCGTTGTATTGCTTTTTTGAAGGTTTTGGCTTGTAAGGTCAACTCTGATTTCTTGCTGTATAACTTTGTGGGGTGTATGTCTTTTATATAAGTTTGAGGTCTGCGGCGCGAATTTATAGCTCGCTGGACGCCTTGGAAGATACTAAAGTGGCCCGAAGGGTCAGTGAAGTTGACAGGGTCATTTTTGCAGTATGCATAAGCATTAAGATCGCCCCTGCCAAAAGGGCTAAAGCTGTCGGGGCTGTTAAAGCGCAGACGCACAGGGCTGAAAAACCTGTATCCAATTCCCAGTGCGTATGCTTGTGACAACAGTTCGAAGCATTGTCCATTGAATGCAATCAGCGCTGTGATTTTTTCCGATTTCAAGAAGCCATAAGGCGAATATGCCACCATATCATGTGCCAAGCCCAGTACAGAGCTAGCTTGGTCAACCTTTAACGTCTTGGCTATCTGTCCTTCTTCAAACTGAACGATCGGTGTTCCTTCTGCCCATAGCACTCGGTGATTGCCCTGCTCCGAGAACCGGGCAGAGAGGTAATCGTTTTGATAAAAATGTATGGAGCGATGCTGCGAGGAACTGCCCTGTTCCTGTAAGAATGCATGACTCGGTCCGATGTCGTTTGCAATTTGGTTTGTCATGATCTTTCACCTGTGAATATATCGTAATCACGGCTCACTCTGCGGCCTCGCGCCATTGGCATCAACTAGCAATTTTGCTAGGAACGGATGGCAGGAACAAACCTGCAAATCGTCAGTCATATCTCACGTTTCCCAGGCCATTCCGGCCAACCGAGGTCCCGATGAAAGCATTCACCCTGGCAACCCTGATGACCCTGGCCGTAAGCCCGGTGTTCGCCTTCAACCTCAGCGACGCCGCCAACGCCGTCTCCGCCATGCAGAACCAGAAACAGCAAGGCCAGGTGCAGGCGCCCGAGGCGCAGGCCAATCTGCTCAACACCCTGGGCAGCGAATTGAGGATCACTCCTGAACAAGCCGTGGGCGGGGCGGGGGCGATGTTGGGGTTGGCGCGTAATAGCCTCAGCAGTGACGACTATGGGCAGCTGACCAAGGCGGTGCCGGGACTGGACCTGTTGGTTGGGGCCAATGCGCTGGGCAGCTTGAGTGGGTTGGGTGATTTGCTGGGCAAGAACAGCGAGAGCCAGTCGGCGTTGAGCAATGCGCTGGGTGGCAATGTGGAGAACCGCAGCGACCTGGACAATGCGTTCAAGGCGCTGGGCATGGACACCGGGATGATCGGGCAGTTTGCGCCGTTGTTGCTGCAGTATCTGGGGCAGCAGGGGATTGCTGGGTCGTTGCTGCAGAACCTGGGGAGTTTGTGGACTACACCGGCGCCGGCGCCGTTGGCTCAGCCGTCGGTCTGAAGTTTTTGTAGGGGCAGTGCTGGCCCTATCGCCGGCAAACCACTTCCCGCAGGGTTATCACTGCCTTCAAGGCCTGTGCTGTGGCCTGTAGGAGCGGCCTTGTGTCGCGAAAGGGGCGCGTAGCGGCCCCAGGGTTTTAGCGTCACCTCAAAAATTGCCGGGGCCGCGTTGCGGCCCTTTCGCGACACAAGGCCGCTCCCACAAAAGCAGATTGCGTCTGGTCAGGCAGCTTCGGTGAAGTCCACCAGGCGCACCGGGCGGCGGAAGCCGGCGGTCAGTACTGCCAGGTATGCAAGGCCCAGGGCAAACCAGCACAAGCCAATCACCAAAGTCAGCGCCGACAGGCTGGTCCACAGCCACAGTGTCAGCCCCAACCCTACCAGCGGCACCAGGCCATAGCACAGCAGCCCTTTGAGGCTACGCTGGGTCCCATCATCCATCAGGTGAGTCTTCACCACCGCCAGGTTCACCGCCGAAAACGCAACCAGCGCACCAAAGCTGATCAGCGAGGCGAGGGTAGCCAGGTCGATTACCAACGCCAGCAGCGAGAACGCCGACACCAGCAAAATGGCGAACACCGGTGTGCCAAAGCGCGGCGACAGGTAACCAAAGCTACGCCGTGGCAGCACGTTGTCGCGCCCCATGGTGAACAGGATGCGCGACACCGCCGCTTGTGAGGCCAGCGCCGAGCCGAGACTGCCGGCAACATAAGCGGCAGTGAAGAAGTTGGCCAGAAACTGCCCGCCAGCCTTGAACATCACCTCGTTGGCCGCCGCGTCGGCATTGGCAAAGCTGCTGCCCGGCAGCACCAGTTGGCTGACGTAAGCCAGCACGGTGAACAGCACACCGGCGAACAGCGTGGTAAGGATGATCGCCCGTGGCACATCGCGGCGGGCGTCACGGCATTCTTCGGCAAGCGTCGAGACGGCATCGAAACCGAGGAACGACAGGCACAATACTGCCGCGCCAGCCATGATTGGTCCAAAGCCAGGTTGCGAGCCATCACCCAGCAGTGGCGACAGCGGGTCCAGCGGCTGGCCGGCCAGCGACTGGCAGGACAGGGCGACGAACACCACGATGAAGACGATCTGCGCGCCCACGATCAGGTTGCTGGTCTTGGCCACCGAGTGGATACCGACCACGTTCAGCACCGTGACCAGGGCGATCGAGGCCAGCGCGATGGACCACGCCGGGATAGCAGGGAAGGCGATGTTGAGGAACAGGCCGATCAGCAGGTAGTTGATCATCGGCAGGAACAGGTAGTCCAGCAGCAGCGACCAGCCGGCCAGGAAGCCGACGTTGGGGCCGAAGGCCATGTTGGTGTAGGAGTACGCCGACCCCGCGACCGGGAAGCGTTTGACCATGAAGCTGTAGGACGCAGCGGTGAACAGCATGGCCACCAGGGTGACCATGTAGGCGCCGGCGGTGCGGCCGCCGGTGAGCTCGGTGACGATACCGTAGGTGGTAAAGATGGTCAGCGGGACCATGTAGACCAGGCCGAAGAACACCAGGGCGGGTAAGCCGAGGACACGGCGGAGCTGGGCGGGGGCGGAGCTGGGTAGGTTGGACATTGATCGATCCAGGCTTTTTGTAATTGTGCTTTGATCGATTTTTATCCACTTAGGTGGGATGTGACAAAGAAGTATTCCTTATGCTGATTATTAGCCTGGGTTTTAATCGGAAATTTGCAGTGGGTTCTCTGGCCCTATCGCCGGCAAGCCAGCTCCCACAGAATGCTCACAGTGTTCAAGGCTTGTGCTGTACCTGTGGGAGCTGGCTTGCCGGCGATAGGGCCAATTCAGGCCATAGAGATTTCAACCCATCTCCGCCCGCAGCAGCTCAATCCGCTGGTCCTTGTCCACCCACAACTGGTTCACCCAAGCCTGCACAGTCTGGCGAAACTCCGGATCATTCTCGTAATCCCCCGCCCACAACGCCGGGTCCAGTTCGCGCACCTGAATGTCGATAATCACCCGGCTGATGCTGCCATTGAGCAACGCCCAGAACCCTGGCGCCTGGTTGCCGGGATAAACGATGGTCACGTCCAGCAGCGCATCCAGCTGTTCGCCCAACGCCGCCAGCACGAACGCCACGCCACCGGCCTTGGGCTTGAGCAGGTAGCGATACGGCGACTGCTGCTCCAGGCGTTTGGCCTCGGTAAACCGCGTGCCCTCCAGGTAGTTCACCACAGTCACCGGCTGGCGCTTGAACAGTTCACACGCCGCCTTGGTGATTTCCAGGTCCTTGCCCTTGAGCTCCGGGTGTTTCTCCAGAAACGCCTTGCTATAGCGCTTCATGAACGGGTAATCCAGCCCCCACCAGGCCAGGCCCAGCAGCGGCACCCAGATCAGCTCTTTCTTCAGGAAGAACTTGAAGAACGGCGTACGGCGGTTGAGGCTTTCGATCAAAGCGGGAATGTCGACCCAGGTCTGGTGGTTGCTCACGGCCAGGTAGGAAGTGTCCTTGCGCAGGTTCTCGACGCCACGAATGTCCCACTTCGTAGGGATGCACAAGGCGAAGATGGCCTTGTCGATCTCCGACCAGGTTTCGGCCACCCACATCACCGCCCACGAGGCATAGTCACGCCCACGGCCCGGCAGCACCAGCTTCAGCAGGGCGAAGACCAGCAGCGGGCAGATCAACACCACGGTATTGAGCAGCAGCAGGGTGGTTGTAAGAATGCCGGTCAGCAGGCGACGCATAAAGAGACTCTTGTTGTGGGAGATAAACGGTTGGCAATGATAAGCAGCGATGCGGCCTACGCCAAATGTCCAATGCCCGGCGGCGCAGACAAATGTTTCACGACATGTTGGGTAAGCTTGTGACAGCGAACCTATCCTGCCAGTGCAGTCTAAGCACTGACCCTTCTCAAGGAAGCCTGCTAGTGAAATCTCTTTTTGCCCTATTGTCGCTGTTGGCGCTGCCGGTGATGGCTGCCGAACCCACGATCTACGGTCGCTACGAGAACATTGCCCTGCCCGAGCTGGGCGAAACCCTGAAAGCCAAGATGGACACCGGTGCCTTTACCGCGTCGCTGTCGGCCAAGGACATCGAACTGTTCACCCGCGATGGCGACGAGTGGGTGCGCTTCCGCCTGGCGACCAAGGACTCGGACGGCAAGGTGTACGAGCACAAGGTCTCGCGCATCAGCAAGATCAAGGGCCGGGCCGATGAAGAGGACGAAGGCGATGCGCCGGAGATCTCCAAGCGCCCGGTGGTGGACCTGGAGTTGTGCCTGGGTGACGTGAAGCGCACCGTGGAAGTGAACCTGGTGGACCGCAGCAGCTTCAACTACCCGCTGCTGGTGGGCTCCAAGGCGTTGCGTGAGTTCAAGGCGGCGGTCAACCCGGCGAAGAAGTTTACGGCTGGGAAGCCTGGCTGCTAAGCAGCAGCTACAAGCCTTTAGCTGCAAGCTGCAAGTATGAACAGATGAGTGTAAGTTCAAACGGTCCGTTTTTACTTGAAGCTTGCAACTTGAGGCTTGTAGCTCGATGCCCCATATCCTCATCGTCGAAGACGAAGCCGCCATCGCCGACACCCTGGTCTACGCCCTGCAGGCCGACGGCCACAGCACTGAATGGGTGACCCTGGGCAGCGCCGCCCTCGACCAGCAGCGCCTGCGCCCGGCCGACCTGATCATCCTCGACATCGGCCTGCCCGATGTCAGCGGCTTCGAAACCTGCCGCCAATTGCGCCGCTTCACTGACGTGCCGGTAATGTTCCTCAGCGCCCGCGACGGCGAAATCGACCGGGTAGTTGGCCTGGAAATCGGTGCCGACGACTATGTGGTCAAACCCTTCAGCCCTCGAGAAGTGGCCGCACGCGTGCGGGCCATTCTCAAACGCATGGCGCCCAGGGTCGAGCCCGTTGCCGAAACCGCGCTGTTCCAGCTCGACACACTGCGCATGCAGATCACCTACCGCAGCCAGGCGCTGACGCTGACCCGCCACGAGTTCCGTCTACTGCAATGCCTGCTGGAACAACCGCAGCGGGTGTTCAGCCGCGAACAGCTGCTCGACGCCCTGGGCGTGGCCTCCGATGTGGGCTACGAGCGCACCATCGACACCCACATCAAGAGCCTGCGTGCCAAGTTGCGCCAGGTGGCCAGCGACGCCGAGCCGATCCAGACCCACCGAGGCCTCGGCTACAGCTACAGCCCGGACCATGCCTGATGCGCCTGGGCATCCGGATTTTCCTGGTGTACTTCCTGTTCGTCGGGCTGGCGGGGTACTTCCTGCTCAACACGGTGCGCGAACAGATTCGCCCAGTGGTGCGCCAGTCCTCTGAGGAAACCCTGGTAGACACTGCCAACTTGCTGGCCGAGATCCTGCGTGATGACGTCAAAGCTGGCACCCTGAACCAAGGGCGGCTGCCGGAAGTACTCAAGGCCTACGGCTCGCGCAGCCCGGGTGCGCAGATCTGGGGGCTGGCCAAGAACCAGGTCAGCCACCGCATCTATGTCACCGACGCCAAGGGCATTGTGCTACTGGACTCCAGTGGCGAGGCCCAGGGCAAGGACTACTCGAAGTGGAATGACGTGTACCTGACCCTGCGTGGCCATTACGGTGCGCGCTCGACCCGCAGCGACCCCAACGACGAAAGCACTTCGGTCATGCACGTGGGTGCGCCGATCATCGACGATGGCAACATCATCGGCGTGGTCACCGTGGCCAAGCCCAACAGCTCGCTACAGCCGTACATCGACCATTCCGAGCGGCGTTTGCTTACCCTGGGGCTGGGGTTGATCGGCCTGGGCTTGCTGGTGGGGGCGGCACTGTCGTGGTGGCTGGCGCGCTCGCTGCGCAAGTTGGCGGCCTATGCCCAGGCGGTCAGCGAAGGTAAACGGGCGGAGTTGCCGCATTACAAGGGGGGTGAACTGGCGAACCTGGCCAAGGCGGTGGAACGCATGCGCACGCAGCTGGAAGGCAAGGCCTATGTCGAGCGCTATGTGCATACCCTGACCCACGAGCTGAAAAGCCCGCTGGCGGCTATTCGGGGGGCTTCCGAGTTATTGCAGGACGATATGCCAGCCGAACAGCGCGCGCGCTTTGCCAGCAACATCGAGCGGGAAAGCGACCGCTTGCAGCAGATGATCGAGCGCTTGCTCAACCTGGCCCGGGTCGAGCAGATGCAAGCTTTGGAAGATGAACAGCAGGTGGCGCTGGCGGCATTGGTGGACGAGTTGCTGCTGGCCCATGCGCCGCGCATTGAAAGCGCCAATCTGCAGGTGCGTCAGCGAGTGCCCGCGGGTATGCGCTTGCTGTGTGATCCGTTTTTGATGCGCCAGGCGCTGGCCAACTTGCTCGACAACGCGCTGGACTTTACCCCGGAGGGTGGCGCGCTGCTGTTCGACCTGGAGCGCGATGGCGAGCGGGTGGCGTTGAGTGTGTTCAACCAGGGGCAGGCGATACCGGCGTATGCCATTGGCCGGGTGAGCGAGCGGTTCTATTCGCTGCCCCGGCCGGGGAGCGGGCGCAAGAGTACCGGGCTGGGGCTGAATTTTGTGGCTGAGGTGATGCAGCTGCATGGTGGGGCATTGGCGGTGGATAACGTTGATGGCGGGGTGCGGGTGAGGTTGTGGCTGCCTGCCCGGCGTATTAGCTGAGATAGCCGGGGCTGCTGCGCAGCCCATCGCGACACAAGGCCGCTCCTACAGGGACCGCGAAAGGCTCAAGTCAGACGGTCCCCTGTAGGAGCGGCCTTGCGTCGCGATGACCGCAAAGCGGTCCCAAATACACGCAATCTCCACACAGTCTCCCCAAGGCCTCCACGCAAGGCGCAGACACTGCGCCCATTGCCACAGGAGGCCCCATGAACAAGACCCTCGGTTTCAAACTCGGCATGATCGCCGTGCTGATGCTTCTGCTGCTCATCCCGCTGCTGCTGATCAACGGCCTGATCGACGAACGCCAGGCCCTGCGCGACAGCGTGCTGCAGGACATCGCCCAAAGCGCCAGCTTCGACCAGCAACTCAGCGGCCCGCTGCTGGTAGTGCCTTACCGCAAATACCAGCGCCGCTGGATCGAAAAGGACGGCGAGCGGACTCAGGAAACCAGCACCATCGCCGGCCACCTGTACTTCCTGCCGGAAACCTTCGATGCCGACCTTGGCGTGGACACCGAACTGCGCGCCCGTGGTATCTACCAGGCCCGGCTATTCCATGCCAAAGGCCGCATCAGCGGCCGCTTCAAGCTGCCGGAGCGCTGGGGCATCGACAAGGATTTCGACGACTACCGTTTCGACAAGCCGTTCCTGGTGGTGGGCATCAGTGATATTCGCGGTATCGAGAACGGCCTGGAACTAAGCATGGACGAGCAAAAGGTGCCGTTCGAAGCGGGCACCCAGCTCGACTGGATGCGTGGCGGCGTGCACGCCAGCCTGCCCGGACTCGATGGCCAGCAGGCGCGGGAGTTCAGCTACGGCTTCGACCTGGCGCTGCAAGGCACCGGCCAATTGCACGTGGTGCCGGTGGGCCGCACCAGCAGCGTGGACATGCGCGCCAACTGGCCGCACCCGAGCTTCGTCGGTAGCTACCTGCCCAGCCGTCGCGACATTGATGCGCAAGGTTTCAGCGCCCATTGGCAGACCTCGTTCTTTGCCACCAACCTCGAAGACGCTTTGCGTCAGTGTGCCAATGCCGGGCAGTGCGCTGACTTCGGCGAGCGCAGCTTTGGTGTCAGCTTCGTCGACCCGGTGGACCAGTACCTGAAGAGCGAGCGGGCGATCAAATATGCCTTGCTGTTCATTGCCTTGACCTTTGCCGGCTTCTTCCTGTTCGAGGTGCTGAAGAACCTGAGTGTGCACCCTGTACAGTACATTCTGGTGGGGGTGGCGTTGGCGTTCTTCTACCTGTTGCTGCTGTCGTTGTCCGAGCACATCGGTTTTGGCCTGGCGTATGGCTTGTCGGCGTCGGCGTGTGTGTTGTTGATCGGTTTCTACCTGAGCCATGTGCTGCGTAGCGTGGGCCGTGGTGTCGGGTTTGCGGCGGGGCTGGCGGCGTTGTATGCGTTGCTCTACGGGCTGCTGAGTGCCGAGGACTATGCGCTGCTGATGGGCTCGTTGCTGTGCTTTGGCTTGCTGGGGGTGTTCATGGTGCTGACCCGGCGGCTGGACTGGGCGCGGGTGGGGAGGGCGGCATGAGGGAGGATAAAGAGATCGGGCGGTGGTTGGCTTTCAGGATCGGGCAGTTGTTTACTGTGATATCGAGGTGAGGCGGGGGCTGCTTTGCAGCCCAATCGCCGGCAAGCCAGCTCCCACAAGTGCAGCACAGGATTCAAGAGCTGTGGAGTATCTGTGGGAGCTGGCTTGCCGGCGATAGCGGCCTGTCAGGCTGTCGGTGCTGTTGCCACCATCGAAGGCCGCTTGGCCACCTCGGCATACCACGCCGCCAACCCAGGCTGGCGCTCACGCCAGCCAAATTCCGGCTGACGCAAATCCAGATAGCCCAGCGCGCAAGCCACGCCAATCGCCGCCAGGTCAAACCCGGACAGCAACTCGGGCAAATGCTCCTGCTCCAGGTTGGCCAGGCTACGGCGGATCTTGTCGCCCTGCGCCTGCAGCCAGCCATCCCAGCGCTTGTCTTCAGGCCGCAGGAAGCTCTCATAGCGGCTCGACACCGCCGCATCCATGATCGCATCCGCCTGGGACACCAGGGTCATGCGCCGCCAGCGCGCCGAACCCTCGCGTGGCAGCAGCGGCAGGCCGACATGCTGCAAATCGAGGTATTCGCAGATCACCCGGCTGTCATGCAGCACGGTGCCGTCGTCCAGGCGCAGGGCCGGGATCTTGCCGATCGGGTTGTCCTGGTTCAGTTGCAGGTCGCCGCTGACTGGGCTGATATTCACCGCCTGCAACTGCACCCGGCCCAGTTGCCCGGTCTCGTGCAATACCACCATCACCTTGCGCACGAACGGCGACAACGGCGAGTGGAACAGGGTCATCGTGCTCATGCGTCAGTTACCTTGCAGGCTCGGTGGCAGGCACACACCGGTGCCGCCGATGCCGCAGTAGCCGTCCGGGTTCTTGGCCAGGTACTGCTGGTGGTAGGCCTCGGCGAAGTACACGGTCGGTGCCTGGTCGATTTCGGTGGTGATTTCGCCGAAGCCGGACTTTTGCAGTTCAGCCTGATACTCGGCTTTGCTGGCCTGCGCCTCTTTCAGCTGTTCCGGGCTGGTGCAGTAGATGGCCGAGCGGTACTGGGTGCCGATGTCGTTGCCCTGGCGCATGCCCTGGGTCGGGTTGTGCAGTTCCCAGAACATCGCCAGCAGCTCGCGGTAGCTGACCTTATCTTTGTCGAACACCACCAGTACCACTTCGGTATGGCCGGTCAGGCCCGAGCAGACTTCTTCGTAGGTGGGGTTCGGGGTGAAGCCGCCGGCGTAGCCGACCACCGTGCTGACCACGCCTTCACGCTGCCAGAAGCGGCGCTCGGCGCCCCAGAAGCAGCCCAGGCCGAAGATGGCGAAGTCGATCGCGCCTTCGAAGAACGGGCCAAGCAGCGGGGTGCCTTCGAACACATAATGGAACTCGGGCAGGCTCATTGGCGTTTCGCGGCCAGGCAGGGCCTGTTCCGCGGTTGGCATGACATTTTTGTTCACCAGGATTTCCGAACGCAGGACCATGGCCGTTCCTCTGTATGTCAGTTGGATAGGTGTTGGGGCCATCGCCGGCAAGCCAGCTCCCACAGGGGTACCCACAGGTTTTGAGATCTGTGCGGCCCCTGTGGGAGCTGGCTTGCCGGCGAAAGGGCCCGTATGGCCTCTATAGTGCCCGAGGATTACGCAGCTGTCAGGCCACCGGTCCACGCGGATAGCGCTTCAACCGCTCAGCCAGTTCGCGCCCGGGGATCGGCCGGTCAAACAGATACCCCTGGCCCACATCACAACGATGCCGACGCAGGAACGCCAACTGCTCCGGCGTCTCGATCCCTTCGGCCACCACCTTCAATTTCAGGTTGTGCGCCATGGCTACCACCGCCGAGGTGATTTCCATGTCGTCCTGGTTATCCGGGATTTCGTTGATGAAGCTGCGGTCGATCTTGAGGATGTCGATCGGAAACTTCTTCAGGTAGCTCAGCGACGAATAACCGGTGCCGAAGTCGTCCATGGCCAGGGTCAGGCCCAGGGCCTTCAACTCGTCCAGCTGGCGGTGGGTGTCCTCGCTGGCCTCAAGCAGCAGCCCTTCGGTCAGCTCCAGCTCCAGCAAGTGCGGGGGCAGGCCTTCTTCCTTGAGGATCGTGCTGATCGAGGCTACCAGGTCCGGGTCGGAGAACTGCTTGGGCGACAGATTGATGGCTACGTGCAGGTTGCCCAGGCCGGCTTTGCGCAGTTCCAGGCTCATGCGGCAGGACTGGCGCACCACCCATTTGCCAATGGGGATGATCAGGCCGGTTTCTTCGGCCACGCTGATGAACTGGTCCGGGCGGATCATGCCGCGCTCGGGGTGGTTCCAGCGCAGCAGCGCCTCCAGGCCCAGCAGGCGGCCACTGCGCAGGCACAGCTTGGGCTGGTAGAACACTTCCAGCTCGTTCTGGGTCAGCGCGCGGCGCAGGTTGTTCTCGACGAACAGCTTGTAGCTGGCCTCGGCATTGAGCACTTCGGTAAACACCTGCACCTGGTGCTTGCCGTTGGCCTTGGCCTTGTGCAGCGCCAGGCCGGCGTTTTTCATCAAGCTGGCCGGATCGGTACCGTGCAGTGGCGCGTAGGCCAGGCCCACTGAGGCAGTGACGTTGATCAGCTGGTTGTCGACGAACATCGGCTTGTCGAGCGTGCTCAGCAGCTGCATGGCAACACTCTGGCCGTCTTCCAGGCTGGTGTCATCAAGCAGCACGGCGAATTCGTTACTGGCAAAGCGCGCCAGGATGCCGCCGGTGTGCAGGCTGTTGCGCAGGCGCCGGGCCAGGCTGATCAGCAGTTTGTCGCCGGTCTGGTGACCGAGGCTGTCGTTGATGCGCTTGAAGTTGTCGATGTCTACCAGCAGCAGGCACATCGAGTTTTCGCCGTCGCGGGCAAAGCGCTCGTCGAGGCTGCGGATGAACGCCGGGCGGTTGCCCAGGTTGGTCAGGTTGTCGGTGTAGGCCAGGCGCTCGATGCGTTGCTGGGCCAGCTTGGTCTGGGTGACGTCTTCGTAGATGCCGATGTAGTGGGTCAGCTCACGGTTGTCGCCGTACACCTTGGATATCGACAGCTGGCCCCAGTATGGCTCGAGGTTTTTGCGCCGGCTTTTGAATTCGCCCTGCCAGCTGTTGCCCATGGCCAGGCTCGATGGCGAGTCGAACAGCAGCTCGCTGAGGTTTTCCAGCGCTGGCAGCTCGCCGAGGTGGCGGCCCTGTACTTCATCGGTGCTGTACTGGGTGATGGCGGTAAAGCTGGGGTTGACGTACTCCACCCGGCCATCGCGGTTTACCAGCAGAAAGGCGCTGGCGCTTTGCTCGACTGCACGCTGGAACAGGTGCAAGGCATTGGCTGCGGCGCGCCGGTTGTGGTTGGTGATGACCTGGGCGAACTGGTCGGCCAGCTCGCCGGCGAAGGCAATTTCGTCCGACTGCCAGGCGCGTGGCTGGCCGGTCTGTTCCAGGCACAGCACGCCGACGACCTGCCCATCGACGCGGATGCTGGCGTCGAGCATGGCTTTGTTTTCCGGGCGCATGCTTTGTGCCAGGGCGCGGGTGCGCGGATCGTGGCCGGCGTTGTGGGCGTCGATGGCACGGCTGGCGTGCAGCGCGTCCAGGTAGTCGGGGAAGCGGCTGGCATCGATGGCTTCGGGCTGGCGGTGCTCCTGGGCGTCGCGGTACCAGGCAATGATCGGCTCCAGGCGCTGGTCTTCCAGGTGCCAGATGCTGGCGCAGTCGACCTTGTAGATTTCGCAGGCGCTCTGGGTGATCAGTTGGGCGGCTTCTGGCAGCGAGTTTTCGGCGCTGTAGCGTTGGCGGGCCAGGCGCAGGATCAGGTCCTGCTGGCCTCGCACCCGCTCCAGGTGCTCGAGTTGTTCTTGCTGGGCGCGCTGGTTCAGTTGCAGGGCCAGCTGCAGGCGGTTGTTTCGTGACTCCAGGTCGCTGGCATCGCTGTCGCCAGCGTCCTCCTGCTGGTCGTCGAGCGTGCTCAGGTAGCCGCGCAACAGCTGGCGATTGTGTTGCTTGTAGGCTTCACCGGCTTCCAGCAGGCGCAGCGAGGTGCTGGGGGTATGCAGGGTATAGCGCACCCGGTAGTAGCCGCGCTGGGCCAGTTGCTGCTGGATCTCGTCATGCAGGCGGTAGCGTGCCTCGGGCTCCATCAGGCTGGCGTAGGGCGCGTCGACCATGGCGCACAAGTCGCCGGCTTGCAGGCCGAAGTGGCGCTCGCAGGCCGGGTCGAGGTAAAGCATGGCCCAGGTGGCTTCGTTGAGCCTTTCGAAACGCAGCATGCCGAGCCGCGAGGGCACGGGTAACTGCGTGACGACCTCGGCCGCCACACGGCTGGCGGCATCGGGTTGGCTTTTCATCGAAGACTCGCTTGAAGAGGGAACGCAGCTTGGGACCGCAGCGTATCTGGCAAGGTTGCATCATGTCCCGAGGGCTGGCAAGCGGCCATGCGTGATGCTGTGTACGGGTTATCGGCTGTTTGGTCGGAATCTGTAGTTTGGCTGGAGATTTTGGGGCCGCGTTGCGGCCCATCGCGACACAAGGCCGCTCCTACAAGGAACCGCGGTCTTTTGTAGGAGCGGCCTTGTGTCGCGAAAGGAGGGCAAAGCCCTCCCAGCTTTCTCAAGGCAAAAAAAAGCCCCGCCAATTGACGGGGTTGAGGTACGAGCGTGGCAGCTCGAAAAGGGTACTGCCCCTGCACGCAGGGGCAGTGTGCAGCCTTACAGCAGCATGGTGCGGATATCGCCCAGCACATCGCCAAGGCGCTTGGTGAAGCGCGCGGCGGCAGCGCCGTTGATCACACGGTGATCGTAGGACAGCGACAGCGGCAGCATCAGCTTCGGCTGGAAGGCCTTGCCATCCCAGACCGGCTGCATGGTCGCCTTGGAGACGCCCAAAATGGCCACTTCCGGCGCGTTGACGATCGGCGTGAAGCCGGTGCCGCCAATGTGGCCGAGGCTGGAGATGGTGAAGCAAGCGCCTTGCATCTCGTCTGCCGACAGCTTCTTGGTGCGGGCTTTTTCAGCCAGCGCCGCAGCTTCGGCAGCCAGTTGCAGCAGGCTCTTCTGGTCGACGTTCTTGATCACAGGGACCAGCAGGCCGTCCGGGGTGTCCACGGCGAAGCCGATGTTCACGTACTTCTTGCGGATGATGGCCTTGCCGCTTGGCGCCAGCGAGCTGTTGAAGTCCGGCATTTCGTTGAGCAGGAAGGCGCTGGCCTTGAGCAGCAGTGGCAGCACGGTCAGCTTCACGCCGGCTTTTTCGGCCACGGCCTTCTGCGCAACGCGGAAGGCTTCCAGCTCGGTGATGTCGGCGGAATCGAACTGGGTCACGTGCGGCACGTTCAGCCAGCTGCGGTGCAGGTTGGCAGCACCGACCTGCATCAGGCGGGTCAGGGCCACTTCTTCCACTTCGCCGAACTTGCTGAAGTCCACGGCAGGGATCGGCGGAATGCCGGCGCCGCCGGTTGCGCCCGCGGCTGCTGGTGCTTCCTTGGCCTTCTGCATCATCGCCTTGACGTAAACCTGCACGTCTTCTTTCAGGATGCGGCCGTGGGGGCCGGTGGCGGCAACTGCGCCCAGCTCGACACCGAATTCACGGGCCAGCTGGCGAACCGCCGGGCCGGCGTGAACCTTGGCGTTGTTGCCGGCAGCCGGTGCAGTAGCAACCGGTGCCGGGGCAGCAGCCGGGGCGGCAGCGGCAGGTGCGGCGGCCGGAGCTGCCTCAGCCTTGGCCGGGGCAGCCGCAGCGGCCGGAGCCGGGGCAGCAGCAGGCGCTGCGCCAGCAACCTTGAGCTTGAAGATCAGGTCGCCAGTGCCGACTTCATCTTCCAGCTTGCACAGGACTTCTTCGACCACGCCGGCAGCCGGCGACGGGATTTCCATGGAGGCCTTGTCGGACTCCAGGGTAATCAGCGACTGGTCGGCTTCGACGGTGTCGCCAACCTTGACCAGCACTTCGATGATCTTGGCCTTGCCCGACGAGCCGATGTCCGGCACGTGGATGTCCTGCACGCTGGCGGCAGCCGGGGCTGCAGCCGGAGCAGGGGCGGCTTCAGCGGCTGGCGCTGGAGCAGCAGCCGGGGCAGCGGCGGCGGCCGGAGCCTCAGGGGCCGCAGCAGCGGCGCCCTCGGCTTCCAGTACCAGCAGCTCGTCGCCTTCTTTCAGGCGGTCGCCCAGCTTGACCTTCAGTTCCTTGATGACGCCGGCCTTGGGGGCCGGGATCTCCATGGAGGCCTTGTCGGACTCCAGGGTCAGCAGGCTCTGGTCAGCCTCGATACGGTCACCGACCTTGACGAACAGCTCGATGATTTCACCTTCACCGCTGCCGATGTCAGGTACGCGAATGAGTTCGCTCACTTAAAAATACTCCTCAGCAGTCCAGTGGGTTGCGCTTGTCCGGGTCGATACCGAACTTGACGATAGCGTCTGCAACAACCTTGGGTTCGATCTCGCCACGGTCAGCCAGGGCTTCCAGGGCAGCCAGCACCACGAAGTGGCGGTCGACTTCGAAGAAGTGACGCAGCTTCTTGCGGCTGTCGCTGCGACCGTAACCGTCGGTACCCAGGACCTTGAACTCTTTGCTCGGTACCCACTGGCGAATCTGCTCGGCGAACAGCTTCATGTAGTCGGTAGAGGCAATGACCGGGCCTTTGCGGCCGTTCAGGCACTGCTCGACGTAAGTCTGCTGTGGCTTCTGGCCAGGCTTCAGGCGGTTGGCGCGTTCTACGGCCAGGCCGTCGCGGCGCAGTTCGTTGAAGCTGGTGACGCTCCACACGTCGGCACCGACGTTGAACTCTTCACGCAGGATCTTCGCTGCTTCGCGGACTTCGCGCAGGATGGTGCCGGAGCCCATCAGCTGTACGTGGTGCGCGGCTTCGCGGGTGTCTTCCTCGAGCAGGTACATACCCTTGATGATGCCTTCCTCGACACCGGCCGGCATGGCTGGCTGCTGGTAGGATTCGTTCATGACGGTGATGTAGTAGAAGATGTCCTGTTGCTCTTCGGTCATCTTCTTCATGCCGTCCTGAATGATCACCGCCAGCTCGTAGCCGTAGGTTGGATCGTAGGTGCGGCAGTTCGGGATGGTGCCCGCCATCATGTGGCTGTGACCGTCTTCGTGCTGCAGGCCTTCACCGTTCAGGGTGGTACGGCCGGCGGTACCGCCGATCAGGAAGCCACGGGTGCGGCTGTCGCCAGCGGCCCAGGCCAGGTCGCCAATGCGCTGGAAGCCGAACATCGAGTAGAAGATGTAGAACGGCAGCATCGGCTGGTTGTGGCAGCTGTACGAGGTACCGGCAGCGATGAACGACGACATGGCGCCGGCTTCGTTGATGCCTTCCTCGAGGATCTGGCCCTTCTTGTCTTCGCGGTAGAACATCACCTGGTCTTTATCGACTGGCTCGTAGAGCTGGCCGACCGACGAGTAGATGCCCAGCTGGCGGAACATGCCTTCCATACCGAAGGTACGGGCTTCGTCCGGGATGATCGGGACGATGCGCTGGCCGATGTCCTTGTCCTTGACCAGCTGCGCCAGAATACGCACGAAGGCCATGGTGGTGGAGATTTCGCGGTCGCCCGAGCCATCCAGGATCGCTTTCAGCGTTTCCAGTGGCGGGGTCGGCACGCTGAAGCTCTTGGCACGGCGCTGAGGCACGAAACCGCCCAGGGCAGCACGGCGCTCGGCCAGGTACTTGGCTTCGGCAGAACCTTCTTCCGGCTTGAAGAACGGCAGGTTCTCAAGGTCGGCATCCTTGACCGGGATGTCGAAGCGGTCACGGAAGTGACGCAGGCTGTCGACGTCGACCTTCTTGGTGTTGTGCGCGGTGTTCTTGGCTTCGCCGGCACCGGTACCGTAACCCTTGATGGTCTTGGCCAGGATGACGGTTGGCTGCTCTTTGTGGTTCACAGCCTGGTGGTACGCCGCATAGACCTTGTACGGGTCGTGGCCGCCACGGTTGAGCTTCCAGATCTCGTCGTCGGACAGGTCTTCGACCATGGCCTTGAGCTCTGGGGTGTTGAAGAAGTTTTCACGAACGTACGCGCCGTCTTTGGCTTTGTAGTTCTGGTACTCGCCGTCGATGACTTCGTCCATGCGGCGCTGCAGGGCACCGTTGGTGTCCTTGGCCAGCAGTGGGTCCCAGAAGCGGCCCCAGACGACTTTGTTGACGTTCCAGCCACCGCCACGGAACACGCCTTCGAGTTCCTGGATGATCTTGCCGTTGCCGCGAACCGGGCCGTCGAGGCGCTGCAGGTTGCAGTTGATGACGAAAATCAGGTTGTCCAGCTTCTCGCGGCCGGCCAGGGCGATTGCGCCCAGGGATTCCGGCTCGTCGCACTCGCCGTCGCCCATGAAGCACCAGACCTTCTGCTTGCCGGCCGGGATGAAGCCGCGCGCTTCCAGGTACTTCATGAAGCGGGCCTGGTAGATGGCCTGGATCGGGCCCAGACCCATCGATACGGTCGGGAACTGCCAGAAATCAGGCATCAGCCATGGGTGCGGGTACGAAGACAGGCCGTTGCCGTCCACTTCCTGACGGAAGTTGTTCATCTGGTCTTCGTTGATGCGGCCTTCCATGAAGGCACGGGCGTAGACGCCTGGCGAAGCGTGGCCCTGGAAGAAGATCAGGTCGCCGCCGTGTTCTTCGGTCGGGGCCTGGAAGAAGTAGTTGAAGCCGATGTCGTACAGGGTGGCACTGGAGGCGAAGCTGGAGATGTGTCCGCCCAGGTCCGAGTCTTTCAGGTTGGTGCGCATGACCATGGCCAGGGCGTTCCAACGCACCATCGAGCGAATGCGGCGTTCCATGAACAGGTCGCCAGGCATGCGTGCTTCGTGGGTGACAGGGATGGTGTTGCGGTATGGCGTGGTGATCGCATACGGCAGCTGGGAGCCACTGCGGGTGGCCAGCTCGCCCATACGGGTCATCAGGTAATGAGCGCGGTCTTCGCCTTCTTTGTCGAGGACCGACTCCAGGGCATCCAGCCATTCCTGGGTTTCGATTGGATCGAGGTCTTGCATGGCTTGCTCCAGGGCGGAAAGGCAACCAGAATCGATTGCCTGAGATTGCGACTGGCCTTATGGGCAGACGTCGTGAATTCTTGGATTACCGGGGTGTCTTCCGGCGAGTTGTAGTTTTACTACATTTGCTTGCGCATTTCATGCTTTTACACGACATGAGTAGTAGTAAAACTACAACTATGCGACGTTTGGTCGCACCTTTGCTTGTGAGGAAAAACGTTCATGTTGGTTGGCATTGTGTTGCGAACGGGTGGTTCTTGATGTTTGTTGCCAATATTCCGTTTTTTTCAGCTATTTCCAACTTTTGTACGACAGTCCAACCGTGGTCCGGCTTTCCCTTGGCCGCTTTTTCCCCTCTATTTCACGCCGATCAAGGATAGACCATGCGCCTACCTTTGCCTTCAGATCTGCCCGTCACCCTGCAGCCAGTGGTCGTTCGCAACCAGCAATTCATCCGCGATGCCGTGGCTGCCCACCCCGAACTCGACCTGAACGCCTGGAGTCCAATTCATCGGCAACAGTTCGATCAGGTTGCCGCCGCCAGCGACTTCGTCCTGGGTGTCGCCCAGCGCGACCCGGCCATGCTGTTTGCCCTGCTGGCCGGCGGCGAGCTGGGGCGGCGTTACGCCCCGGGTGAGCTGCGCGGGCAAATTGCCGAGGCGGCCCAGGCGGCGCAAAGCGAAGACGAACTGGCGCGCAACCTGCGCCGGGCGCGCAACCGTCAACAGGTGCGCATCATCTGGCGCGACATCACCCGCCAGGCTGAACTGGGCGAAACCTGTCGCGACCTGTCCGACCTTGCCGATGCTGCCATCGACGAAGCCTACCAGTGGCTGTACCCGCGCCACTGCCAGCAGTTCGGCACGCCCATCGGCAACCGCAGCGGCCAGCCGCAGCACATGGTGGTCCTGGGCATGGGCAAGCTGGGCGCGGTGGAGCTGAACCTGTCGTCGGACATCGACCTGATCTTCGGCTTCCCCGAAGGCGGTGAAACCGAAGGGGTGAAGCGTTCGCTGGACAACCAGGAGTTCTTCACCCGCCTGGGCCAGCGGTTGATCAAGGCGCTGGACCCGGTAACCGTCGACGGCTTTGTGTTCCGCGTCGACATGCGCCTGCGCCCGTACGGCTCGGCCGGCGCGCTGGTGCTCAGCTTCAATGCCCTGGAGCAGTATTACCAGGACCAGGGCCGCGACTGGGAACGCTACGCAATGATCAAGGCGCGGGTGGTGGCCGGCGACCAGGCGGCCGGTGCCCAGTTGCAGGAGATGCTGCGCCCGTTCGTGTACCGCCGCTACCTGGACTTTTCCGCGATCGAAGCGCTGCGCACCATGAAGCAGCTGATCCAGCAGGAAGTGCGGCGCAAAGGCATGGCCGACAACATCAAGCTGGGTGCCGGTGGCATCCGCGAGGTCGAGTTCATTGCCCAGGCCTTCCAGCTGATCCACGGCGGGCGCGACCTCAGCCTGCAGCAACGGCCACTGCTCAAGGTGCTGGCGACCCTGGAGGGCCAGGGCTACCTGCCGCCGGCGGTGGTGGCCGAGTTGCGTGAGGGCTACGAGTTCCTGCGTTACACCGAGCACGCCATCCAGGCCATCGCCGACCGCCAGACGCAGATGCTGCCCGAGGGCGAAACCGATCAGGCACGGGTGGCCTACATCCTTGGCTTTGCCGACTGGCAGAGCTTTCACGACCAGTTGATGTACTGGCGTGGCCGGATCGACTGGCACTTCCGCCAGGTAATCGCCGACCCGGATGATGAAGACGGTGAAGGTGAACTGGTAGTGGGCGGTGAATGGTCGCCGCTGTGGGAGCAGGCCCAGGACGAGGAGGCCGCCGGCCGCCAGCTGGAGGAGGCCGGCTTCAAGGAACCCGTCGAAGCCCTGCGGCGCCTGGCTGCACTGCGCTCCAGCCCGCAACTGCGCTCGATGCAGCGCCTCGGTCGTGAACGCCTGGATGCCTTTATCCCGCGGTTGCTGGCGCAGGCGGTGGAGCATGACAACCCCGACCTGGTGCTCGAACGTGTGTTGCCGCTGGTCGAGGCGGTGGCGCGGCGTTCGGCTTACCTGGTGCTGCTGACGGAAAACCCCGGTGCCTTGCGCCGCCTGCTGACGCTGTGCGCCGCCAGCCCATGGATTGCCGAGCAGATGGCCCGCTACCCGCTGCTGCTCGACGAACTGCTCAATGAGGGGCGCCTGTTCAGCCCGCCACTGGCGCCAGAGCTGGCCAGCGAGCTGCGCGAGCGCCTGACGCGCATCCCCGAGGACGACCTGGAGCAGCAGATGGAGGCGCTGCGACACTTCAAGCTGGCCCATAGCTTGCGCGTGGCTGCCTCGGAAATCAGCGGCAACCTGCCGTTGATGAAAGTCAGCGACTACCTGACCTGGCTGGCCGAAGCCATCCTCGACCAGGTACTGGCGCTGGCCTGGCGCCAGACCGTGGCCCGCCACGGTCAGCCCAAGCGTAGCGACGGCAGCCTGTGCGACCCGGGTTTCATCATTATTGGTTACGGCAAGGTGGGCGGCCTGGAACTGGGCCACGGTTCGGACCTGGACCTGGTGTTCATCCACGACGGCGACCCGCAGGCCGAAACTGACGGTGCTAAACCGATCGACAGCGCGCAGTTCTTCACCCGCCTGGGCCAGCGCATCATTCACCTGCTGACCACGCAAACCAACTCGGGCCAACTGTACGACGTGGACATGCGCCTGCGTCCGTCTGGCGCTTCGGGGCTGTTGGTCAGCTCGTTGGGTGCGTTCGAGCGCTACCAGCAGAACGAAGCCTGGACCTGGGAGCATCAGGCCCTGGTACGCGCGCGGGTGCTGGTGGGCTGCAAGCAAGTGGGCACGGCGTTCGAAGGGGTACGCGCCAAGGTGCTGGGCCAGGCCCGCGACCTGGAAAAACTGCGCAGCGAAGTGAGTGAAATGCGCGCCAAGATGCGCGACAACCTCGGCACCAAGGCCACCGCTGCAGGGACTGCCGCCAATGCCTTCGAGGCCGGTGTGCCGTTCGATATCAAGCAGGATGCCGGCGGTATCGTCGATATCGAATTTATGGTGCAATACGCCGCTTTGGCCTGGTCCCACGACCACCCGGCCATACTCCGATGGACCGATAACATCCGCATTCTGGAAGAGCTGGAGCAGGCAGGTTTGATGCCGGCCAGTGACGCGGTGCTGTTGCGTGAAGTGTACAAGGCGTTCCGCTCGGCCTCGCACCGCCAGGCTTTGCAGAAGCAGGCCGGGGTGATCGATGCGGCGCAGTTTGCCGATGAACGCCGCGAAGTGCGGCGGATCTGGGGTGAATTGGGGCTGACTTGAGAATTTGGGGCCGCTTTGCGGCCCATCGCGACGCAAGGCCGCTCCTACAGGAGATCGCACTCCCTTGTAGGAGCGGCCTTGCGTCGCGATGGGCTGCAAAGCAGCCCCCAAGGTCCATGTCCCCACACCGGTGGTACACTGTCCGCCACATAGCCTGAATATAAAGAGGGGAGGCCAGGCTGTACGTAGCCTGTAGCCTCCCCGAGCGTTTCTGGACTAAGCATGAGAATACTGATCATTGGCCCCAGCTGGGTCGGCGACATGGTGATGGCGCAGACCTTGTTCCAGTGCCTGAAACAGCAGCACCCCGACTGCGTGATCGACGTGTTGGCCCCCGAGTGGAGCCGGCCGATCCTCGAACGCATGCCTGAAGTGCGCCAGGCCTTGAGCTTCCCGCTCGGCCACGGCGCGCTGGAACTGGCCACGCGGCGGCGTATCGGCAAGTCCCTGGCCGGCCAGTACGACCAGGCCATCCTGCTGCCCAACTCGCTGAAGTCGGCCCTGGTGCCGTTCTTCGCCGGCATCCCCAAACGTACCGGCTGGCGCGGCGAAATGCGCTTCGGCCTGCTCAATGACGTACGCAAGCTGGACAAGGCCCGCTACCCGCTGATGATCGAGCGCTTCATGGCCCTGGCCTACGCGCCAGGCGCCGAGCTGCCGCAGCCGTACCCGCGCCCCAGCCTGCAGATCGAAGCGTCAAGCCGCGAGGCCGCCCTGGCCAAGTTCGGCCTGGAGCTGGACCGCCCGGTGCTGGCGCTGTGCCCCGGTGCCGAGTTTGGCGAAGCCAAGCGCTGGCCGGCCGAGCACTATGCTGCCGTGGCCGATGCAATGATCCGCCAGGGCTGGCAGGTGTGGCTGTTTGGCTCGAAGAACGACCACCCGGTCGGCGAGCAGATCCGCGACCGGCTGATCCCGGGGTTCCGTGAAGAATCGTCCAACCTGGCCGGCGAAACCTCGCTGGCCGAGGCCATCGACCTGATGTCCTGCGCGAATGCCGTGGTGTCCAACGACTCCGGGTTGATGCACGTGGCGGCCGCGCTGAACCGGCCGCTGGTGGCAGTGTACGGCTCGACCTCGCCTGGCTTCACCCCGCCGCTGGCCGAGCAGGTGGAGGTGGTGCGCACCGGTATCGAGTGCAGCCCATGCTTTGACCGTACCTGCCGCTTCGGCCACTACAACTGCCTGCGCCTGCTGGAACCGGGCAAAGTCATCGCCGCCCTGCACAGCCTGAGCGGGCCGGACCTGATCGATACCGTGGCCGAGGTCGACTAAGTGCGGGTACTGATCATCAAGACTTCGTCGCTGGGGGATGTGATCCACACCCTGCCGGCGCTTACCGATGCCGCCCATGCCATCCCGGGCATCCGTTTCGACTGGGTGGTGGAAGAAGGCTTTGCCGAAATCCCCAGCTGGCACCCGGCGGTCGACCAGGTTATCCCGGTGGCTATCCGCCGCTGGCGCAAGAACCTCTGGCAAACCCTCAAGAGCGGCGAGTGGCGGGCGTTCAAGAAGCGTGTGCGCGAGCGCAAGTACGACCTGGTGATCGACGCCCAGGGCCTGGTCAAGTCGGCTTGGCTGACCCGCTACGTGAAGGCCCCGGTCGCTGGCCTGGACCGCTACTCGGCCCGCGAAGGCTGGGCCAGCCGTTTCTATGACCGGCCGCTGTCGGTGGCCACCGGGCAACACGCGGTAGAGCGGGTGCGCCAGCTGTTCGCCATGGCCCTGGCTTATGACCTGCCGGAAGGCATCGGCAACTACGGCCTGGACCTCGACCGCCTGCAACTGCCGCCGGCTGCGCCTTATGTGGTGTTCCTGCATGGCACCACCTGGGCCACCAAGCACTGGCCTGAGGCCTACTGGCGTGAGCTGGCCGAGCGCATGGGCCGGCGCAAGCTGGAAGTGCGCCTGCCATGGGGCAACCCGGCCGAGAAGGCACGGGCCGAGCGCATTGCCCAGGGCTTGAACAACTGCCAGGTGCTCCCCAAATTGAACCTTGTCGGCGTCGCACGTGTGCTGGCGGCGGCAAAAGCCTGCGTGGCGGTCGATACCGGCCTTGGCCACCTGGCGGCGGCACTTGATGTGCCGACCATTTCGCTGTTTGGCCCGACTAACCCGGGCCTGACTGGCGCCTACGGACGGACCCAGATTCACCAGGCCAGTGACTGGCCTTGCGCTCCCTGCCTGCAGAAAAAGTGCACCTATAAACCGAGCGCCGATGACCTGGCCCGGTTTGATCTGAAACGCGAGTGGCCGCTGTGCTTCACTCGCCTGAATCCCGAGCATGTGGCGAGCCGCTTGAGCGCGTTGCTGCTGGCTGAGGATGTCCGTTGATGCAACTGGCTTTCGTACTTTACAAATATTTCCCTTTTGGCGGGCTGCAGCGCGACTTCATGCGCATTGCCCTGGAATGCCAGAAGCGGGGCCACCAGATCCGTGTCTACACGCTGATCTGGGAGGGTGATATTCCGCCGGGCTTCGAAGTGCTGGTGGCGCCGGTGAAGGCGATCTTCAACCACCGTCGCAACGAGAAGCTCAGTGCCTGGATGGCCGCCGACCTGGCCAAGCGCCCGGTCGACCGCCTGATCGGCTTCAACAAGATGCCGGGGCTGGACGTGTACTACGCCGCCGACGGCTGCTTCGAAGACAAGGCGCAAACCCTGCGTGGTGGCCTTTACCGCCGCTGGGGCCGCTACCGGCACTTTGCCGAATACGAGCGTGCGGTGTTCGCCAAGGACGCACATACCGAAGTGCTGATGATTTCCGAAGTGCAGCAGCCGCTGTTCATCAAGCATTACGGCACCCCGCCAGAGCGCTTCCACCTGCTGCCACCGGGTATTTCCCTGGACCGCCGCGCGCCGGCCAACGCCGCCGAAATCCGCGCCGAGTTCCGCAAGGAATTCAACCTGGGCGATGACGACCTGCTGCTGGTGCAGATTGGCTCGGGCTTCAAGACCAAGGGTGTGGACCGCAGCCTCAAGGCCTTGGCCGCGCTGCCTTCGGCCCTGCGCAAGCGCACCAGACTGATGGTGATCGGCCAGGACGACCCCAAGGTGTTCCAGCTGCAAAGCGCCACCCTGGGCCTGGGCGATCAGGTGCAGTTCCTCAAGGGGCGCAGCGATATCCCGCGCTTCCTGCTGGGCGCCGACCTGTTGATTCACCCGGCCTATAACGAGAACACCGGTACGGTGCTGCTCGAAGCGCTGGTGGCCGGCTTGCCGGTGCTGGTGTCCAGGGTGTGCGGCTACGCGCATTACATTGCCGAGGCCGACAGTGGCCTGGTGCTGGACGAGCCGTTCGAGCAGGAGCAGCTCAACGGCTACCTCCAGCGCATGCTCGAAGACCCGCAGGCCCGCGCCAGCTGGTCGCGCAACGGCCTGGCATTTGCTGAAACCGCTGATCTGTACAGCATGCCGCAGCATGCTGCCGACGTGATCCTGGGGCAGAAAACCGCATGAAGCTGATACTGGGCGAACCCTTCAAACGCCTGTGGGCCGGGCGTGACGCCTTCGACGCCGTAGAGGCGCTGCAAGGCGAGGTCTATCGCGAGCTGGAAGGGCGCCGCACGCTGCGCACCGAGGTGGCTGGCGAGGGCTTTTTCGTCAAGATCCACCGTGGCATCGGCTGGGGCGAGATCTTCAAGAACCTGTTCACCGCCAAGCTGCCGGTGCTTGGCGCCGGCCAGGAATGGCAGGCCATCCAGCGCCTGCATGAAGTGGGCGTGCCGACCATGACCGCAGTCGCCTACGGCGAGCGCGGCAGCAACCCGGCCACGCAGCACTCGTTCATCATTACCGAGGAACTGGCGCCGACCATCAGCCTGGAAGACTTCAGCATCGACTGGGTCAAACAGCCGCCCGAGCCGCGCCTGAAGCGTGCGCTGATCGCCGAAGTGGCGAAGATGACCGGCGGCATGCACCGCGCCGGGGTCAACCACCGCGATTGCTACATCTGCCACTTCCTGCTGCACACTGACCGCCCGGTGACGGCGGATGACTTCAAGCTGTCGGTGATCGACCTGCACCGCGCGCAAACCCGGGCGACAATCAGCCGTCGCTGGCGCGACAAGGACCTGGCCGCGCTGTACTTCTCGGCGCTGGACATCGGCCTGACCCAGCGCGACAAGCTGCGTTTCCTGCGCGGTTACTTCCAGCGCCCGCTGCGGCAAATCCTCAAGGACGAAGCCGCGCTGCTCGCCTGGCTGGAGCGCAAGGCGCAGAAACTCTACGACCGCAAGCAACGCTATGGGGATGCACTCTGATGGCGAGTTGGACACTGGCGCCGGGTTATGAACACCTGGCGGCGGACTTCGGCAGCCTAGATGCAGTATTTGCCGTTCAAGGCGAACGCCTGACCCGCGACCCGCTGAGCGAGGTGGTGCGCATCGAGCGTGACGGGGTCAACTACTACGTCAAACGCTATACCGGCGCCGGCAAGCACATGCGCCGCTACCTGGGCCGGCCACGCATCAAGGCCGAATGGCAGAACCTCAAGCAGTTCGCCAAGTGGGGCATTCCTACCGCCGAAGTGGTGGCCTGGGGCCTGGAGCGCAATGGCCTGGCCTTTGGCCGCGGGGCGATGATCACCCGCGAGTTGCCCAACACCGAAGACTTGTCGGCACTGGCCGAGCGTAACGATGCGCGCCTGGGCGACCGCGCCTGGGTCGACCATATCAGCCGGCAGCTGGCTCACCATACCCGGGTGATGCACGAACACCGCTTCGCCCATAACGACCTGAAATGGCGCAACCTGCTGGTCGATGACCAGGGCACGCTATTTTTCATCGACTGCCCCACCGGCGATTTCTGGCGCGGCTTCATGTGGCGGCACCGGATGATCAAGGACCTGGCGTGCCTGGACAAAGTGGCCAAGTATCACCTGTCGGCCACCCAGCGTCTGCGCTTCTACCTGCAATACCGTGGCCGCGACCGGCTGAATGTGCGCGACAAGAAGCGCATTCGCCAGGTACTGGGCTTTTTCGAGGGAAGGGAATGACCGATTACCTGGCCAGCGCAGACCTCGCGCTGCTCAAACGCCATGGCCTGAACGACTTCGAGGCGCTGTGGGCGCTGCAACTGGACGCCGTGGACGAACCCAACACCGGCCGGGGCGGCTGGAGTAGCGTGTTCCGCCTGGAACTCGAAGGCAAGGGCTACTACCTCAAGCGCCAGAGCGACTACCTGACCCGCACCCTGCACCGGCCGTTCGGCGAGCCGACCTTCGCCCGCGAATTCCGCAATATCAGCCGTTACCAGAAGCTGCACATTCCGGCCTTGCAGGCGGTGTTCTATGGTGAGCGCAAGCAGGGCGGCAAACACCGGGCCATCTTGATGACCCGCGCCCTGGACGAGTGGGCTGACCTCGACAGCCTGCTGGCGCAGTGGTCGCAGCTGGGTGACGCCGAACGCACAGGCATCCTGCAGGGCTGTGGCCGGCTGGCGCGCACGCTGCACAGCGCCGGCCAGGTGCATGGCTGCTTCTACCCCAAGCACATCTTCCTGCGCCAGCGCCGCGAAGGGTGGGATGCGCAATTGATCGACCTGGAAAAGACCCGGCCGCTGCTGTTCGGCATGCGTGACCGGCTCAAGGACCTGGAGCCGCTGCTGCGCCGCGCCCAGGCCTGGAGCGAGCAGGATGTGCGTACCCTGCTGGCTACATACCTGGCGCAGCCAGCCGACGGCTCGCTGGTCGATACCTGGCTGCAACGCCTGACGCAACGCCGTCGTGAAAAAGAGGCCCGCTGATGCGTTTGTCTGAACTGAAGAATGCCGGGCGCAGCCCGTCGTTGCCGCTGAGCATTACCTTGGCCGATGCCGCTGGCAGCGCCGACCTGCAACTGCTCAGCCTGCTGCGTGTGTTGCCGGGCCAGCGCTATGTTGGCGCCGGCGTTTGGCGCGGTACCCCGGTGCTGGCCAAACTGCTGGTCGGTGGCAACGCTGCCCGGCATTTCCAGCGTGAACTGCAGGGCGTGAAGCTGTTGGCCGAGCAGGGCCTGACCACGCCCAAGCTGCTGGCCGACGGCCTCAAGGAAGGCGAGGGCGGCTGGCTGCTGTTCGAGTTCCTCGACGGCGCCGAAAGCCTGGCCGATGCCTGGGCCGCGGTGGAAAACCTGCCGGTGCTGGCCGACGAGCAGCACCTGGTACTGGGCGAGGCACTGACTGCAGTGGCGCACATGCATGCCCAGGGCCTGTGGCAGGAAGACCTGCACCTGGACAACCTGCTGCGCCATGGCGGCAAGCTGTACCTGATCGACGGCGCCGGCATCAAGGCCGAAACCCCGGGCCAGCAGCTGTCGCGGCAGCGCGTCCTGGAAAACCTAGGCGTATTCTTCGCCCAGTTGCCCAAGCGCCTGGAGCCGTTCATCGAAGAGTTGCTGGTGCATTACCTGTTGGCCAATGCCGAGCACGCGCTACCGCTGGAAGCCCTGCAGAAGCAGGTCGACAAGGTGCGCAGCTGGCGGCAGAAGGACTACCTGGAGAAGGCCGGCCGCGAATGCAGCCTGTTCAGTGTCGAGCGTAGCCTGTCCGGCTTGCGGGCGATCCGTCGCAAAGAAGTGGACGCCATGCTGCCTGTGCTGGAGCAGGCGGATGCACTGATCGACAAGGGACATCTATACAAGACCGGTGGCGCCGCCAGCGTGGCGCGTATCGAGGTCAACGGCCGCAAGCTGGTACTCAAACGCTACAACATCAAGAACACCGCACACTGGTTCAAGCGCTTCTGGCGCCCGAGCCGGGCCTGGCATTCGTGGATTGAAGGGCACCGCCTGGAATTCCTCGACATCGCTACTCCACGCCCGCTGGCGGTGCTGGAGCAGCGGGTGATGGGCCTGCGCAGCCGCGCCTACCTGGTCACCGAGTATGTCGATGGCCCGGACCTGACCGCATGCTTCGCGCCCTACGTGGAGAACGGCGATGCCCCCGAAGAACAGGTCGATGCCTTGGCGCATGTCATGCAACAGCTGATTCGCGAGCGGATCAGCCATGGGGACTTCAAGGGCCACAACCTGTTCTGGGACAACGGCCGGTGGTCGCTGATCGACCTCGACGCCATGTGCCAGCACGCCACCCAGCTGAGCTTTGCCCCGGCCTACGCCCGTGACCGGGCGCGGCTGCTGCGCAACTGGCCGAGTGGCAGTGCCTTGCATCAGCGGTTGGACCGGCTGCTCCCCAAGCTGGCTGAGTAGTCCGCGGGTAGCGCCAGCCAATCGCTGCTGCGCCCCGGCTGGCGCACGCGGATATGCCATTGAGCATCCTGCAGGCGCAGCACCGCCCAGATCGGCACACTGGTTTGCATGTGCTCCGGGATGGCGAGGTGGTAATGTCCGGCAAGGGGGTGGTGCCGCACGTTGACCTGCTGCTTGCCCAGTTGCAGAAACAGCGCACCCTCCGCTTCGAACACCTCTGGCTCACCGGCCACCGCTGAGCCAGTGAGGGGCATGAGAGGGTGGCAGGCCGCCAGCAATTGTTTCAGGTCGGGCAGGCCGTCATACCAGAGCAGTGGAGAATCCACCACCCAGGCACCGTCAAGGCGACGTTTGATGGGGAGCTTCAAGTAGGCGAGTGGCAGTTTCGGGTCGGTAGCGCGCCAGCGGGTGCCATCGAAACTGACATTGAAGTAACGCCCTTGCCCGTCCCTGACGTAGTACAAGGATAAACCCGAGCTGGCCGAGGTCTGCTCATACACCGCCTCGCCGTGCGCGCCGTCGATTCGATATCGGAGTTTTGCCTCGGGTGGCCTGGCCTCGTAACGGGACGGCAGCGGTACCGGCGGTGGCTTGGGCATGCCGCGCAGCACGCGGCGCATCATGCCCGAGCCCGCCAGGGTGTTCAGCCCTTCAGTGGCATGGCTGAGGGCGGCAACGGCGTGATGCAGCGCACCCTCATGGTCATCTTCATGGAATGCTTCGAAACCATCCCAGATCGAAATCCCCATGCGCCCGAAGGCCAGCGCGATGAGTTGGCGCTGCGGCAATACCAGAGTGATGATGTCCAGCAATAGCCGCAGCACGTTGATCGAGAATGTGCCAAGCAATTCCTCGTTGCTGCGGGTAGCAGCGTTGGTTTCCGCCATCAGGCTGTTGACCTCTGCGCGGTAGACTGCGTCATAGAGGTTACCGGTGATGGTCTGCTGCCGTATGTGCGAACCCAGCCGCCCTTTTACCAAGAGCGTCTCCAGGCTCTTGGGGTTGGCCAATGGCAGGCGTTCTAGCACATAGTTGCGCAGGCGCTCGTCGCCACGTACCGCGCGGATCAGCCCGCGCGCGTTGGCGTATTCGCGCCAGTAGCGGCGGTCAGGGGCGTCCGGGGTGTAGATGACGATTCGCCTGGAGTTGAGGGGCGACACCAGTACCAGCACGCCTTGCAAGGTGTGCTCCTGAATGAGCAATTGCTGTACGTCCACGCGCTGTTCTTCGTTGAAGTAGGGGCGGTTGTGGCTGTCGGGTGCGTTGATGACTGTGCTGGCCCAGCCGTAGCCTTGTTCCAACGTATCCACAAGAAAGTGCCCTGCATAACGCCCCTTGACAGCATCGGCGTTCATGCGGCTGCGGTTTAGTTGCGCGTGGGCCAATTGCCGCCACTGGCCTTCGGGTGAGTCGAGCAGTTGTGTACGCAGATAAGCCTGGTAGCTGGTTCCGGCATTGAGCCGTCGCACCACTTGTTTGACCCTTGAAGGGGTGAGGGCAGGTATCGCTTCGCCACCGTCCAGATGCACTTTTGCCGTTAGCCAATAGTCGACTTCGAACCAGGCGATGTTGAGGAGCGCCAGTTCGTCGAGCCTGTAGGTATGGCCGACAAATTCGACGGTATCTCCCACGATAGGCCTGCTGGCTGCTGGGATGTAGCCGGTGGCGCTACCGGTGGACGACGGGTTGATCAGTGGGCCCACCTGGCGTGCGACAGTTACGCTGATGAAGACATCGCGGGGGTCGATATCCAGGCCTGGGTCACGTTGCAAGTACTCCCGCAGCCGCTCGCGAACCCAATTCAGTAGCGAGTTTTTCTGGTTGAACTGTTCCAGCGTGAGAATACCGGGGGCAGCAGCGCCCTCGATGGCAGCGACTTGTTGCTGCAGCGCCTGCATGATGTGCGTGACACCTTGCTGTGAAGTGGTGCGTAACCAGTTAGGCAGGTGGTTTTCAAGCAGCAGCCCGTAGCGGGTGGCGAGCGGGCCGGTGCTGCCGACCTGGTTGCGCATGTCCAAGGCGTCGGCCAGCGCTTTGTCGAGCTGTTGAATGTTGCGCTGCAGGCCTTGTTTCCAGCTGTCGTGCCAGGCTTGGGTCAGGCGCGCCAGCTGGGCGTCGCGGATGGCAAATGCCTGAAACTGCACCAGCTCCTCGGTATACCAGTCATAGCGCAGCTGCTCGGCCTGGCGGGCGCGCTGCTTGTGCTCTGGATTGTTCAGCAGCCCCAGCAGGTGCTCGCTTTGCTGCGGGTCCTCCAGGCGTTCGCAAAGTTCCTTGTGCAGTTCGGCAAGGTTGTCGAACGCCTCCACGCCGTGCGCCACACTGCAGAGCAGTGCACGGCCGACGTCGGCATGCTGATCCAGCGTCTGGCCCTCCGGGCCGTGCTCCGTAAGTACGATGAACCCAGGCAAGTGGCTGCGCCAGTTGGGTTGGGTTGCCGTCAGCAAGGGGCGGTAGAGCTGAGGGCGCGACTGCAGCGGCAGATGCCTGCGCTGCCACGGCAGGGGCAGTTCCAGGCAGGTTCTAAGCAGCCGGATGTGTTCGCTGGAGAGTGTCTGGTCAGTGCTGCGCAAGCGCATCTCAGCTTCGAACTGGTCGCTGCGCAGCGAGGCCAGACGCACGACGCGGGTCAGGCCCTTGCTGTCGCGTTCTTGCCAATCGGCGGCCAGGCGTGCATGCAGGTCCTGGCGAAGCGTACGGCAGAAACTGTCGATCTGCGCACTGAAGCCAATCGGCAGACTCAGCGCCTGGTGTTTGGCGTGGCCGGGTCGGCTACCCGCGGGCAACTGGAAGGTGCCACCGTCGAACAGGTGCAAGCCTACCAATGTCAGCAAGTTGTCGGTGTCGAAATAGAGCGTGCGAGCGGTGATGCCGAGGCCAGGGAAAAGCTGTTCCAGGCGCTGGTCAAGGTGCTTTTCTATGCTGCCCGCCACCGGGAGCAGCGCTGCGAGGCGTTCATCCAGCGCTTGAAAGCGATCTGGCGTGGTCATGGTCCGTGTCCTTCCAGGAAAACGGACCATGCTGCAGCCTGACGGCCTGGACCAGGTGTTATCCGGCTACCTCAGCGGCTGTTCATGCCACGCACACTGAGCCAGGCCGGGATGCCCAGGCCAAAACATGACAGCGCATCCCACCACCCGTCACCGAGCAGCGCTGCGAACAGGCCGAGCACGGCCAACAGCGCGAGCACTGCCGGCCAGATAAAAATCTGCCAGGTCGATTGCGACTTGTGGCTCATGCCCGTGCCTCCCGGGGTTTGCGCTGTTTACCCCACCACAGGTACAGGCCGCTACCGAGCACGATTATGGTGAGTAAGTCGAGCACTGCCCAGAGGATCTGCATGGGCCGACCGCCGTAATCGCCGAAGTGCAGCGGTTGCGACAGGCCCATGGCGTCCATGTACCAAGGGCGTTCGCCCACGGCGGTCAGCTGCAGGGTACGGGCATCGATCAGCACTGCCGTGAACAGGTGCGAGCTCAGGTGCGTGGCGCCGTTCATGAACACCGCGTAGTGGTGCTCGCTGGAGAAGCGCGTGCCGGGGAAGGCGATGAAGTCCGGGCGCATGCCGGGGGCAGCCTGTTCGGCAATTGCCAGCAGGCGCGTGGCGGGTGCGCGCTCGGTGAGCGGCGGGGCATCGCGGTAGGGGGCAACCATGGTGGCCAGGCTGTCGTTGCGCCAGGCCGCGATGACCAGGTCGGACAGAGCGCTGATCACGCCAGTCACGCCTACCGTGAGTGCCCAGGCCAGGGTCACCACGCCGATCAGGTTGTGCAGGTCGAGCCAGCGCAGGCGGCGGGATTTCTCGTGGCGCACGGTGCCGAACTCCAGGCGGCGCATGAACGGTGCATAGAGCACGGTGCCGGAGACGATCGCGACGATGAACAGCACGCCCATGAACGCCAGCAGCAGCTTGCCGGGCAGGCCGGCAAACATGTCCACGTGCAGGCGCAGCATCAGCATCATGAAGCCGCCGTTGGCCGCCGGCATGGCCACCGCCTCGCCGGTACGCGCGTCGAGCATGAAGGTGTGCGACAGGTTAGGGTCGGTACCGGCGGTGGCCGCGGTAATGGCGACCACGCCGTTGGGTTCGTCTTCGTCGTAGCCGAAGTACTGCATGACCTCGCCGGGGCGGTGCTGCTCGGCTTTGAGCACCAGCTGCTGCAAATCGAGGTGCGGGGTGCCTGCCGGCATTTCACGCAGTTCGGGCGCGTCACCGAGCAGGTGTTCGAGTTCATGGTGGAAGATCAGCGGCAGGCCGGTGACTGCCAGCAACAGCAGGAACAGGGTGCAGACCAGGCTGCTCCAGGTGTGGACCACGGACCAGCGGCGGATGGTTGGGCTTTTCATCACGGTACCGATTTATTCTGTCAGCAGCCCTGCTTTTCTGGTTGGGCTGTGTGGGAGCGGGCTTGCCCCGCGAAGGGGGCCGCGCGGTGTATGGCACCGGCTACGCCGGTGTTCGCGGGGCAAGCCCGCTCCCACAGCAGCCCCCGCTCACTCAGAACTTATAGGTGGCGCTGGCCACGACGCTACGCTCGTCGCCGTAGTAGCAGTAGTACGAGTCACAGGTAGAGATGTAGTCCTTGTTCAACAGGTTGGTGGCGTTGACCGCTACCGACGCGCCCTTGAGGCTGCTGCTCAGGCTACCCAAGTCGTAATGCACCGAAGCATCGAACACCGTGTAGGCATTGGCCTTGCCCAGGTAAGTATTGCCTTGGTCGCCATAGGTATTGCCGGTATAGCGTGCGCCCAGGCCAATGCCGAAGCCGTCGAGCACGCCGGAGTGCCAGGTGTAGTCACCCCATACCGATGCCTGCTGGTTCGGCATCAGTTGCAGACGGTTGCCTTTGTACAGGCCGTCCTGCACTTCTGATTTTGCCAGCGTGTAGGCGGCGATCACTTTCAGGTTTTCAGTCACATCGGAGACGGCTTCAAGCTCCAGACCGCGGACTTTCACTTCGCCGGTCTGGCTGGTGACGCTGGTGTTACCGTCGTTGCTGGTGACCAGCACGTTTTTCTGAGTCAGGTCGTACACCGCAGCCGACAACAACGTGTTGGAACCAGGGGGCTGGTATTTGATACCCAGCTCCCACTGTTTGCCTTCGGTTGGCTTGAACGAGTTGGTCGGGTCTGCGTCGGCCTTGCTGGCTGGCTGGAATGACTCGGCGTAAGAAAGATAGGGCACAAAGCCCGAGTCGAACACGTAACTGATCGCGGCATTGCCGCTGAAGTTACTGTCACGCTGGGTATTGGTGGCGTCGCCTTTGTTGAAGAACTTGGTGCCCGTATGTACCCAGTCTTCACGGCCACCCAACGTCAGGCGCCAGTTGCCGAGCGCCATCTGATCCTGAATATAGAGGCCGGTCTGGCGCGTTTTCTGATCATAGTCGTAGTAGGCAGTCGAGCGGTCCGGACGGGTGATAGATTGCCCGTATACCGGGTTGTTCACGTTGATGCTGGGGGCGCTACCGTAAATGGTCAGGAAATTGTTGTTGGTGCGCTGGTGGTCCAGGCCGATCAACAGCGTATGGCTGATATCGCCGGTGTTGAAGTTACCTTGAAAGTTATTGTCGACGGCGAACTGGCTGATATCCTCGTCGACGTTGGTAGTGCTGCGCCCGACATTACCTTCGTCGTCCACAACCATGCTGTATTCAGGCATGTAACTGTTGACCGTGATCGTCTGGAACGCAAGGTCCGACTTTGTGTAGCGCAGGTTCTGGCGGAACTGCCACACCTCATTGATGCGGTGTTCGAAGGCATAACCCAGCGCGTAGTAAGTACGGTCGTAGAATTCGTAGTCCGGGTCACCGAGGTTCTTGTGGTGCGAGATCTTGCCGAAGGGCATGTCGATCTTGGTGCCCTGGATCGGCCGAAACTGGCTGGTGACGCCGGTATCGTCGCGGGTGAACTGGCTGAGGACGGTCAGCGTTGTGTCCTCGTCGATATTCCAGGTCAGGCTTGGGGCGATGTTGTAGCGCTTGTTATCGATATGGTCGATCTGCGTTCCGCTGTCACGGACGACGCCGCTAACGCCATACAGGAAGCGGCCTTCATCGTCGATTTTGCCGGTGCTGGCAAAGTTGATCTGACGATGGTTGTCGCTGCCATACTGCACTTCGATCTCGTGTTCGCTTTCGGCTTGCGGGCGACGGCTGACCATGTCCAGCAGGCCGCCGGGTGGAGTCTGCCCGTAAATCGAGGACGCCGGGCCGCGCAGCAAGGCGAGGCGGTCGAGGTTCCAGGTTTCGGCTTTGGGGTTGGCGTATACGCCGCGTGGCAGCGGCAGGCCATCGAGGAACTGGGTTGGCTCGAAACCACGCACGCGCATCCAGTCATAGCGAGTGTCGCTGCCGAAGCTGGCAGAGACGATGCCCGGCATGTAGCGCACCGCGTCATCCAGGCTGTGCACGCTGCGGTCTTTCATCTGCGCGCGGGTGGCAACCGAGATCGAGCGCGGGACTTCAACCAGCGCGGTATCGGTCTTGGTGCCAGCGGCGGTGCGCTTGGCCAGGTAGCCGTCGACCGGGCCCCAGGCGCTCTCGCTGGCGCTGTCGGCATTCACCGTGATTTCTGGCAAGGCCAGGCTGCCATCCGGCGTAGCCACCAGGCTGTAGCTGCCGACGCTGCTCTGTTGCAATTGCAGACCTGTCCCGAGCAGGGCTGCCTGCAGGGCACCGGGGCCATCAAACTGGCCGTTTACCGGGGCCGAGGTGCGGCCGCTGACCAGTGCCGGGTCGATGGCCAGGGCAATGCCGGCTTGGCTGGCGATCTGGTTCAGGGTCGTGGCCAGGGGGGCGCTTGGCAGGTTGTAGGCGCGCGGAGCGGACTCCTCGGCGGCGACCAGGACAGGGCTGATCAGCGGTGTGGCCACGGCGATGGCCAGGGCCATCAGGCTGGGGCGCAGGATACGATCAACGGCACGGGACATGCGGTGGTTCCTCGACGGGTAAGTACTTGCTGCATCCTTGCCGAGCGAGATTTGAAAAGTGACAGAGCGAATCTGAAAATTGTTGAGAATTATTTGAGGGTGGGTTTTGCCTGTGCCGGCCTCTTCGCGGGTGAACCCGCTCCTACAACGGATAGAGATCCTTGTAGGAGCGGGTTCAACCGCGAAGAGGCCGGTACAGGTTTACTTGGAAGTGACCTTTACCCACCACTGGGTATGTCGCTCGATCTTCACCGGCAAGGCCGGCACCAGCGACGCCAGCGCCAGGTCGGTGTCGGTCAGCGGGAAGCTGCCAGTCACGCGCAGGTTGGCGACCTTTTCGTCTACCCCGAGGTAGCCGCTGCGATACTTGCCCAGCGCGGCCAGCAGGTCGCCCAGGCGCACGTCGTCCACCACCAGCATGCCGCGGGTCCAGGCATCGGCACCGGCCGGCACGGTACCGACCCGGCCCAGGCCGTTGGCGCTCATCAGCACCTGCTGGCCTTCGCGCAGCACCTGTTCGTCGCCACTGTTGTGCGGCATGGCGGCAACCGAGGCTTGCAGCACTTCCAGGCGCGTGCCGTGTGCTTCACGGCGTACCAGGAAGCGCGTGCCCAACGGCCGCAGGCGGCCATCGTCGGTGCGCACCAGCAGCGGGCGTGGGTCTTGGTGGCCGGTTTCGACCGAGATTTCGCCCTGATGCAGCACAATCACCCGCTGCTCGCCGGCGTAGTCGATGTCTACGGCGGTGTGGGTGTTCAGGCTCAGCAGGGTGCCGTCTTCCAGGCGCAGGGTGCGCAGTTCACCGGTAGCGGTGCGCTGGTCGGCCAGCCAGTAGCTGGGCGCCAGCGACGGTGCGCCGACCCAGGCCAGCAGCGAACCGAGCAGGAACATGCCGGCCAGGCCTCCACCGACTTTGCCGATGCGCCGACGCAGGCTGACCCGTGATTGCAGCAGGGCCTGGCGTGCCGGGCCGGCTGCTGCGCTGACGCGTTGGTCCATGGCGCCGAGCTGGCGCCAGGCGCGCGCGTGTTCCTCGCTGGCGGCATGCCAGCGCATGAATTCACTGCGCTCATCGGGTGTGCCGCTGGCGTCGTCGAGGCTGAGTTTCCAGGCGATGGCGGCTTCCAGCACCCGCGATGAAACCGGCGCGTTACTCACGTCGGCTCCCCGTACAGGGCCACGTAGCACTGGCGCATGCCTTGGGCGAGGTACTGGCGCACGCGCGATACCGAAACACCCAGGCGTTCGGCGATTTCGGCGTGGCCCATGCCGTCCAGGCGGTTGTGCAGGAATGCCGCGCGGGCTTTGCTCGACAGCTTGCCGAGCAGGCGGTCGATGGCCTTGAGGTCTTCGAGGATCAGGTGCTGCACTTCTGGCGAGGGGTGTTCGGCTTCCGGTATCAGCGCCAGTTCCGCCAGGTAGGCCTGCTCCAGCGCGGCGCGGCGAAAGTGGTCGAACATCAACCCTTTGGCCACGGCGGCGAGGAATGCGCGGGGTTCGCGGGGCGTGTCCAGCTGCTGGCGGCCAAGCAGGCGCACGAACGTGTCCTGGCTCAGGTCTTCGGCACGTTGCCGGCAGGCCATGCTGCGTTGCAGCCAGGCGAGCAGCCAGCCGCGGTGGTCGCGGTACAGAGTACCGACCAGATCGGCGTGTGGGCTGTGTGCTGAAGACAAGCAGCGTCCCCCCGGAACGTGTGCATTAACTAACGATAATTATTCGCGATTGTTGCAGAGGGAGGGGGGTGGGTGCAATGGACGCTTATCGGATTGCCATCATGGTTGGTGTATGGCTTGGGTCATGTAGCGCCTGTGAGATCGAGCGCCGCCCGCGCGGCGCTTCGCGGGGCAAGCCCTAATGCCGGTCAGTTAAGCAATTTGGGGCCGCGTTGCGGCCCATC
>NZ_JBJDNB010000043.1:0-60314 GCF_044900445.1 Pseudomonas sp. NPDC089407
CGCGAACACCGGCAAAGCCGGTGCCAGACACCGCGTTGCCTGCTTCGCGGGACAAGCCCGCTCCCACAATGGCCATTGTTCTCTGCGAGACAGCGTAGCCCGGAAGGGCTGGGTGATCTCCTACAACAAGCTATGTGAGCAGTGGGATCAGGCAAAGACGAAATACTTGCGCACCGTCTCGACCACTTCCCAGGTACCTTTCATCCCCGGCTCGATCACGAACACATCGCCGGCTTTCAGGTGCTTAGGCTCTTCGCCTTCCGGGGTGATGATGCAGTAGCCATCGAGGAAGTGGCAGAACTCCCACTTGTCATAGTTGACCTCGAATTTGCCCGGGGTGCAGATCCAGGTGCCCATGATCTTGCTGCCGTCGGCCGACAGGTAGGCGTTGAGGTTGACGGTGTGCGGATCGCCGCCGATGCGCTTCCACTTGGTGGCGTCCACGACCGGCGTCGGGCAGGTTTCGCGCAGGACGGTGATGAAATCGGACATGGCACAACTCCTGGTGACTGGCTGAATGACTCGTCACCATAGGGCCATATGCCGGGCTGCAGTTGCCTGGGCTCGACGTCCAGCTGCCTGCCCGCGCTATGCCAGGCGGTTTACCTCGACAGTGATGTGCGCCAGCTCTTGGTGCACACCCAGGGCTTGGCGAACGCTGTCGGGGCTGAGAGCGCTTTGACTGGCCAGCCCGAGAATGCAGGCGTATTGGTCCTTGCCCACGCGCCACACATGCAGGTCGGTGATGCTGGCCGCGACCGGCAGTTGCGCCACCACTTCACGGATCTCTTCCACCACCGGGGCGTCCATCTCGGCGTCCAGCAGTACCCGCCCGGTATCGCGCAGCAGGCCGCGAGCCCACAGCGCCACCAGCAGTGCACCGACCAGGCCCATGACCGGGTCGAGCCAGCTGGCGCCCCAGAACTTGCCGGCCAGCAAGGCGACGATTGCCAGCACCGAGGTGGCGGCGTCGGCCATCACATGCAGGTAGGCCGAGCGCAGGTTCAGGTCGTGGTGGTGATGGCCGTGGTCATGATGATGGTCGTGGCCAGGGTGGTGATCATCATGATCATGATGATGGTGGTCATCCCGTAGCAGCCAGGCGCAGGTCAGGTTGACGGCAAGGCCTACCCCGGCGATGAGGATCGCCTCGTCGTAGTGGATCGGCCCCGGTGACAGCAGCCGTTCCACGGACTGGAACACCATAAGCCCGGCCACACCGAGCAACAGCAGGGCGCTGGAGTAGCCGCCGAGAATCTCGATCTTCCAGGTGCCGAAGGCAAAGCGTCGATCAGCGGCATAGCGCCTTGCGGCAGCGTAAGCCAGCAGCGACAAACCCAGGGCCAGGGCATGAGAGCTCATGTGCCAGCCATCGGCCAGCAAGGCCATGGAGTTGAAGAACCAGCCCCCGGCAATTTCCGCCACCATCATCACGGCGGTCAACCACACCGCCAGCCGCGTCTTGCGCTCGGCGCCCAGGTTGCTGGTGTGGAACTGATGGCTGTGCTGCCAGCGGTCTGAGGTTTGTGTCGCCATGGTTTATCATGCTCCCGGAACGTCGAGAAATATACTATACCCCAGTATACCTAGCGTGGTGTGAAATCCAATGGCACATACCCTGAAGAGCAAGAAGCAGCTGCTGACCCGGGTGCGCAAGATCAAAGGCCAGGCCGCCGCCCTGGAGACGGCACTGGAGCATGACAAGGATTGCCTGGCGATCCTGCAGCAGATTGCCGCCGTGCGCGGCGCGGTGAACGGGCTGATGGCCGAAGTGATGGAAGGGCATATCCGCGAACACCTGGTGGCGGACGGGCTGAGTGCCGAGGAACGGCAGGACGAGGCGGACAAGGTGGCGGCGTTGTTGCGCTCTTACCTCAAGTGATTGCGCGGCAGTGGCGCGTTCCGTTGTAGGAGCGGCCTTGTGTCGCGATAGGGCTGCGCAGCAGCCCCGGCGATATCTGCGGCGAAGCTGAAAATCTTGGGCCGCTTCACGCCCCTATCGCGACACAAGGCCGCTCCTACAAAAGGCGGGTATACCCCCTGGGGGTATAGCTATGCCCACCAGTACCGCACAAAGTGGAAAAACACCGGTGCGGCAAAGCACACCGAATCCATGCGGTCGAGCATGCCGCCGTGGCCTTCGATCATGTGCCCCCAGTCCTTCACCCCACGGTCACGCTTGATTGCCGACATCACCAGCCCGCCGAAGAAGCCCATGGCGTTCACCGCCAGCGCCATCAGCGCGGCCTGCCAGAAGCTGAACGGGGTGATCCAGCACAGCATGGCGCCGATCAGCGTGGCCAGCGCCACGCCGCCGGCCAGGCCTTCGACGGTCTTGGAGGGGGACAGGTTGGGCGCTACCTTATGTTTGCCGAACAGCTTGCCGCATACGTACTGCAACACATCGCTGATCTGCACCACCAGGATCAACCAGGCGATCAGCAGCAGGTTGCGGCCTTCATAACCCGGGATATCCAGGGTCATCAAGGCTGGTACCGACGACACGCAGTAGACCGCGATCATCAAGCCCCACTGCACTTTCGAGGCACGTTCGAGAAAACGTGTCGTATCACCGCCGAAGCTGGCCAGAATGGGTAGCAACAGGAACAGGTACACCGGAATGAAGATGCTGAACAGGCCGTACCAGTCCATGGCGATCAGCACGTACTGCACGGGTAGCGCCACATAGAAGGCAGCCACCAGTGCCGGGTAGTCGCTGCGCCGGGTCGGCGTGAGGGTCATGAATTCACGCAAGGCGTAGAACGACACGCCATAGAACAGCACGATCACGCCGTACTTGCCGAACAGAAATGCGATTCCGATCACCAGCACCATTACCCACCAGGCATTGATGCGGGCGTTGAGGTTGTCGATTACCGCGTGCGGTGCCGACCCGGCGCGCCACTTGAGCAAGCGGCCGATCACGCTGGCGAGCAGTAGCAAGGCGCCGATGCCGGCAAAAAGGGAAAGGGTATTGTCGTCCATGTCAGGCATCCTTCGGGGCCAGGTTCAGCAGGGCCTGGCTGGCCCGCTCGAGAAACGCCTGTTTGCTTTCATCGGCTTGCAGGTGCAGGGGCTCACCAAAGCTCAACGTGCAAAGCAACGGCAAGGGCAGGGCGCGGCCTTTTGGCATCACCCGGTTGAGGTTGGCGATCCATACGGGCACCAGTTCGACTTTCGGGTTGGCCGCCGCCAGGTGATACAACCCGCTCCTGAACGGCATCAACGGCTCGTCGCCCAGGTTGCGCGTACCTTCCGGAAAGAAGATCAGCGAGTCGCCCTGGCTGACCGCGTCGAGGATCGGCTGCAGCGGGCTGCCTTGGCCTTCGCTGCGTTGCCGGTCGATCAGTACGCCATTGAAGACCTTGCGAATGAGAAAGTTGCGGATGCCCGGTTTGGCCCAGTAGTCGGCGCCGGCCACCGGGCGGGTGCGCCTGCGCAGTGGTTGTGGCAGTGAGGCCCACAGCAGCACGAAGTCGCCGTGGCTGCTGTGGTTGGCAAAATACAGGCGTTGCACTGGCAACGGCGTGCAACCCAGCCACAGGGCGCGGGCGCCGGTGACCAGGCGGGCGGCGGAGGTGATGAGGTAGGCCGTGAGGTTGGCGAGCATGGTTTAGTAGTCATCCCTTCAAAGGCAGCATCAGCAGGGTAGCCAGGGCCAGCGTCAGTTGCAGGCCCAGGCAAACTGCCTGGCGGCGCAACAGGCCGAGCGCGGCCTGGCTGCGGGCGGGCCAGGCTCGGGCGTCTGCGGCCTGTGGCTTGAGTTTCAGTTCGAACAGGGCACGGTCCAGGGCCAGGGTGTCTGCTGCCAGGTCGCTGCTATCGGCGAGGCGGGCAAACAGTTCGGCATCCACAGCCACGCGGATGGCCCAGTACTTGTGCAGCACGCCAAGCATCAACAGCACGCAGCACAGCAGGCTAGCCAGCGGTTGCAGCGGTGCGCCCAGCAAAGGCGCCAGGCCGTAGGCCAGGGCCAGCAGGGTCAGGCCGTCTGAAAGGCGTTCCAGCTGTTTGCCACGGCCCAGCAATGTGGCAACCACGAACAGGTTCATGGCTGTGCTCCAAGCTGTTGCAGGGCCAGGCGGTGTGCGCGGTGCAGAACGACACCAGGGCGAGCCTTGCGGATCAGCGCTTCGGCCTGTGGGGCATTGCTGCAGCGGCCTGTGAGCATTAGCCAGGCAGCCACGGCGCTGGCGCTGCGCGAATAACCCAGGGCGCAGCAGACCAGGACCGGGCCTTGGGCGCGCAGGTGTTGGATGGCGTTGGCTGCCTGGTGCAGCAGGTTAGTCTCTGGCGCTATCAGGTCCAAGGCAGGAAAACACTGGTATCCAACCGCTGACGCAATCGGTGTAGGAGCGGCCTTGTGTCGCGAAAGGGGCGCGAAGCGGCCCCAGATTTTCAGCTTCGCTGCAGAGATCGCCGGGGCTGCTGTGCAGCCCTTTCGCGACACAAGGCCGCTCCTACAAAGGTCCGTGCTGTCCTGAAAATGGCACGGCAGCTCTGCACACAAATCGACAACCGCAGCGAATTGCGCGCCGTCGCCGTACCCGGGAAGCCGCCCCAGATAAACGCCATCGCACACTTCATTCGCCTGCGGCTGGTGCCTGGTCCACAACCGCGAATTGGCCCACGCTCCCAGCAGGTACGGCGCCAGCAACCAGCAGGCCGCAGGCGACAAGCGCCCGTCGGTGCCTTTCTGAAACCCGCCTGGGCCAAACACAGCATAATTCAGCGCCACCAAAGCCAGCGATACGGCCGGCCAGGCCAGCCACAGCCAGGCACCGCTCAACGCAATGGCAGGCACTGTGCACAACAGGGCGCCCACGGCATAGCACAACGCCACCCACCAACGTTTGGCATCACCTGCAAGACGAGCCTGTTGCCAAGGTAACCGCCCCTCGTGCGGCCACAGCCAGACACAGGCAAACCCCGCCAATGCCCCTGTTGGCACGTCGATGAAATGGTGCTGCGAGGTGGTCAGCACTGACACCCCGATCAGTGCCATCCAGCCATGCGTCAGCCAACGCCAGGCAGGGTGTCGTACATGCCGCGCAAACATCGTCCAGATGATCACAAGCAGCGCAATATGCAGCGAAGGCGCCTGGTTGAAGGGTTTGTCGAAACCCATCAGCACATCGAACAACCAGCCGAACAGCCCACCCAGTTCAGGCCGCTCGAAGGTGAAGCGCAGCGGCCAGAGCAGGAAGCAGGTCACGCTGATCAGTTGAGCGCTGAGCAGCGCCAGCGCGTGCCGGTCCATTTCCTGGCGCGTGCGCGGCAGCAGGAAGGACAACCCGTAGAGCAGGTCAATCGACCAATACGGAATGATCGTCCAGGGCCATAGCGGCATGCCCTGCTCCCAGCCGAACACCAGGCTGCCGACATCCATGCGCCCGGCCGTATGGTTGTTGGCCAGCCCGTAGCTGAGGAAAAACAATGGCCCGAGCAACAGCAGCCAGAACACACCGCGGCGGATCAGCCCGGGTTCACGTGCCAGGCCCATTCAGCGCACCCGTTGTGCCAGGCTAACGCTGAAGATGCCCCATTCATCGATGCGCTGGGCCAGTTTGCGGAAGCCCGCCGCTTCCACCAACTGGTCCATTTCGGCCTGGCTGCGGCGGCGCATTACCCACGCCTCGCCGCCGCGATGGCTGGTAAGGGCGCGGGCGATCATTTCCAGTTGCGGGTGCCACGGCTGGCCGGTGTAGACCAGATAGCCGCCGTCCTCCATGGCATCGGCAAGGCCCGCCAGAGAATTGCCCACCAGCTGGTTGCTCGGGAACAGCTCGTAAAGGCCCGAGACCACGGCCAAGGTCGGTGGCTGATCCAGCGTGGCCAGGCTCTGCCGGTCGAAGGCATCGCCTTGAATGAAACGGGCGATGTTGGCCAGGCCTTTTTCGGCAATCAACGCACTGCCTTGCTGCACGTTCAGCTCGCTGTAGTCGCGCAGCAGGATCGAGTCCGGCAGTTGCTGCAGTTCCTGCAGGGCTTCGAGAATGTAGCGGCCATGGCCGGCGGCGATGTCGACGATATGGACCGGACGCTGTTGTTCACGCAGGCGGGCGATCGCCAGGCGCAGCAGTTCTTCGACATGCAGCTTGCGCTGGCGGATACCGCGCCAGCCAATGGCGCCGAGGTAATTCTGGTCGACCAGGCGGCCCAGCTTGCCCTTGCCGGTGGGTTGGTTGCGGTACACGTAGTCCAGGGTGCTGCCCGAATCGAAACCGGTGTCGAAGCCGAGCTTAACGCCCTCGGACAGGCCCTTGCCCAGGCGCAGGCTGGCGCGGGTGGCGCGCCAGTACAGGTCACGCGGTGAGTTGCGCGGCAGCGGCGCGGCCAGGCTTTCTGCTTCGGCGCAGTTGGCGCCGGTCTTGTCGGCATCGAGCAGCGACGGTACTGCGGCTGGGCTGGCGAAGCAGTGCTCGACAAAGCGTTCAATGCGCCGCTGAACATGAGCCCTGCCACGCTCACCCAGAGTGTCATGGAAAAAGCCCGGCAGAATGTGCATTTCCTTGCGCGTACTGCCCAGGCGTTCGAAGAAGCGTTCCTGTGGCTGGCGCTCGACCACCAGGTCGGCACCGGATACCAGCAACTGCGTGGGTACCTGGATGGCCTGGGCATCCGCCACCACCCGGTCGGCGGCTTCGTAGAGGCCCAGCAGCATGGTCACCGAAATGGGCCGGCTGATCAGTGGGTCGGCCACATAGGACATGACCCGTTCGGGGTCGTGGGTGAGCAGGCGCGGCTTGACGTAACTGTTGACGAAGAAGTTCCCGCGCAAGGCCTTGAGCAGCCTCAGGCCGGGGCGAGCGAACGGTACGTACAACTTGACCTTGAACGCCGGCGAGGCCAGTACCAGGCAACGCACCTTGGGTGCGTAGTCATGGGCCCAGGTAGCGACCAGCACGGCCCCCACGCTCTGTGCCAGCACCACCAGGTCCTGCTCTGCAATGCCGTGGTGGGTTTGTATGTGTGCAATGAAGGTTTGAACATCGCGAACGCTGGTGGCAAACCCCGGGCTGTCGCCGCGGGCGCCTGGCGACTGGCCGTGGCCGCGAGCATCCCAGGCGAAAAAGTCGTAGCCCGGCATGTCCAGCTCGTCGGCCAGGTGGGCCATGCGCCCGCCGTGTTCGTGGCCGCGGTGGAACATCACCACCGCTCGGCGTGGTTGGTGTTCATTGCGGGTGGCAGGCCAATGACGGTAGTGCAACTCGACACCGTCATGGGTGGAGAAGTGCAGCGCTTGCGCTTGACGCATGGTCAACATCCTTTTGCAGCGGCAGGTGGCTCAGCGGGTTTCGGCCAGCCCATGGCGAACCCGGTTGTAGAGGGTATAGAGCGAGAGCACGAGGATGACCAGCAACAGGCCGTTGACCCAGCTGCCATCGAGCAGGCCAAAGGCGACGCCGGCGCCCAGCACGCCGAAGGCAAACGCCCGGTCGCTCTTGCCCATGGGCCCGTCGTAGCGGCGTGAGGCGCCGGCCAGTGGCCCCATGACCCCGGCATATTCGCTGAAGGTAGCGCACAGGACGACCAGCACCACCAGTGCCGGTGACACACCAGGCAGCAAGGCGAAGGGCAGGTAAAGGGCGGCATCGGCGATCACGTCGCACAGCTCGTTGAGGTAGGCGCCAAGGGTGGACTGCTGGTCGAACTCCCGGGCCAACATGCCGTCGACAGCGTTCAGTGCCATGCGCAGCAGCATCCACAGCGGCACCAGCATGAACAGCGAGGGGATGTGGGGCAGGGCTACCAGAAGCATGCCTAGCAGCAGCGACACCACAGCGGCAGCGACGGTAACCTGGTTGGCGGTGACGCCACGGTCGTAAAGGCGCTGTACGGTCGGGCGCAGCAGGGCCTGGAAGCGTGGTTTCAGCTGGTAGATGGATGCCACTGGAAAATCCTTTTTCGTGGTGCGACAGGGCGCTATTGTGTGTCAGCATGCTTCGCGGGTAAACCCGCTCCCACAGGTTTAGCGTCAACCCTGGAAGCATCGGTCTTCTGTGGGCGATCATCCAGCCTCTCCGGGCTGCGCTGTCGCGAATGGGACTGTGCCCGGTGTGGGAGCCGCGCTTGCCGGCGATGGGCTGCGCAGCGGCCCCAAAGTTACAAGTCAATCACAATTCGTCAGAAGGGTGTCGCCTGCATTGGGGCTGCTTCGCAGCCCATCGCCGGCAAGCGCGGCTCCCACAGAGATGGGGTTAACCCGTGAATGCACCTCAGGCTTCCACCAATTTTTCAACCAATGCTGCGGCATAACCCGGCAGGGCCGCAAAATCCCGCGCGCACAGCAGCAACTTGCGCTTGGCCCATGCCTCTTCAAGCATCACCCAGTGCAACGGCAGCACGCCCTGCCAGCGCTGCACCGCAGCCAGCGGCACCACCCCGACCCCAGCCCCGCCGGCGACCATACGGATCACCCCATCGAAACCCTCGGCCCGCACCCGTACTTGCATGCGGCGCCCTTCGCGCAGTGCCTGTTCTTCCAAATACAACGCCAGCGCACTGCCGGCACCCAGGCCGACATGACCATGGCTCAAACTGTCGATGAAGCTGGGCGCGGCCGCACTGGCAAGCGGGTGGCCCAGCGGCGTCACCAGCACCAGCGGGTCGTCGCGAAATGGCCGGGTCTGCAGGTGCTCGCTGGGGGCGGCGGTCGAAACGATGCCCAGGTCGGCCATGCCTTGGGTAATCGCCTGCACGATGCGCAAGCTCGGCAGCTCCTGCACGTCCACGCTTACCCCCGGGTTCTGCGCCAGGTAGCTGGCCAGCAGTTCGGGCAGGTATTCGGTGAGCGCTGCGGTATTGCACAGCAGCCGCACCTGGCCATGTTGCCCGTGCGCGTACTGGCCCAGGTCGAACTGCAGGCGCTCGACCTGCTGTGCAATCAGCCGCGCATGCTGCAACAGCGCCTGGCCGGCCGGGGTGGGTTGTACGCCACGGCGGTTACGCTCCAGCAAGGGAATACCCAGCGAGGCTTCCATGGCGCGGATGCGCGCACTGGCGGCCGGCAGTGACAGGTGGCTGCGGCTGGCACCGGCCGTGATGTTGCCGCACTCCAGGGTGTGCTGGAACAGCTTGAGGTCAATCAGGTCGAATTGCATGTGGCTCTGCCTGTGCAAGAGTCTGACTGAGTATATGGCAGATTTTCACCGCACCCGGCAGCCGTCATCATCGGCCTATGACTACCTTCCTCTCTTTCTACCAGAACATAGGCCCGGCACTGACTGTGCTGGTGGTAATCACCTTTCTGCTGGCTGGCGCGGTGAAAGGCGTGATCGGCCTCGGCCTGCCGACCATCGCCATGGGCCTGCTGGGCCTGGCTATGTCGCCGGCGCAGGCTGCGGCGTTGCTGATTGTGCCTTCAACGCTGACCAACCTGTGGCAGCTGGCCAGCGGCGCGCACCTGCGGGGCTTGTTGAGTCGCTTGGGGCCGATGCTGGCGCTGATCTTCGTCGGCACTTTGCTAGGTAGCGCCTGGCTGGGGATCAACAGTGGCCGATGGGCCGTGCACGCACTGGGTGCAGCCTTGTTGGTGTATGCGCTTTATGGGCTGGTCGGCCCGGGGTTGCACCTGGCGGCGCGGCATGAGCGCTGGCTGGGGCCGCTCTGCGGGCTGGTCACCGGCGTGATCACCGCGGCAACCGGGGTGTTCGTGATGCCTGCAGTGCCCTACCTGCAGAGCCTGGGCCTGAGCCAGGAGCAGATGATCCAGGCCTTGGGCCTGTCATTCACTGTCTCGACCCTGGCCTTGGCCGTGGGCCTGGCCGGGCAGGCTGCCCTGGGTGGCCAGGCACTGGGCGCATCGCTGCTGATGCTGGTGCCGGCCCTGCTCGGCATGCTGGCCGGTCAGTGGCTGCGTCAGCGTATCAGCGCGCAGCTGTTCAAGCGTTGCTTCTTCATCGGCCTGGCCGCCCTCGGCGGCCATCTGCTGATCAACGGTTAGCAGACGAAGCGCTGAGCATGTCGACCCGCTGGATATCGAAATCGCGCTCCAGGTAATCCATGCGTTTTTCAAAGAACGCGGTCATGTGCGGCAGGGCCGAGTGCATGTCCAGCGCGGCCTGGTCGGCCCACACCTCGAAGAACACGAACAGGCTTGGGTCTTCCTTGTCGCGCAGCATGTGGTACTCGATGCAGCCTGGTTCCTGGCGGCTTGGCTCGACATAGGGGCGGAACAGGGTTTCGAACGCATCAGCCATGTCCGGGCGGGTCTTGGCTTTGAGGATGAAGGCGAACTGCTCACTCATGGGGCGCTACTCGTTGAGGGGAGATGAACAGATTCTACGGCAATAATGAGGTCTGTATTCGTGACTTCAGGTCAATTGTATTTTGCCCCGCCCCTGCTGTATCCCGTGCCCGCGAGCCACTAACCTGCCGACCTGAATTTTTCCGCGAGGCTCGCATGAAGAAGATCCTTTTGCTCAACGGTGGTAAACAGTTTGCTCACTCCGATGGTCGCCTTAACGCGACTCTGCATGAAGCCGCCATCGCCCATCTCGACCGGGCTGGCTTCGATGTGCGCCAGACCTTTATCGATGGCGGTTACGACGCCCAGGAAGAAGTGGAAAAATTCCTCTGGGCCGATGTCGTGATCTATCAAATGCCCGGCTGGTGGATGGGCGCGCCGTGGACGGTAAAGAAGTACATTGACGATGTCTTCACCGCAGGCCACGGCAGCCTGTATGCCAACGACGGCCGTACCCGTTCGGACCATTCGCAGAAGTACGGCAGCGGTGGCCTGGTGCACGGCAAGCAGTACATGCTGTCGCTGACCTGGAACGCGCCGCAGCAGGCGTTTGATGACCCGAGCGACTTCTTCGAGGGTAAAGGCGTGGATGCGGTGTATTTCCCTTTCCACAAGGCTAACCAGTTCCTTGGCATGACGGGCCTGCCGACGTTCCTGGCGACAGATGTGATGAAGCGGCCGGATGTGCCGGCTGCGTTGGCGGCCTATGAGGCGCATCTGGACAAGGTGTTTGGCAAGGCGCAATAAGGTATTGCCTGTTCCGGCCTTTCGCGGGTAAACCCGCTCCCACAGGTATTGCGCAGGTAGCAAGGAGTGTGGGGACCTGTGGGAGCGGGCTGTGGGAGCGGGTTCACCCGCGAATAGGCCCGTACAGGCACCGCTGGACTTGGCCTTAATAAGCAGCTATCTAATCTCTGCAGCGTCTAACCCAAGGCCCAGATGTGAAAACCCGATCCGAAGAACTCCAGGTATTCGTCGCCGTCATCGACTGCGGCTCGATCTCCGCCGCCGCCGAGCAGATGGGCCAGACCCCGTCCGCCGTCAGCCGCACCCTGTCGCGCCTGGAGGGCAAACTCGGTACCACGCTGGTCAACCGCACCACGCGGCGCATGGACCTGACCGAAGAGGGCCGGTTCTTTCTTGAGCGCTCGCGGCTGATCCTCGAGCAGATGGACGAGATGGAAGAGCGCCTGTCGATGAACCGCCAGACCCCCACCGGGCGCCTGCGCATCAACGCCGCCGCGCCGTTCATGCTGCATGCCATTTTGCCGTGGATCGGCGAGTTCCGCCGCCAGTACCCAGGTATCGAGCTGGAACTGAACACTGACGACCTGATCATCGACCTGCTGGAACAGAGCACCGACGTGGCGATCCGCATCGGTGAGCTGGCCGATTCCAGCCTGCATGCGCGTAACCTGGGTTGCAGCCCGGTGCAGGTGCTGGCCAGCCCGGCCTACCTGGAGCAGCACGGCACGCCACAGCGCGTCGAGGACCTGGCCAGCCACTGCCTGCTCGGCTTCAGCCAGCCCGAGTCACTCAACCACTGGCCGCTGCGCCATGCCCAGGGCGACCGCTGGAGCATTCGCCCGGCGCTGATCGCCTCTAGCGGCGAAACCTTGCGTCAGTTGGCGCTAGCCGGTGAGGGTATTGTCAGCCTGTCGCACTTCATGACCCACGAGGACATCCGCGCCGGGCGCCTGCAGGTGCTGTTGAGCGAAGCCAACAATGGCTATCGCCAACCGATCCATGCGGTGTACTACCGCAACACTCAGTTGGCGCTGCGCATCCAGTGCTTCCTCGATTTCATCCAGCGCAAGCTGGCGATGTACGCCTGCTGAGTTGCCTGAACGCGACAGATCCTGCCCACAGGCGGCGAAACTTCCTGCTGTTGATTGCACAGTCGAAGCGCTTCGGCCTTACTGACTGCTCAACAAAAACAACACCAAGGAAGTGTCATGCGTATTGTCCCGTTCCAGTACCTGGCTCTCGCAGCCGCGATCCTGAGCTGTTCCTCGGTTTACGCCGCCAATCTGGAAGGTGGCGCGGTGGCCGCCCCCGATCAATATGGTGCACAGGTAGCCGCCGATATCCTGAAAAAGGGCGGCAACGCGGTAGACGCGGCCGTGGCCACGGCCTTCACCCTGGCGGTGACTTACCCCGAGGCCGGCAACATAGGCGGGGGTGGTTTCATGACCCTGTTCGTCGACGGCAAGCCGTACTTCCTCGACTACCGCGAAGTGGCGCCCAAGGCCGCCACGCGCAACATGTACCTGGACGACAAGGGGGAAGTGATCGAGAACCTCAGCCTGGTCGGCGTGCGCGCCGCTGGCGTGCCCGGCACGGTGATGGGCCTGTGGGAAGCGCACCAGAAGTTCGGCAAGCTGCCCTGGAGCGAGCTGCTGACCCCGGCCATCGGCTATGCGAAAAACGGCTTCAAGGTGGCCGAAAAGCAGTACCAGTACCGCAACGATGCCCAGGGCATGTTCAAGACCGCGACCAACTTCAACGACTACTTTGGCAACATGAAGGTTGGCGAGCTGTTCAAGCAGCCGGAAATGGCCCAGACCCTGGAGCGCATCGCCGACAAGGGCGTAAGCGAGTTCTACCAAGGCAAGACTGCCGATTTGCTGGTGGCGCAGATGCAGGCCGACAAAGGCCTGATCACCAAGGAAGACCTGAAGGACTACAAGGCCGTATGGCGTGAGCCGATGGCCGTCAGCTGGCGTGGCAACGTGGTGTACACCGCGCCACCACCCAGCTCTGGCGGTGTGGCGCTGGCCCAGTTGCTGGGCATCAAGGAAGACCGCGCAGCCGACTTCAAAGGGGTAGCGCACAACTCGGCGCAGTACATCCACTTGCTGGCCGAGATCGAGAAGCGTGTGTTCGCCGACCGCGCCGACTACCTCGGCGACCCGGCCTTCACCCAGGTACCCGTGGACAAGTTGGTAGCCAAGGACTACCTGGCCAAGCGCGCCGCGCAAGTCAACCCCAAGGCGATTTCCGACACCGACAAGGTCAAGCCGGGCCTGGAGCCGCACCAGACCACGCATTTCTCGATCGTCGACAAGCAGGGCAACGCGGTCAGCAATACCTACACCCTCAACCTCGACTACGGCAGCGGTGTGGTGGTGAAGGGCGCGGGCTTCCTGCTGAATGACGAAATGGACGACTTCAGTGCCAAGCCGGGGGCGGCGAATGCTTTTGGCGTGGTCGGTGGCGATGCCAACGCGATCGAGCCGGGCAAGCGCATGTTGTCGTCGATGAGCCCCAGCCTGATGACCCGTGATGGCAAGGTCGAACTGGTGATCGGTACCCCGGGTGGTTCGCGGATCTTTACCTCGATCTTCCAGGTGATGAACAACCTGTACGACTACGGCATGCCGCTGGACAAGGCGGTGGCGGCGCAGCGTGTGCACCATCAGTTGCTGCCTAAGGACACCATTTACTTCGACAGCTATGCGCCGTTGACCGGGCCGGTGGCTGACGGGCTGAAGAAGATGGGCTACGTGCTGGAGGACCAGGGTTGGGAAATGGGCGATATCCAGGCGATTCGGGTGGATGGGGGTAAGCTGGAGACCGCTTCTGATCCGCGTGGGCGTGGGGTGGGGATGGTCGTCAAGTAAAAACCTGTTCGATTGCCGGGAGGGCTTCGCCCTCCATCGCGACACAAGGCCGCTCCTACAAGGGACCGCGATCTCCTGTAGGAGCGGCCTTGCGTCGCGATAGGGCCGCAAAGCGGCCCCAGGTTCTTCAGGTCAAACGCGGAACTGGCTGACCAGGGTCTGCAACTGCCCGCCCAGGCGCGCCAACTCGACACTGGACGCCGCCGTCTCATCACTGGCCGCCGCCGTCTGCTCCGACACATCACGCACATTCAGGATGCTGCGGCTGATCTCTTCGGCCACCGCACTCTGCTGCTCGGCCGCCGCAGCAATCTGCTGGTTCATCGACTGAATGCTCGACACCGTGCTGGTGATATTTTCCAGTGATACCCCGGCCTTGCGCGCCAGTTCGACGCTGCTGTCGGTCAGGGTGCGGCTGCCTTGCATGGCGTTGGCCACTTGCTGGGTGCCATGCTGCAGGCTGGCAATCAACTCTTCGATCTCTTCGGTGGACTTCTGCGTGCGTTGCGCCAGGCCGCGCACTTCGTCGGCAACCACGGCAAACCCACGGCCCGCCTCACCAGCCCGCGCCGCTTCGATCGCCGCGTTCAGCGCCAGCAGGTTGGTCTGTTCGGCCACCGACTTGATCACGTCCATCACGCTGCCAATCTTCTGGCTTTCCTGTTGCAGCAGGTTCATGGCCTCGGTGGAGCGGTGCATGTCTTCGGCCAGGCGCTCGATCTGGCCAATCGCCTCACCCACCACGCGGTCACCGGCGCGGGCTTCGTCATCGGCACCGGTGGCGGCGTGCGAGGCCTGTTCGGCATTACGCGCCACTTCCTGAACGGTGGCGGCCATTTCATGCATGGCGGTGGCCACCTGGTCGGTCTCGACCTTCTGGCTGTTGGCGCCAGCGCTGGTCTGCTCGGTCACGGCCGACAGCTCTTCGGCGGCGCTGGCGATCTGGGTGACGCCATCGCGAATACCGCTAATCAGGTCGCGCAGGGTGGTGCCCATGCGTGCGATGCCTTGTTGCAGTACGCCCAGCTCGTCGCGGCGGGTGACGCGCAGGTCGTGAGTCAGGTCGCCGCTGGCGATCTTTTCTACTGCTGCGAGGGTGTCACGCAACGGGCGGGTGATCTGGCGGGTGATCAGGACCGCTGCCAGCACACCTACCAGCAACGCCAGCAATGTGGCGATGGCTTGCAGGCTGCGGGCCTGGGTGCTTTCGATGTCACGGCGCTCCAGCTGGATCTGGTACAGCGCGTCGCTGCGCTTGACGATGTCGGCACCTTGCACGGTCATTTCGGCGCGCGAGGTAGTGATGTTGGCGACTGCGTCGCGGAGCTGGCGCACGGCGTCGCGGTAGGCCAGCACTGCGCTTTCGTACTGCTGCAGGCGTGTGCTTTCGCCAGGCAGCTGGCGCTTGAGGTTATCGATGTCGGCCAGTGCCGCATCCAGCTGGCGCAGGGCGGCCTGTTCATTGGCGGCACTGTTGTCGGCAATATAGCCACGCACGTCGATGCGCACTTGCAGCAGTTGCTGGCGGGCCTTGCTGATCAGTTGGTACTGGGCAAGGCGCATACTGTCGGCCTCGGGGCGAGCCATCACTTCCTGGCTAAGCACGTCCATGGCCTGGTCGGCGCGGCTGGCCGAGCTGTCCATGGCGCTTCGTGCGGTGCGGGTGGCGTCGTAGCCCTGGCGCATCTTGTTCAATGACAGCTTGTAGGCGCTGATGGTTTCGCCCAGTTCGCTCAGCAGCTGGATGTTCTCAGGGCTCTTGAACGTGCGGGCCAGGTAGGCCTGCTGCTTACTGAAGGCGTCCAGCTTGGCCTGGGTGTTGGCAGCTGCGGCATCGTCGCCGTTGGCGATCATGTACTGCAGGCGCGCGATGCGCAGGTCGGTGAGGTCCTTGTTCAGCTGGCCGATGTCACCCATCCAGTTACTGCGGTCGATCAGGCTGCCCAGGCTGGTCCAGCCGGTCAGGGCCAGCAGGCCGGTGAGGATCAGCACCAGGCCGAAGCCCAGGCCGAGTTTGAGGTTGACGCTGATGTTGGCGAACCAGCTGTTCATGCACGCACTCCAGAAGTAGTTTTCGCTCTCTTGATCTTCGATCGCCAGGCGTTGTTGTTCTGGATGCCCGCTGACTCGTGCAGGGGTTATCGGCAGTGATCATGGAAGCTGAAACGCTTTTTCAGCAATAACGATTACGCGATTTTTGTAGGAGCGGCCTTGTGTCGCGCAAGGGCCGCGAAGCGGCCCCTTCGCGACACAAGGCCGCTCCTACACTGACCGCGTCAGCCTGTTGGGCAAGGCATCAGAGGTTACGCGCACTGAAGGTGTCGCAGCGGTTCACCTCGCCTTCGGCAAACCCGGTCTTGAACCAGCGCACCCGCTGCGCCGAGGTGCCATGGGTGAACGAGTCCGGTACCACACGCCCGCGGCCCTGCTGCTGCAGGCGGTCATCGCCAATGGCATTGGCTGCGTTCAGCGCTTCCTCGACATCACCCGGCTCCAGCCAGTTCAGGCGCTTCTGCGCCTGGTAGGCCCATACCCCGGCCAGGCAGTCGGCTTGCAGTTCCTGGCGCACCAGCAGGCCGTTGTCGCCTTCCATGCGCTGGCCGCTGCGGCGAGCGGCATCGACCTTGGCCGACACCCCCAGCAGCGTTTGCACATGGTGGCCGATTTCGTGGGCGATCACGTAGGCCTGGGCGAAATCACCGGCTGCGGCGAAGCGGGTTTCCATCTCGCGGAAGAACGAGGTGTCCAGGTACACCTGCTGGTCGGCCGGGCAGTAGAACGGCCCCACCGCCGCTGAGGCAAAGCCACAGGCCGAATTGACCTGGCCGCTGAACAACACAAGCTTGGGGTCACGGTATTGTTTGCCGGCTTCGGCAAACAGAGCCTTCCAGGTGTCCTCGGTATCGCCCAGGATCGAGGCGACGAACTCGGCTTGTTCGTCGTTGGCCGGCGGCGCCTTGCCGCCAGCGCCACGGGGGGCTGTTTGCTGTTGCTGCTGTTCCATCTGGCCAGTAAGCTGGCCCAGGATCTGCAACGGGTCCTGCCCGGTGAGCCAGCCAATACCGACGATCAGCAGAATCGCGCCGAGTCCCAAGCCTTTACCGCCGCCGAATCGCATGCCGCCACCGCCACCTGCGCCTCGGGCATCAACCACATTGTCGCTGCGTCGGCCTTTTCGCCATTCCATGAATGCGCTCCAGAGCGTGAAACAAGAAGACAAATATTAGTTCAGGTCAATCGATGGCGACAGACATAGGTGTTAAAGCATAACCATATGGTTATGTTTGCATGGCTTCATTTCAATATTCGTCACGCACGACATGCCGGAAACTGCAAGTCCGCCTGCCACGCCCAGGCTTTTACATAATTCCAAGAGAGGAAACCGGCATGCCCGCACAGGACAATAGCCGCTTCGTGATCCGTGATCGCAACTGGCACCCGAAAGCCCTTACGCCTGACTACAAGACGTCCATCGCCCGCTCGCCGCGTCAGGCTCTGGTCAGCATCCCGCAATCGATCAGCGAAACCACCGGCCCCGACTTTTCCCACCTGGGTTTCGGTACCCATGACCATGACCTGCTGCTGAACTTCAACAACGGTGGCCTGCCGATCGGCGAGCGCATCATCGTTGCCGGCCGCGTCGTCGACCAGTACGGCAAGCCTGTGCCGAACACCCTGGTGGAGATGTGGCAAGCCAACGCCGGCGGCCGCTATCGCCACAAGAACGACCGCTACCTGGCACCGCTGGACCCCAACTTCGGTGGCGTCGGCCGCTGCCTGACCGACCGTGACGGCTACTACAGCTTCCGCACCATCAAGCCGGGCCCGTACCCATGGCGCAATGGCCCGAACGACTGGCGCCCGGCGCACATCCACTTCGCCATCAGCGGCCCGTCGATCGCCACCAAGCTGATCACCCAGCTGTACTTCGAAGGTGACCCGCTGATCCCGATGTGCCCGATCGTCAAGTCGATCGCCAACCCTGAAGCCGTGCAGCAGTTGATCGCCAAGCTCGACATGAGCAGCGCCAATCCGATGGACTGCCTGGCCTACCGCTTCGACATCGTGCTGCGCGGCCAGCGCAAGACCCACTTCGAAAACTGCTGAGGACCCCGCCATGCCAATCGAACTGCTGCCGGAAACCCCTTCGCAGACCGCCGGCCCCTACGTGCACATCGGCCTGGCCCTGGAAGCGGCCGGCAACCCGACCCGCGATCAGGAAATCTGGAACCGCCTGGCCAAACCGGATGCACCGGGCGAGCACATTCTGCTGCTTGGCCAGGTGTACGACGGTAACGGCCACCTGGTGCGCGACTCGTTCCTGGAAGTGTGGCAAGCCGACGCCAATGGCGAGTACCAGGATGCCTACAACCTGGAAAACGCCTTCAACAGCTTTGGCCGCACTGCGACCACGTTCGATGCCGGTGAGTGGACCCTGCACACGGTCAAACCGGGTGTGGTGAACAACGCCGCTGGCGTGCCGATGGCGCCGCACATCAACATCAGCCTGTTTGCGCGGGGGATCAACATTCACCTGCACACACGCCTGTATTTCGATGACGAGGCCCAGGCCAACGCCAAGTGCCCGGTGCTCAACCTGATCGAGCAGCCGCAACGCCGTGAGACGCTGATTGCCAAGCGCTGCGAAGTGGACGGGAAGACGGCGTATCGCTTTGATATCCGTATTCAGGGGGAAGGGGAGACGGTGTTCTTCGACTTCTGATTCAAGTCTTCTGGGGCCGCGTTGCGGCCCGTCGCGACACAAGGCCGCTCCTACAGGAAATCGCATTCCCCTGTAGGAGCGGCCTTGTGTCGCGAAAGGGCTGCAAAGCAGCCCCGGCGATTTGGCAGGTCAACGCCGAACCAGCAACACACCACTTTCCATATGGTGGGTATACGGGAACTGGTCAAACAACGCACACCGCTCGATGCGGTGGGTGTCCTGCAACTGGGCAATGTTTGCCGCCAGCGTCTCCGGGTTGCACGAGATGTACAGGATCCGCTCGAAACGCCGGGTCAGCTCGCAGGTATCCGGGTCCATCCCTGCGCGCGGCGGGTCGACGAACACCGTACCGAAGTCATAGCTTTTCAGGTCGATGCCTTCCAGCCGGCGGAACGGCCGCACCTCGTTCAGCGCCTGGGTCAGCTCTTCTGCCGACAGGCGCACCAACCGCACGTTATCCACAGCGTTCTCGTCGAGGTTGCTCAACGCGGCATTGACCGACGTCTTGCTGATCTCGGTGGCCAGCACCTGGCGCACGCGGGTGGCCAGTGGCAGGGTGAAGTTGCCGTTGCCGCAATACAGCTCCAGCAGGTCGTCCTCACGCTCGCCAATTGCCTCGAACGCCCAGCTCAGCATCTTCTGGTTTACTGCACCGTTAGGCTGGGTGAAGGCACCTTCCGGCTGGCGATAGCTGAACACACGGCCAGCCACGTCGAGTTTTTCCACCGCGTAGTCGCGGCCGATTACCAGGCGCTTGCCTTTGGAGCGGCCAATCACGCTAACGCCCAATGTCTCGGACAGCTGCCGTGCAGCCACTTCCCAGGCCTCGTCCAGCGGGCGGTGGTAGCACAGGGTGATCATGGCGTCGCCCGCCAGGGTGGTGAGGAACTCCACCTGGAACAGGCGGTTGCCCAGTGCTTCGCTGGCCTGCCAGGCTGCTTTCAGGCGCGGCATCAGTTCGTTGATGCGCTGGCTGGCAATCGGGAAGTCGTCGATCAGGATCGCCTTGTGCTTCTCGCCCGGGGCGAACATGGCGTAGTGACGCTGGCCATCCTCGCGCCACAGACGGAACTCGGCGCGCAGGCGGTAGTGCTCACGCGGCGAGTCGAAAACAGCCGGCTCCGGCGCGCCGAACGGCGCCAGCAGCTCGCGCAGCCGGGCCACCTTGGCATCCAGCTGGGTGGCGTAGGAGGAGGGGTCGAAAGCAGCACTCATGCGTTGAACCAGCCCAGCTTGATGACGAACAGGATGGAAAGGATCACCAGGGCCGGGTTCAGGTCGCGGTGGCGGCCGGAGATCAGCTTGACGGCGGTCCAGGAGATGAAGCCGAAGGCGATGCCGTTGGCGATCGAGTAGGTCAACGGCATGGCCAGGGCGGTTACCACCACCGGTGCGGCTTCGGTGACATCGTCCCAGTTTATTTCTGCCAGGCCCGAAGCCATGAGCACCGCGACGAACAGCAGTGCCGGGGCGGTGGCGAAGGCTGGCACGCTACCGGCCAGCGGCGCGAAGAACAGGGCCAGCAGGAACAGCACGGCGACCACGATGGCGGTCAGGCCGGTACGGCCACCGGCGCTCACGCCTGCGGCAGACTCGATGTAGCTGGTGGTGGTCGAGGTGCCCAGCAGCGAACCGGCCATGGCGGCGGTGCTGTCGGCAATCAGCGCACGGCCCATCTTCGGCATGTGGCCGTCCTTGCCCATCAGCCCGGCGCGCTTGGCCACGCCGATCAGGGTGCCGGAGTTGTCGAACAGGTCGACGAACAGGAAGGCGAAGATCACGCTGACCAGGCCCACGTCCAGTGCGCCGGCGATGTCCAGTTGCAGGAAGGTCGGTGCAAGCGACGGCGGCATGGAAACGATCCCGGCAAATGGCGTCACGCCCATCACGATCGAGGCGATGGTCACCACCAGGATGCCGATCAGGACGGCGCCGCGCACTTTCAGCGACTCCAGGCCTACGATCAGGAAGAAGCCCAGGGTGGCGAGGATCGGTGCCGGCTGCTTGAGGTCGCCCAAGCCTACCAAGGTAGCCGGGTTATCGACGACGATACCCGCGTTATGCAGGGCGATCAGCGCCAGGAACAGACCGATACCGGCGGCAATCGCCGAGCGCAGCGGCAACGGGATGCTGTTCACGATCCATTCGCGGATGCGGAAGATCGACAGCAGGAAGAACATCACCGCCGACAGGAACACCGCGCCCAGTGCCACCTGCCAGGTGTGACCCATGTGCAGCACCACGGTGTAGGTGAAGAACGCGTTCAGGCCCATGCCCGGCGCCAGGGCGATCGGGTAGTTGGCGATCAGGCCCATGGTGGTAGAGCCGATGGCCGCTGCCAGGCAGGTGGCGACGAAGATCGCGCCCTTGTCCATGCCGGTCTCGCCGAGGATGCTCGGGTTGACGAACAGGATGTAGGCCATGGCCAGGAAGGTCGTGACGCCCGCGAGAATCTCGGTGCGCACGTTGGTGTTATGTGCTCTTAGTTGAAACAGCCTTTCCAGCATGCCCGCTCCCCAAGGCGCCCCCGGCGCCATGAATATATCGACCCCATCAGCAAAGCACAGACCGTACCGGTTGCCGTGGTTTTGTGTGGGGAGGAAAAAAGCCGCGCATCATACCAGCATGCTGGACGGGGGCCTATGGCCGTTGGGAATGGGATTTTTATAGCCTGTTCTGGCCCTATCGCCGGCAAGCCAGCTCCCACAGGTACACCACCGTTGCTGAAACCTGTGCAGTACCTGTGGGAGCTGGCTTGCCGGCGATAGGGCCAGAACAGGCCAGCAATCAACCGTTATGCAGCCGATCCCGCTTGGCCAGCGTAGGGAACAGTTTTATCCACACCCCAGTCACCAGCAAAGTGCCCACCCCACCCATCACCACAGCCGGCACTGTACCAAACCAGTGCGCCGTCACCCCCGATTCAAACTCGCCGAGCTGGTTCGAGGCACCAATGAACAGCCCGTTCACCGCGCTCACCCGCCCGCGCATTTCATCTGGCGTCTCCAGCTGCACGAACGAACTGCGAATGACCATGCTGATCATGTCCGCCGCGCCCAGCACCACCAGCACCGCCAGCGAGAACCAGAACGAGGTGGACAGGCCAAAGGCAATGGTCGCCACGCCGAAAATGCCCACTGCCGTGAACATGGTGCGGCCGACATTACGCTCGAACGGGAAGCGCGCCAGCCACAGCGACATCAGCAGCGCCCCTACCGCTGGCGCCGAGCGCAGCAGGCCGAGGCCCAGTGGGCCGGTCAGCAGGATGTCCTTGGCAAACACCGGCAGCAGCGCGGTGGCGCCGCCCAGCAGCACGGCGAACAGGTCCAGCGAGATGGCGCCGAGGATGTCGGGGCGGCTGCGGATGAAGCGGATGCCCGCCAGCAGCGACTCGATGCTGGCGCGCCCGCGCTGCACCACCTGGCCGCGCGCCTGCAGGCTCAGGGTCAGTACGCAGGCGATGGCGTACAGGGCCACGGTTGGGCCGTACACCCAGAGGCTGCCGAAGGCATACAGGAAGCCGCCAACCGCCGGCGCGACAATGGTCGCCGACTGCGTGGCCGAGGCCGACGCTGCCACAGCCCGCGGGAACAGCCCGGGCGGTACCACGTTGGGCAGCAGCGCCTGGGTCGCCGGCATTTCGAACGAGCGGGTGGCGCCGAGCAGGAAGGCCAGGGCGAAGATCAGCTCGCGGGTAACGTTGTCGGTGGCGCTGCCCACGGCCAGCGCCAGGGCAATCAGCCCCTGCAGGCTCTGGCACAGGGCGGCGACCTTGCGCCGGTCGTAGCGGTCGGCGACATGCCCGGTATGCAGCATGAACAGCACGCGTGGGGCGAATTCGACCAGGCCGACCAGGCCCAGGTCCAGCACATTGCCGGTCAACTGGTAGAGGTGCCAGCCAATGGCCACGGTGAGCATCTGGAAGCCGCTGGCGGTAAACACGCGGGCCAGCCAGAACGCCAGGAAAGGGCGGTGATGACGCAACAACTGCGGTGCGGATTCGGACATCGGAAACCAGGGGCCTCGGCGCAGTAGACGGGGTGCGCAGCGTATCACCTGTTTGTAACAAACGGTTACTGTTTGCCCGGATCGGCACTTTTTCAGTGTTTATGTAAGAGGGTGGGGCAACCGGTCACGCGGCAATCAACCACACGGCTCGCCGGGCCATTCGGGACTATGCTTTCTGGCAGTCATTGATCTGGGTCAATCATTGCAAATGAAACGATCCGGTCGTGATCGGGCCATCGGCCCTAATCCCTGCAAATCGAACAGAACAATTCCAACTCGCCGTACTCGACTATGTGGGGGCAGTGGGCGACAGGGCCACGAGCCCGAACGCCGGATTATCTGAAGAGGAAGCACTATGTTCGGTTTAGAGGCCCTAGATCTCGCCCGAATCCAGTTCGCGTTTACCGTGTCTTTTCATATCCTGTTCCCGGCCATCACCATTGGCCTGGCGAGCTACCTCGCAGTGCTTGAAGGCCTTTGGCTGAAGACCGACAAGCAGGTGTACCGCGACCTTTACCACTTCTGGTCGAAGATCTTCGCTGTCAACTTCGGCATGGGCGTGGTTTCCGGGCTGGTGATGGCGTATCAGTTTGGCACCAACTGGAGCCGTTTTTCCGAATTCGCAGGTTCGGTGACCGGGCCGCTGCTGACCTATGAGGTGCTGACGGCGTTCTTCCTTGAAGCCGGCTTCCTCGGTGTGATGCTGTTCGGCTGGAACCGTGTTGGCCGCGGGCTGCACTTTTTCTCCACCTGCATGGTGGCGCTCGGCACGCTGGTGTCGACATTCTGGATTCTGGCTTCCAACAGCTGGATGCACACCCCACAGGGGCATGCCATTGTCGATGGCCGGGTAATCCCGGTTGATTGGCTGGCGATTATCTTCAACCCGTCATTCCCGTTCCGACTCATGCACATGGCCACCGCCGCCTTTGTTGCCACGGCGTTTTTCGTCGGTGCCTCGGCGGCCTGGCACCTGCTGCGCGGGCGTGACAACCCGTCGGTGCGCAAGATGTTGTCGATGGCCATGTGGATGGCTTTGATCGTGGCGCCGATCCAGGCAGTGATCGGTGACTTCCATGGCCTCAATACCCTCAAGCACCAGCCGGTGAAGATTGCCGCCATCGAAGGGCATTGGGAAAACACCCCAGGCGAACCGACCCCGCTGATCCTGTTCGGCATCCCCGACATGCAAGCCGAAACCACGCGATTCAAAGTCGAGATCCCAGCGCTGGGCAGCCTCATCCTGACCCACAGCCTGGACCAGCAAGTGCCGGCGATGAAGGAGTTTCCCGCCGAGGACCGGCCCAATTCGACGATCATCTTCTGGTCGTTCCGGGTGATGGTTGCGCTTGGCTTGCTGATGATCGCTGCGGGGCTGTGGAGCCTGTTGTTACGCAAAGGCGGCAAGCTCTACAGCTCGCGTCCGTTCCTGCACTTTGTGATGTGGATGGGGCCGTCTGGGCTGATTGCGATCCTGGCCGGCTGGTTCACCACCGAAATCGGGCGACAGCCTTGGGTGGTCTACGGCGTTATGCGCACAGCCGATGGCGTGTCCAACCACAGTTATGCCCAGCTGGGCTTTACCTTGGTGGCGTTCGTGGTGGTGTACTTCGCCCTGTTCGGCACCGGTTTCGCCTACATGATGCGCCTGGTGCGCAAAGGCCCACACACCGGCGAAGGCGACGAAACACGCCCTGGCGGGCCAGGCCAGAAGCGCACACCTGCGCGGCCGCTGTCCGCTGCCGAGGACGGCAGCGAAGCCTCAACTGCAGACCTGAGCAAGGGGAACTGAGCCATGGGTATCGACCTTCCGTTGATCTGGGCCGTGATCATCATTTTCGGCGTCATGATGTATGTGGTGATGGATGGCTTTGACCTCGGTATCGGCATGCTCTTCCCCTTCGTCAAGGGCGAGCGTGACCGGGACGTGATGATGAACACGGTGGCACCCGTATGGGACGGTAACGAAACCTGGCTGGTGCTGGGTGGCGCCGGCCTGTTTGGCGCGTTCCCGATGGCCTACGCGGTGGTACTCGAAGCGCTGTACCTGCCGCTGATCCTGATGCTGATTGGCTTGATCTTCCGCGGGGTGGCCTTCGAGTTCCGCTTCAAGGCCAGCGCCCACCGTCGCCACCTTTGGGACAAGGCGTTCATCTGGGGTTCGCTGGTGGCCACGTTCTTTCAAGGTGTGGCATTGGGGGCGTTCATCGAAGGCTTCAAGGTCGTCGACCGGCACTACGCCGGCGGTTCGCTGGACTGGTTGACGCCGTTCAGCATTTTCAGCGGCCTGGGGCTGATCGTGGCGTATGCGCTGCTGGGCTGCACCTGGTTGATCATGAAGACCGAGGGCCCGCTGCAGGAACAGATGCACAAGCTCGGGCGGCCGCTGGCCTTGGTGTTGCTCGCTGTGATCGGTATCGTCAGCTTGTGGACACCCGTGGCTTATCCACAAATCGCCGACCGCTGGTTCAGCATGCCTAACCTGATCTGGTTCATGCCGGTGCCGTTGCTGGTGCTGGTGACGTTCTACGGGCTGTTCAAGGCGGTGGCGCGCAACGCTCACTACACACCGTTCCTGCTGACGTTGGTGCTGATTTTCCTGGGTTACAGCGGTCTTGGCATCAGCTTGTGGCCCAATATCATTCCGCCGTCGATTTCGATCTGGGAGGCTGCGGCGCCACCCCAAAGCCAAGGCTTCATGCTCGTGGGTACCTTGTTCATCCTGCCCTTCATCCTTGGCTACACGTTCTGGAGCTACTACGTGTTCCGCGGCAAGGTGACTCACGACCAGGGCTATCACTAGGAGGCCGAATGATGACGGGCAAGCAGAGCCTTGAAGAAAAGAAACCGCTGTGGCAGCGGCTGGGTTGGCTGGTGCTGATCTGGGCAATGAGTGTTGCAGCGCTGGGGGTGGCGGCGTGGGTCATGCGTTTGTTCATGGGGGCTGCTGGCCTGACCACCCATTAAGGTAAGCCTGCTCTGGCCCAGCGCCGGCAAGCCAGCTCCCACAGGGAGAGCATCAGCCTCAAGCCCTGTGCAGTACCTGTGGGAGCTGGCTTGCCGGCGATAGGGCCGGTACAGGCTTACTTGCGGGCTTTGAGGATAACGAACTTGGGCGTAGCCGCCACCTGCTCAACCCCACGGAACAACCGCGCCAGCTTGCTGTGGTAGCCCAGGTGGCGGTTCCCCACGATATACAGCGCCCCACCCACCACCAGCGCTTCGCGCGCCTGCTGGAACATGCGCCAGGCGAGAAAATCGCCCACCACTTGCTGCTGGTGGAACGGCGGGTTGCACAGCACCACATCCAGCGACTGCTTTTCTACTCCGGCCAGGCCGTCGGCTGCCGCGAAGGTCGCCGCTCGCTCGCCCAGCGCAGCCTGCCAGTTTTCCCGTGCCGATTGCACCGCCATGTACGACTCGTCAACCAAGGTGTACTCGGCATCCGGGTTGGCCAGGGCGCTGGCTATCGCCAGCACGCCGTTGCCGCAACCCAGGTCCGCCACCCGCCCACGGCCGAGGTCGCGGGGCAGGTGCGGAAGGAGCGCCCGGGTGCCGATGTCCAGGCCCTCGCGGCAGAACACGTTGGCGTGGTTGACCAGTTCCAGCGCGGGCACATCGAGGCGATAGCGGCTGGGATAAGGCGAGCGGGCGACGGGCCGCTCGGCTACCGTCGCAGTCAGCAAGCGGGCCTTTTTCTGTGCCAGCGAAGCCTGCACCGGGCCGATGTATTTCTCCATCAGCTCGCCAGCGGCCCGTGGCAGGTGCTTGATCATTGCCCCGGCGATCACCTGTGCACCGGGCGCCAACTGGCCCTGTAGGCGGATTAGCTGCTCTTCGAGCAAGGCCAGGGTCTTGGGCACGCGCACCAACACCCGGTCGAACGGGCCTTGCCAGTGTTCGCTGGCCGGCACGAATGGCACGCTGTCGAACGGCAGGCCATTGCGCACCAGGTTCTTTTCCAGGGCCAGGTGCGCCAGGTGTGAGTCGCCGCTGCTGACCACCTGCAGCTGGCCGGCCAGGCTGGCAGCCAGGGCGCCGAAGCTGTCATTGAGCACCAGTACCCGGCAGCTGGCGTCAGGTGCCTGTTCGTGCAACTGCGCAAGCAGGTACTCGTCGGCGGCATCGAAAGCCTGCAACGGGTCGTTGGCCTGCTCCGGTTGGCGGATCAGGTCGAGTTCGGCGTAGGGGGTGGTCAACAGGGGCATGGCGTCTGGCTCGGGTATGAAACTGCCCGTTGCGGTTCGCCCCGGGCTTTGCCGGGCGATTCTACAGGGCTTTGGCCGAGGTCGCAGGCTTGAAGGTCAGATCCAGCCGCGCAGAGCTGCGATGGCGATGGCGCCGGCCTTGTTGGCAGCGTTGGTCTTGGTGATGACGCTGCGGATATGAAAGTTTACCGTGCTTTGCGACAGTGACAGGATGCAGGCCACGTCGTTGGCTGTTTTGCCAGCGGCCGACCACCTCAGCACTTCCAGTTCCCGCTCGCTCATTTTCGGGGGTGGCGGGCACAGCGCATTCAGGTGGTGCTCGCCCAGCACCGCGTGCAGGGTGTGACACAACCATTGCACGTTGCCGGCATTTCCGTAAAGTTCGCCGCTGTCGATGTCGCCGACGCGCCGGGATACGCTGATTTGACTTTCGTTATGCTGCAGGTCGTGCACTGACTGGGTCCAGCCATGGCGTAGACCGTACCAACAAGCCTCTTCGCGAAATTGCGGCACCTCGCGGTACAGGTCGTCCGTCCACAATACAGGCATGGTCGAGCTATGGCTTACGTTGGCAGCAGCGTCTTGCTTGTAGAAATCCTCGCGCTGGCACCGCTCGATCCATCCGTTTGGGTAATTGCTGTACAGGTACAGCTTCGGCGTTTGTGTAGCGATTTGAATGCGGATCTTTAACCCGAGGTAATCCATGCCCAAGTCTTGTGCCAGGTGCACCGCGATGTCGAACAGCTTCCTTGGGCTGCGTTCACTGACGAAGGCTTGGAGATGTTCGGGTTTCCAGTGCTGCATCTGTAACGCTCCTCGGGGACGCAGAATCCAATCCGTTTGAGTACCCGGATGATTGTAGGAAAAGACCTACCATCCTGTTGGGATTTTTTTGTTATAGCGATCAGGTTTTTCTGCAACTTCGGCATGATCGCCGTAGATGAGGCCCTACAAAGCGGTGGTTTTTATCCCGGCCACTTTAGGCGACACTGTGCGCATGCAAACCTTGGAGCCCGATATGACCGCTAGCGCCGAAAAATTCACTCGCCAGACCCTGCTCGATGTTCAGCCACTGACGCCGAACCTCTTCAGCCTGCGGGTTACGCGCGATGCGGGGTTCCGCTTCCGTTCCGGCCAGTTCGCCCGCCTGGGTGTGACCAAGGCCGATGGCAGCGTGGTGTGGCGCGCCTATTCTATGGTCAGCGCGCCGCATGACGAGCACCTCGACTTCTTCTCCATCGTGGTGCCGGGCGGTGAATTCACCAGTGAACTGAGCCGGCTAGGGGCGGGTGACACCCTGCTGATCGACCGCCAGGCCTTCGGCTTCCTGACCCTGGACCGCTTTGTGGGTGGTCGCGACCTGTGGCTGCTGGCTACTGGCACCGGCATTGCGCCATTTATGTCGATCCTGCAGGACTTCGAGGCCTGGGAGCGGTTCGACAGCATCAAGCTGGTGTATTCAGTGCGCGAAGCGAAGGAGCTGGCCTATGTGGATGCAATCGCCGGGCTGGAGCAGCGTGACTACCTGGCCGAGTTTGCCGGCAAGCTGCAGTTCATTCCGGTGGTGACCCGCGAGCAGCACCCGGGGGCGTTGAACCAGCGCATTACCACGTTGATCGAGAATGGCGAGCTGGAGAAGGCGGCGGGGCTGGAGCTGTCGCCGGAGCATTCGCGGGTGATGTTGTGTGGCAACCCGGAAATGATCGACGAGACGCGCAAGGTACTGAAAGCGCGCGATTTGCAATTGAGCCTGAGCAAGCGGCCGGGGCAGGTGGCTGTGGAAAACTACTGGTAAGGCGAGCTGCAAGCCTTAAGCTGCAAGCTTCAAGAAAAGGCAGCCCCAGTTCACCTACCTGCTTTTTCTTGCAGCTTGCAGCTTGCAGCCTTAAGGCAACCGATTCTGGTTCTGCGTCTTGAGCAAATCGCGAATCTCGGTCAGCAAGGTCTCTTCAGCCGAAGGCACTGGCGGCGCAGAAGGCGCCACGGCCTCTTCACGCTTCAGGCGGTTGATCGCCTTCACGCCCATGAAAATGGCAAACGCCACGATCACGAAGTCGATCACCGTCTGGATAAACTTGCCGTACGCCAGCACTACCGCAGGCACGTCACCCTCGGCAGCCTTCAGGGTAATGGCCAGGTCACTGAAGTCCACGCCACCGATCAGCAGGCCCAGTGGCGGCATGATCACGTCGCCGACGAAGGACGAGACGATCTTGCCGAAGGCCGCGCCGATGATGATACCAACCGCCATGTCGACGACATTGCCTTTGACCGCGAAGGCCTTGAACTCATTGAGCATGCCCATGTTTAGATCCTTGTAACAAAAGGTAAGGTTAACGCAGTGTAAGCCACTAGAACGCTTCATGCGTTGTGTACAGGGCTACAGACTGCAGTTAGAACGAATAGTTTTGTCGCACGCGGAAGCGTTCGAGACACGTCTTGCTCGGCTATCATGGCGGTTTTTTCCAGGAGACCCCTCCCATGGCCAAAGCCAAGCGCTTGTATGGCTGCACCGAGTGCGGCGCGACCTTCCCCAAATGGGCCGGACAGTGCGGCGAATGCGGGGCCTGGAACACCCTGGTCGAAACCATGATCGAAAGCGGCGGCGCCGCGGCGCCCAGCAGTGGCCGTGCCGGCTGGACCGGGCAGCAGGCGCAGATCAAGACCCTGGCCGAAGTCAGCGTCGAGGAAATCCCGCGCTTCACCACCAGCAGCACCGAGCTGGACCGCGTGTTGGGTGGCGGCCTTGTGGATGGTTCGGTGGTGCTGATCGGCGGCGACCCCGGCATCGGCAAGTCGACCATCCTGCTGCAGACCTTGTGCAACATCGCCGTGGGCATGCCGGCGCTGTATGTCACCGGTGAGGAATCGCAGCAGCAGGTGGCCATGCGTTCGCGGCGCCTGGGCCTGCCCCAGGACCAGCTCAAGGTGATGACCGAAACCTGCATCGAGACCATCATTGCCACGGCGCGCGTCGAGAAACCGCGGGTGATGGTGATCGACTCGATCCAGACCATTTTCACCGAGCAACTGCAGTCGGCCCCCGGCGGCGTGGCCCAGGTACGCGAAAGCACGGCGTTGCTGGTGCGCTACGCCAAGCAGAGCGGTACAGCGATCTTCCTGGTCGGCCACGTGACCAAGGAAGGTTCGCTGGCCGGCCCACGGGTGCTGGAACACATGGTTGATACCGTGCTGTATTTCGAGGGCGAGTCCGATGGCCGCCTGCGTTTGTTGCGGGCGGTGAAGAACCGCTTTGGCGCGGTCAACGAACTGGGCGTGTTCGGCATGACCGACCGCGGCCTGAAAGAAGTGTCCAACCCGTCGGCGATCTTCCTCAACCGTACCCAGGAGGAAGTGCCCGGTAGTGTGGTAATGGCCACCTGGGAAGGTACCCGACCGATGCTGGTCGAAGTCCAGGCACTGGTCGACGACAGCCACCTGGCCAACCCGCGCCGGGTCACCCTGGGCCTGGACCAGAACCGCCTGGCCATGCTGCTGGCGGTGCTGCACCGCCACGGGGGTATCCCGACCCATGACCAGGACGTGTTCCTCAACGTGGTTGGCGGGGTCAAGGTGCTGGAAACCGCTTCCGACCTGGCGCTGCTGGCGGCGGTTATGTCCAGCTTGCGCAACCGGCCCTTGGCTCATGGCCTGCTGGTGTTTGGCGAGATTGGCCTGTCGGGCGAGGTGCGGCCGGTGCCAAGCGGGCAGGAGCGGTTGAAGGAAGCGGCCAAGCATGGGTTCAAGCGGGCGATCGTGCCCAAGGGCAATGCGCCGAAAGAGTCGCCGGCGGGGTTGCAGGTGATTGCCGTGACCCGGTTGGAGCAAGCTCTGGATGCGTTGTTTGAGTGATGTATAGCCTGTACCGGCCTATTCGCGGGAATGTGGGAGCGGGCTTGTCCCGCGAATAGGGCGACACTGTCCTTTGGCACCGGCTACGCCGGTGTTCGCGGGGCAAGCCCTAATGCCAGTCAGTTAAGACTGCCGGGGCTGCTGTGCAGCCCATCGCCGGCAAGCCAGCTCCCACACCGACCGCATCGGATTCAAGCCATGCGCCATATTGTGGGAGCCTGGCTTGCCGGCGATGGGCCGCAACGCGGCCCCAAATTGCTTAACTGACCGGCATTAGGGCAAGCCCGCTCCCACAGGCCCCTCCACCTCACCGCTCAGTCAGCGGTCAATGCTCGGCCACCGGCGTGCGCCTGACCGTTTCATTGCCATGCTCGTCCAGTTCCAGCATCGGCACTTCGTTACCCTCGGCATCGAACAGCTTGCCATCCTTGAAGTAGTCACCGTCACGCAGCGCGGAAATGTCCGAGTACTGGATGGTGCGCTCGTAGGCTGCGGCGAACACCGACTGGTTTTCCGAGTTGCCGGTGGTGAAGTGGTTGAAGATCAGGTTCAGCAGGATGGCCATGATCGCCGCCGAGCTGATACCCGAGTGGAAGATGGTCTCGAACCAGTTCGGGAAGTTGTGGTAGAAGGTCGGCGCGGCAATCGGGATCATGCCGAAGCCCAGCGAGGCGGCGACGATGATCAGGTTGACGTTGTTCTTGTAGCTGACCTTGGACAGGGTTCGGATACCACTGGCAGCCACGGTGCCGAACAGCACGATACCGGCGCCGCCGAGCACCGGGGTAGGCACGGCGGCAATCACCCGGCCCATTACCGGCAGCAGGCCGAGTACCACCAGGATAACGCCGCCGGTGGCCACCACGTAGCGGCTCTTGACCCCGGTCACGGCCACCAGGCCGACGTTCTGGGCGAATGCGCTCTGGGTGAACGAACCAAAGATCGGCGCCAGGATGCTCGATGCCATGTCGGCGCGCAGGCCGTTGCCCAGGCGCTTGGAGTCGACCTTGGTCTCGATGATTTCACCCACGGCGAGGATGTCGGCCGAGGTTTCCACCAGGGTTACCATGATCACGATGCACATCGACAGGATCGCGGCGATGTGGAATTCCGGCATGCCGAAGTGGAACGGCGTGGGGAAGGCGAACATCGGGCCTTCGCTGACCTTGCTGAAGTCGGTCATGCCCAGTGCCCAGGCGATCAGCGTGCCGACCACCATGGCCAGCAGGATCGACAGGCGCGAGATGGTCGCGCTGCCCAGCTTGCTCAGCAGCAGCACGATGGCGAAGGTCAACCCGGCCAGGCCGATGTTGGCCACGCTGCCGAACTCGGGCGAAGCGCTGTTGCCGCCCATCACCCAGCGCGCGGCGACCGGCATCAGGGTCAGGCCAATGGTGGTGATGACGATGCCGGTCACCAGCGGCGGGAAGAACTTGGTGATGCGCGAGAACACCGGGGTGATCAGGAAACCGATCAGCGATGCTGCCATGACCGCGCCAAGCACGCCCGGCAAGCCACCGCCGCCCTCACTGCTGAGGATTGCGCCCATGGTCGCCACACCGGCGAACGACACGCCCTGCACCAGCGGCAATTGGCAGCCGAAGAACGGCAAGCCAAGGGTTTGCAGCAAGGTGGCCAGGCCACCGGCAAACAGCGAGGCAGCAATCAGCATGCCGATCTCGGCACCGTTCAGGCCAGCGGCCTGCCCCAGGATCAGGGGTACCGCCACGATCCCACCATACATGGTCAGCACATGCTGCAGACCATAGGCCAGGTTGGCACCAAGCCCGAGGTTTTCATCCTCGGGGCGTTTGGCGGGAGACGTGCTAGGGGACGTAGTCATGGAGCAGGCTCTCTGTTTATTGTTGTGTCGCTACTGTAGACACTTCCTACAAATGATTGCCACAAGAATTGTATACAATATTTTGATCGGATCGCGCACAGGTTCGGCTGCAGGGTGCGCGAAAACCCAATGCAGAAGGCGTACCAACTCATCAGAAGCTGTACTAGAGGGGTGTGTACAAAGGGCTGCTACCCAGGCTTAAAGCTGTCTGGGTAGACAAGAAACAGAAGATGGGAAGGCTGTTAGCCGACTAACAGATTCTATTCTTCGATGAGTTCGCGCAGCTCGCGCATCATTTCGGTGCTGTCGGCCACGTTCAATTCCACAAGACGGTGCAAATGGCTCATCGAGTCGATGTCGATATACAGGCAGATGAAGCCCAGCCGATGAGGTTCTTCGTGGCGCAGTTCAACCTGCATCTGCACCTCGGTCACTTCGTCGTTGAGCAGGATGTAGGCCTCGAAATCCTGGGTCAGGTCGGCATTCCAGGGTTGCGGGCATTCGACCAGCAGGCCTTTGAGGGACAGGTCGAGCAATTTCACCTCCCAGCAACGTTCGCCCTGGCACAAGCGGGTCGGGGCATCGAACTTGATACGCTGGAAACGGCGGCGTTCGTCGTGATTGCTCATGGGCGGAGTCTCCGGGTGACATCCTGACTATAGTTAGAAGTATGTGCATCAGGTACCGCAATCTGGCCGCAGAGGCTCTAGACCAAAGCAAGTGTGGCAATGCGCGATGACTGGCCCTAGACTCGGTGGGCGGTCTTTCCAATCCACCAGCTGGAAGCTAACCATGAACAACAATAATAGCCTGCTACGCCACATTCCGTGGCTTGCGCTGGCCGTCATAGGGGCCTGCGCGCTGGGTGTGGTAGCCCTGCGTCGCGGCGAGGCAATCAACGCCTTGTGGATCGTGGTCGCGTCAGTGGCCATCTACCTGGTTGCCTATCGCTACTACAGCCTGTTCATCGCCACCAAGGTGATGCAACTCGACCCGCGCCGTGCCACACCGGCGGTGCTCAACAACGACGGCCTGGACTACGTTCCGACCAACAAACACATTCTATTCGGTCACCACTTCGCCGCCATCGCCGGTGCAGGCCCACTGGTGGGTCCGGTACTCGCCGCGCAAATGGGCTACCTGCCCGGCACGCTGTGGCTGATCGCCGGCGTGGTGCTGGCCGGTGCGGTGCAGGACTTCATGGTCCTGTTCCTGTCTACCCGCCGCAATGGCCGCTCGCTGGGCGACATGGTGCGCGAGGAGATGGGCCGCATTCCGGGCACCATCGCCTTGTTCGGCTGCTTCCTGATCATGATCATCATCCTCGCCGTGCTGGCGCTGATTGTGGTGAAGGCCCTGGCTGAAAGCCCATGGGGCATGTTCACGGTGATGGCGACCATCCCGATCGCGATGTTCATGGGCGTCTACATGCGCTACATCCGCCCGGGCCACATCGGTGAAATCTCGGTCATCGGCGTGGTGCTGTTGCTGGGTTCGATCTGGCTGGGGGGCCAGATTGCGGCTGATCCGGTATGGGGCCCGGCGTTTACCTTCACCGGGGTACAGATCACCTGGATGCTGGTGGGCTATGGCTTTGTCGCGGCTGTGTTGCCGGTGTGGCTGGTACTGGCGCCGCGCGACTACCTGTCGACCTTCCTCAAGATCGGCACCATCATCGCCTTGGCCATCGGCATCCTGATCACCATGCCCGAGCTGAAGATGCCAGCGCTGACCCAGTTCACCGACGGCACCGGCCCGGTGTGGAAGGGCACCCTGTTCCCGTTCCTGTTCATCACCATTGCCTGTGGTGCGGTGTCCGGCTTCCACGCGCTGATTTCCTCGGGCACCACGCCCAAGCTGCTGGATAACGAAACCAACGCCCGCTACATCGGCTACGGCGGCATGCTGATGGAGTCGTTCGTCGCCATCATGGCCATGGTGGCTGCGTCGGTGATCGAGCCAGGCGTGTACTTCGCCATGAACAGCCCGGCTGCCGTGGTTGGCGCCGACGTTGCATCGGTGGCGCAGACGGTCAGCAGCTGGGGCTTCCTGATCACACCGGAGCAACTGGAGGCGGTCGCCCGCGACATCGGCGAGCACACCATCCTGGCCCGCGCCGGGGGGGCACCGACCCTGGCAGTCGGTATCGCGCAGATCCTGCACCATGTACTGCCGGGTGAAAACACCATGGCCTTCTGGTACCACTTCGCGATCCTGTTCGAGGCGCTGTTCATTCTTACCGCAGTAGACGCTGGTACCCGTGCCGGCCGCTTCATGCTGCAGGACTTGCTGGGCAGCTTCGTGCCAGCCCTGAAACGCACCGAGTCGTGGGGGGCCAACCTGCTCGCCACCGGCGGTTGCGTGGCGCTGTGGGGTTACCTGCTGTACCAGGGTGTGATCGACCCGCTGGGTGGCATCAACACCCTGTGGCCGCTGTTCGGTATCTCCAATCAGATGCTGGCCGGTATTGCCCTGATGCTCGGCACCGTGGTGCTGATCAAGATGAAGCGCGAGCGCTACATCTGGGTCACCCTGCTGCCGGCTACCTGGCTGCTGATCTGCACCACCGCGGCAGGCCTGATCAAGCTGTTCGACCCGAACCCGGCGGTTGGTTTCCTGGCCCTGGCCAAGAAGTACAGCACCGCACTGGACGCCGGTCAGGTATTGGCCCCGGCCAAGGACATCGGGCAGATGCAGCACGTGATCTTCAACGCCTACACCAACGCCGGCCTGACCATCCTGTTCCTGCTGGTGGTGTTCAGCGTGCTGTTCTTTGCCCTCAAGGTCGGCTACGCCGCCCTCGGCCGCAAGGAGCGCAGCGACAAGGAAACCCCGTTCCAGGCCCTGCCTGACGCTTGAGAGGACTGCAGCCATGTTCAACGACCTGGGTCGACTGGGTAAATACCTGGGGCAGGCAGCCCGCCTGATGGTCGGCATGCCCGACTACGACAACTATGTCGAGCACATGCAGAAGACACACCCGGACAAGCCGGTCATGACGTACGAGCAGTTCTTCCGCGAACGTCAGGAAGCACGTTACGGCGGTAAGTCCGGGCCCAAGTGCTGTTGAGCCACAAGCGTTAACCTGTCCCGGCCTCATCGTCGGCAAGCCAGCTCCCACAGGTACTCCATAGGCCACAAGGTTTGTGCAGTACCTGTGGAGCAGCTTTCTAAGGAAATGCACAGGCCGCAAGGCTTGTGCAGTACCTGTGGGAGCTGGCTTGCCGGCGATGAGGCCAGTGTTTTTTCCGCACAGGAGAAGTTCTGCGTGCAGACGCCCATTCCCGTCACCATCCTCACCGGCTTCCTCGGCGCCGGCAAGACCACCTTGCTCAAGCACATGCTCAAGGCCGAGCACGGCCTGAAGCTGGCTGTGATCGAAAACGAATTCAGCGAAGCCGGCATCGACAGCCAGCTGCTGGGCGACCAGCCGGTGCAGGTGATGACCCTGGCCAATGGCTGCGTATGCTGCAGCATCCACGGCGACCTGACCCGCGCCTTGTACCTGTTGCTCGAACGCCTGGACGCCGGCGAAATCGCCTTCGACCGCCTGGTGATCGAATGTACCGGCCTGGCCGACCCGGCGCCGGTGGCGCAAACCTTCTTCATCGACGAGGAACTGCGCGAGCGCTATCTCCTCGACGGCATCATCACCCTGGTCGATGCCATGCATGCCGACTTGCACCTGACCCAGACCATCGCCCAGGCCCAGGTCGGCTTTGCCGATCGCCTGCTGCTGAGCAAGACCGACCTGGTCGAGCCGGCTGCGGTCGAAGCCTTGCGCGAACGCCTGGCCCGCATCAATGGCCGGGCGGCGATCCGTATCGTTGAGCACGGTCGCATCGACCTGGCAGCGCTACTGGATGTGCGCGGTTTCAACCTCAACCCCGACCTGGGCGCACACTTGAAACCCTCGCTGCGCCCGGTACTCAAACCCGCCACACCAGACCGCATCGGCACGATGGTGCTGCGCACGGAAACCGCGCTGGATATCGACCGCCTCAGTGGCTTCATGAACGAGCTGCTGGAAACCCACGGCAAGCAATTGCTGCGCTACAAGGGCGTACTGAACATTGCCGGCGAGGAGCGCAAACTGGTGTTCCAGGGCGTGCTCAAGCTGTATGGCTTTGACTGGGACGCCGAGTGGGCCGCAGGTGAAACACGCGAAAGCGTGATGGTGTTTATTGCCGATGACCTGCCCGAGGCTACGATTCGGGCTGGGTTCGAGGCGCTGGCTGCGGACTGAGCCGGTGTGGGGCTTGCGGGGCGAACCACTGCGGCCATGAGCTGCGGTGGCGCGTTTCCACCTCGATGCACGGAATCAGCCGTTCGGTCAGCACGGCAGTTTGCCCCACGGCCTTGGCGGTGCGGTACTTGATGCTGTGGATGCACTCGCGGTCGCCGAACTCGCAGCGGTTCAGCGCAGTACCGCCGCAGGGGCCGTTGGCCAGGCCCTTGGGGCAGGTTTCCGGGCAGATATACAAGGTCTCTTCCAGGCGGCAGCGGCCGCAGGTATCGCAACCCACCAGCGGGCGCTTCACAGTGCGTTCCAGGCTGTGCAGCACGTGTGCACCAACGGGGGTCGCCCACAGGGGTTGGCGCACCGCCCAGCCAAACGCCTTGCTCAGGCTGTTGCGGCGGCTGAACAGCAGCGAATGCATGCCATGCATCAGGTGATAGCGGGCTTTTTCCTTGAACGAGGCATCGACCCGTGACTCGCCCTGGCGCCAGCCCGCATGGGGCGGATGGAACGTCACTGCCGGCAGACCGGGCATCTGCCAGCTGGCCTGCCAGGCAGGCGCCCATTGTTCCAGCGTATGAACCTGCGCTTGCCAGTGCTCCAACCGCGCTTCCAGGGCAAGCAACTGCTTAAGCTCGTGAACCCCCGACAGGTGCACGCCGGCGTAGCCCATCAGTTTGGTACCCACGATCTGCAAGGCCAGGCGGTCAACGCTGCGTGCCTGGGCAAAGGCCTTGGACTGCGCCGTTTCTGCTTCGAGCATGTCACGCATGGACGGTGTGACGGTCACGCCGGCCACGTGGTCGAGCATTGCTGCACGGCCGTGGGTAAGGCTCATCAGGCAGGCCAGCATTGGTTTTGGCGTGGCCTGGCGGCGCATCCAGTGCATGGCTTCCTGGTGCTTGGCGGCATCGAAACCCAGTTGCAGGGTAAGGAAGTCGGCCCCCGCTGCCAGCTTTTTCTCGGCCTTGAAGTACTGCGCGCCGCCTTCTTCCTCGTGGTACTTGAACGGGTTCAGCGCCGCGCCCAGCAACCAGTGCGGGCAGGCCTGCCGGGCAATCTGCAGCGCGGCCACCGACTCCAGGTAGCGCACCGGACGCTGGCCAGGTTCATGCCCGGGCAAGCGGTCACCGGTCAGCAGCAACAGCTGGTCGAGGCCGGCGGCGTCCATGCGTTGCAATTGGGCAAGCAGGTGGTGGCGTTCTCGGTCCTTGCCGGAGAAGTGGGGCAGGGCGGGTACCGGGCTGCTGAACGAGGCAAGGGCGTCCAGCGGCGACATGTCCAACGGGCTGCCAACGCGGTCGCCGATGGCCACGGTCATTGGCCAGCCGCACAGGTGCGCACGGTCCATGATCGCCTGCATGGCAGCGAAGCGTTCTGCGGAGGCTTTGGGGACAAACTCCATGACACAGACAAAGTTCTGTTCACGCAGCGCAGTTTTCAGCAGGCTCATGAGGCCGGGCACCTGGTGTAGTCAGGGTGGCATTGTGCGGCAGTAGGCGGGCGAGGTCATGTCCGGATGCGCAGGGTGGTGCTCTGAATGACATGGGTCAGCCCATGCAAAACCATGAACATGAGAATTTCTTGGGTTCATCTCAAATTTTATGAGTTTGTCTCAATACTCCCATCCGCCGGAAAATTGCTTCATCAATTTGAACATGCTGAAGGGACAAGACATGGCACTGGCACATAACCTGGGCTTTCCACACATTGGCGGGGACCGCGAACTGCGGGCCCGCCACTGGCAAGTGCAGAAGGACGCCGGAGTCGAACTGCTGCCAGTCGGCGACTTCGCCCAGCATGACTACGCCCTGAGCACCGATGACCAGCCGTTTGTCCTCAACTGGGAACCCCTGTTCGAAGAAGTCGAGCAAGCCAAAGCGCTGGGCCATCCCGTCAAGCCGGTGGTGGTCGGCCCATTGACCTACCTGTGGCAGGGACAGGCCCGGAACGTCGACTTCGACAAGCTGGAACTGCTCGACCGCCTGTTGCCCCTGTATGACCAGGTTCTTAACCGCTTGGCCGCCTTGGGCGTTGAGTGGGTGCAAATCGACGAACCGATCCTTGCCCAGGCGTTGCCGCAGGATTGGAAAAACGCCTACGAACGCGTCTACAACATCCTTCAGCGTGCGCCGCTGAAGAAGCTGATCGCCACCTACTCCGGTGGTCTCGATGGCAACCTCGGCCTGGCCGCCAACCTGCCGGTCGATGGCCTGCATATCGATCTGGTACAGGCGCCTGAGCAGTACCAGGCCATCCTCGACCGCCTGCCGGCCTACAAGGTACTGTCGCTGGGCCTGGTTGATGGCCGCGACGCCGCGCCTTGCGACCTGGGAAGTACGATTAACCTGCTGCACGATGCCCATGAACGTCTGGGTGAACGGCTGTGGCTGGCGCCGGCCTGCTCGCTGGCTCAATGCACCGTGGAAGTGGCTGTGCAGAAGTGCCGCGAAGTAGCTACGCTGGCCGCTTCGCTGGAGCAGTACCGCGTCGCTGCCTGATCATCTGTTGCCTGTACCGGCCTATTCGCGGGTGAACCCGCTCCTACACAGGTACAGCGCAAACAGTGAAATTTGCGCGGTCCTTGTAGGAGCGGGTTCACCCGCGAATAGGCCCGCACAGCCCATACAAAACCCCTAGAATGCCGATTCCAATGAAATCCACAGGGAAGTGATGCGATGCGCATTCTGGTAGTCGGCGCCAGCAAGGGCTTAGGCAAGGCATTCATGGAAGGGCTGGGTAAACCCGGCGATACATTGATCGGCGTGTCACGCGCCAAACCAGCGGCCGTGAATATCAGCCAGGGTATCCACGCCCAGTGGATCGAGGCCGATCTCGGCCAGCCGGCCGCTGCCGTCGAGGCCATTGCCCAAGCGCTTGGCGAAGGTGGCGTGGATACGCTGATCTACAACCTCGGCCTGTGGGAGGCCGACGCCTTCGAAGCGCACTACAGCTTTCTCGAAGACCACGATGTGGAATTGCAGCGCATGGTCGACTGCAACATCACTGCGACCATCCTGCTGATCAAGCGCCTGCTGCCGCTGCTGCTGAAAAGCGAGAAACCACGCATCATTCTTACAGGCTCCACCTCGGGCCTGCCGCAGAGTGGGTGCCCGGAAGTGACCTTTGCTGCGTCCAAATTCGCCCTACGCGGCATTGCCGAGGCGTTGCGTGAAGGCTATCGGGGGCAGGGGCTCGGGGTGACTTGCTTGAACCTGGGGTATTTGAATACCGAGGACAGCCTCGATGTGCCGCTGGCCGAGGCGGCGGCGCGTGGGGAAGGGGGGCTGATACCGCTGCATGATGTGGTGCTGATGGTGCGTAGCTTGCTGGAACTGTCGGCGGCGAGCTATGTGCGTGAGCTGACCTTGCCGGCTATTGCTGATGAGCGGTTTTAAAGGTTCATAAGCAGGCCCGGCCTCTTCGCGGGTGAACCCGCTCCTACAGGGACCGCGCACATTTCAACGTTTGCGCCGTACTTGTACAGGCTGTGTGAAAACCTCCCGACCGATGTAGCTGTTCAAAAAACATCCTAAAAATCGCGCTCTTACGCAAAATCTGGGTCTGCTGAGCAGCCAACTCTTTTCAGATTTCACGTACGAGCGCGATCATCGAAAAGTGACGGGGGTTTTCACACAGCCTGTGTAGGAGCGGGTTTACCCGCGAAGAGGCCGGGCCTGCTCAACTCAATCGCCGATCAACGCTCAATGGCCAGCGCCACGCCTTGCCCACCCCCAATGCACAGGGTAGCAAGCCCTTTCTTGGCATCACGCTTGATCATCTCGTGCAACAAGGTCACCAGCACCCGGCATCCGGACGCGCCAATCGGGTGCCCCAGGGCAATCGCCCCACCGTTCACATTGACCCGCGCAGCATCCCACTCCAGCGCCTTGCCCACCGCCAGTGCCTGTGCGGCAAAGGCTTCATTGGCTTCGATCAGGTCCAGATCATTCAATTGCCAGCCGGCCTTGTCCAGGCAACGCTGGGTTGCCGAAACCGGGCCAATGCCCATGATCGCCGGGTCTACCCCGGCACTGGCATAAGCGGCGATCTTCGCCAGCACCGGCAGGCCCAGGGCCTTAGCCTTGTTGGCGCTCATCAGCAGCACGGCGGCCGCACCGTCGTTCAGGCTGGAGGCGTTGCCAGCGGTGACGCTACCGTCCTTCTTGAACGCCGGGCGCAGTTTGCCCAACGATTCGGCGCTGGTGTCCGGGCGCGGCTGCTCGTCACGGGCGAACACCTTCGGCTCGCCCTTTTTCTGCGGCAGCACGATCGGGGTGATTTCCGCGTCGAAGCGGCCGGCTTCGATCGCCGTCACGGCCTTGCGCTGCGATTCGGCGGCAAAGGCGTCCTGCTGTTCGCGGCTGAGGCCGTACTGGTTCACCAGGTTCTCGGCAGTGATGCCCATGTGGTAGTCGTTGAAGGCATCCCACAGGCCATCGGTAATCATGCTGTCGATCAGCTGGCCATGGCCCATGCGTTGGCCGGTACGGGCCGAGGGCATCACGTAGGGGGCCAGGCTCATATTCTCCTGGCCGCCGGCAATGACCACCTCGGCGTCACCGCAGCGGATGGCCTGTGCGGCCAGGTGCAGGGCCTTGAGGCCCGAGCCGCACACCTTGTTCAGGGTCAGCGCCGGTACGCTGAAGGGCAGGCCGGCCTTGATCGCGGCCTGGCGGGCCGGGTTCTGCCCGGCACCGGCGGTGAGCACCTGGCCGAGGATGACTTCGTCGACCTGCGCCGGGTCCAGCCCGGTCTGCGCTAGCAGGCGCTTGATCACGGCGGCGCCGAGGTCGACCGCAGGCACAGTGGCCAGGGCGCCCTGGAAGCTGCCGATGGCGGTACGGGTTGCGGCGACGATGACCACGTCGTTCATATTGTTGTTCTCCGTGCGATGGGCGTAAAGCACCCAGCATCGGTTGCTTTGGCTTATTTGTTAAGTTTGTTTTTCTTCTTGATTGATGTGGAAAACAAATGAGTGGGCGTAAAGCACGCACCCGATCTAAGCTGAATGACGCGCTGTATCACTCAACTGAATGGAGCACATGCTCATGCGCATCTTCATGGCCCTTACCCTCTTGATCGGCAGCAGCACTGCATTCGCCGCTACCGAATGCACCACCGCAGACAAGAGCACCTGGCAGGACCAGGGCAAGTTCCAGGAACAGCTCAAGGAGCAAGGCTACAAAATCAACACGTTCAAGGTCACCAAGGGCAACTGCTACGAGATCTATGGTTTCGACAAGGATGGCAAGAAGGTTGAGATCTACCATGACCCTGTGACCGGCAAGGCAGTCAAGACCGAGTACCACAAGTGAACAGCGACGGCACGGTGCAGCTGTGGGACCCGCTCCTGCGGTTGATCCACCTGTCCATCGCCGTCGTGTTCTTCGCCAATTACTTTTTCAATGAGGAGGGTGATGACTGGCACCAGTGGCTGGGCTACTACGCGCTCGTGTGTGTGGTGTTGCGTGTGGTCTGGGGCTTTGTCGGGCCACGTAGCGCACGCTGGGCCGATTTCTGGCCTACCCTGCGGGGCGTGGCCGGGCATGCCCGGGAGCTGCTGCGCGGAGGGTATGTTCATGGCCTCAGGCATTCGCCGATTGGCGCTGTGGTGATGCTACTGATGCTGATCGGCATCACCGGCCTTGGCTTGACCGGCTGGGCTTCGCAGGAGGTGGATGCACTGTGGGGAGCCGACTGGCCGATGGATGTGCACAGCTGGCTGGCCAATGCGCTGCTGGCGCTGGTGTGCCTGCATGTGCTGGGCGCCATCGTCGAGAGTGTGCGCCTGCGCGAAAACCTGCCGTGGTCGATGATCACCGGGCGTAGGCGGCGTCGCGACTGACTGTACCGGCCTCTTCGCGGGTAAACCCGCTCCCACAGGTACATCACAGCTCTCAAGATGTGTGCGGTCCCTGTGGGAGCGGGTTCATCGAGGCGTCGAACCGCCGCGAAGAGGCCGGAACAAGCTAACCACCGTTTTGCATCCCCATGATCACCCCGTAATATGTGTCGGATAACCTGCGGGGGTAGTCTCACCCTCTGATCAATCGGAATCGCCCCAAGTGGCGCTTCCCCGGCATAAACCTGACGAGGTACAGACATTGGCCATCATTCATCCTAAGGTTCGCGGTTTCATCTGCACCACGACTCACCCGAAGGGCTGCGAGCTCAACGTCCGTGACCAGATCGAAGCCACCCGCAAGCTGGGCGTGCGCGAGGATGGCCCGAAGAAGGTCCTGGTCATCGGCGCTTCCAGCGGCTACGGCCTGGCAGCCCGCATTACCGCGGCGTTCGGCTTCAAGGCCGATACCCTGGGCGTGTTCTTCGAAAAACCAGGCACCGAAACCAAGGCCGGCACCGCTGGCTGGTACAACTCCGCTGCCTTCGACAAGTTCGCCAAGGCCGAGGGCCTGTACAGCAAGTCGATCAACGGTGACGCCTTCTCCGACGAAGCCCGCGCCAAGGTCATCGAGCTGATCAAGAACGAAATGGGTGGCAAGGTCGACCTGGTCATCTACTCGCTGGCTTCGCCTGTGCGCAAGCTGCCACAAACCGGTGAAGTGATCCGCTCTGCACTCAAGCCGATCGGCCAGCCTTACAACTCGACCGCCATCGACACCAACAAGGACACCATCATCGAGGCCAGCATCGAGCCGGCCACCGAGCAGGAAATCGCCGACACCGTCACCGTCATGGGTGGCCAGGACTGGCAGCTGTGGATCGACGCCCTGGCCGGTGCCGACGTACTGGCCGAAGGCGCCCGTACCGTGGCCTTCAGCTACATTGGCACTGAAATTACCTGGCCGATCTACTGGCACGGTGCGCTGGGCCAGGCCAAGCAGGACCTGGACGAAACCGCCCTGCGCCTGGACCAGAAGCTGGCCGCTGAAGTGAAGGGTGGCGCCAACGTGGCGGTGCTCAAGTCGGTGGTTACCCAGGCCAGCTCGGCCATTCCGGTGATGCCGCTGTACCTGTCGATGGTGTTCAAGATCATGCAGGAAAAGGGTGTGCACGAAGGCACCCAGGACCAGCTGGACCGCATGTTCCGCGACCGCCTGTACCGTGCCGATGGCGCCCCGGCCGAAGTGGACGAAAAAGCCCGCCTGCGCCTGGACGACTGGGAACTGCGCGACGACGTGCAGAACGCGTGCAAGGCCATGTGGCCACAGGTGACCACCGAGAACCTGTTCGAGCTGACCGACTACGCCGGTTACAAGAAGCAGTTCCTCAACCTGTTCGGCTTCGAGCGTGCTGACGTCAACTATGACGAAGACGTGGCGACTGATGTGAAGTTCGACTGCGTCGAGCTGTAATCTGAAAATGTGCTGGCCCTATCGCCGGCAAGCCAGCTCCCACAGGTACTCCACAACCCTTGAAGTCTGTGGGAACCTTGTGGGAGCTGGCTTGCCGGCGATAGGGCCGGTACAGGCTCAAGATTATTTGCTAGCTTTGGCGCACAACAACCGGGAATGTGCCATGAGCAGCCTCACCCAACCCGCCACTGCCTTTCGCCACCCCGCAGCCGACGGCTACAGCCTGGGTGGCTTCATCTGGCGCCACGCCCAGCCTGACCCCCAGCGCCCGCTGGTGATCATCAACGCAGCCACTTCGGTACGCTGCCGCTATTACTCCCGCTTTGCCGATTACCTGTTCGCCCAAGGCTGCGATGTGCTGACCTACGACTACCGTGGCATCGGCGAATCCCGCCCGGCTTCCCTGCGCGGCTTTCAGGCCACCTGGAGCGACTGGGGCCGGCTGGACTTCGAAGCCATGCTGGCACATGCGGCCGAACACTTTCCCGGCCAACCGGTAGATGTTGTGGGGCACAGCTTCGGCGGTTGTGCGGTAGGCCTGGCTCCGTCGGCAGGCCAGGTACGCCGGGTGGTAATGGTGGGTGCGCAGTTCGCCTACTGGCGCGACTACGCGGCCGATCAGCGCTGGCAGCTGTTTGGCAAATGGCATGTGGTAATGCCACTGCTGACACGGGTATTCGGCTACTTCCCCGGCAAGCGCCTGGGTTGGCTGGAGGACACGCCATCCGGCGTGGTGCATGACTGGGCCACCCGTACACCGCGTTATGAGCAGCGGCCCAGCGGGCGGGCATTGGCAGCGCTACCGTTTGCCCAGGTGCGGGCGGCGACGTTGGCTATCAGCCTGACTGACGACCCCTTTGGCACGGTCGAGGCGACCGAGCGCTTGCTGGGTTATCTGCAGGGGGGCGAGCGACGGCACCTGCGCATTGCGCCTGTGGATATCTCGGTTGGGGAAATTGGCCATTTCGCGTTTTTCCATGACCGGTTTCGCGAGAGTTTGTGGCCGGTGGCGTTGCAGTGGTTGCAGCGGGGAGGGCTCGTAGAGGGAGTGCCGGGAACCCTGATCGATTGATGTCGGGCTCGATAGTTTGGGGCCGCTTTGCGGCCCATCGCGACGCAAGGCCGCTCCTACAGGAGATCGCGCTCCCGTGTAGGAGCGGCCTTGCGTCGCGATGGGCTGCAAAGCAGCCCCGGCAATCTCAAGCCTTGCGCGACAGCGGCTGCGCGGCGAACTTCACACCGGCCAGCCCATGCTTGATCAGCGCGCGGATATTGCCATGGTCACTGCCCTCAGGCGTGGCCACTACATCACGGTAATGCTCACCAAACGCCAGCAGTGCTTCCTGGTCGCTCAGCCCTTCCAGTACAGCCAGGCCCAAGGTCTTGCACGAACCTTCGTTCTGCCCGGCGGCATTTTCCACGCCACCATTGTTGAAGGCCTGCGGCTGGTAGCTGTAATTGTCGGCAATGAACGCCAGGGTGTCGGCAAACACGTGTTGGCCGCCGGCCAGGCTGGCGCGCAGGGTGTTCAGATCAGTCACGGGGTTTTCCTTTTTCGAACGCCGCTTGTTGTTCGGCGCTGGCTTCTTTCTGGTATTGGGCTTTCCACTCGGCGTAAGGCATGCCGTATACCGCTTCGCGGGCGTCGTCCAGGCTCAGGTCGAGCTGGCGCTCGTCAGCCGCAGCCTTGTACCACTTGGACAGGCAGTTGCGGCAGAAACCGGACAGGTTCATCAGGTCGATGTTCTGTACGTCGGTACGCTTTTGCAGGTGGTCGACCAGGCGCCGGAATGCGGCGGCCTCAAGTTCGAGCTGTTGCTGTGGAGTCATGGGCTTCTCTCAAGTCATGCGGTTCTTCAGGTGGCGGCCACCGTTGATGACCACCTGGCTGCCGGTGCTGTACTGGCTGGCCAGCAGGTATTTGACCGTTTCGATCAGTGGGCCGGCGCCGGGTTCGAACTCCAGCAGGGCCTTTTTCAGGGTTTGCTGGCGGTAGGCTTCGTCACCCCCTTCCTTGAGGATCAGCAGCCCGGGCAGGATACCGTTCACGTGCACCGTGGGCGCATATTTTTCGGCGAATGACAGCACCATGTTCTGCAGCGCGGCCTTGGTGGCGGCGTAGCCGATGTGGCTCTTGCTGCCGCGCGAGGACGTTTCGTCGCAGATGTGGATGATGTCGGCCTTTTCCACCTTGGCCAGCAGTTCGCCCAAGGCCAGGTTGAGGTGGTAGGGCGCTTCGACGTGCAGGCGGAACATGGTCTCGAGGTTGTCCAGGCCATCGTCGAGCCACAGCGAGGCGTTGTGGATGATCGCACGCAGGCCGTCGTAATGTTGGTGCAGGTGGTCGACCAGCGCCTGACGGTCGGCCGCCAGGCACAGGTCAGCCTGGAACTGCACGATGTTAGGGTGGGCCGCCTGTGGCTGGATGCTGCGGCTGGCACTGACCACCGTATGGCCGGCCTGTGCCAGTTCAAGGGCCAGGGCCAGCCCGACGCGCTGGCTGGCTCCGGTAACGAGAATGGGGCTGTTCATGTTCGGGGCGGTCAACTTGTCTGTCCTTTGGTTGCTGCCCAGCATACCCGAACTGTTTCGCTGTTGTATGGCCTGGCCTCAGCGGCTGCGCAAGGCGCCTGCGGTGGCCGGAGTGGCATGCAGCCAACCGGCCAGCAGGCGGGTGGACAGCGGGATGAACAGGTAGACCATCAACGGTGTCAGGGCCAGGGTGCTGAGCAATACCCTTGGCACCAGGTCGAGCGCTGCCAGCCAGTGGCCGAACACCACGTTGAACACCAGCGAGACCGGGAAGAAAGCCAGCCAGATGGCCACGCCCTGCTTCCAACGCGGCGGTTTTTGCACCATATTGGTGCCAAACCAGTCATCGATGCCGCTAACGCGCGCCTCTTTGGGGCGTTCGAACAGGCCATTGCCGCGTTGCAACCACGCCCGGCGTGAGGCGGAATGCTCCCAGGCATGCAGGGTCGGCTCGTCGCTGAAACGGAAAATGATCTGGAATTCGTCGCCATCTTGCGGCGGGGCGAGAATGCCCGAGCCAAGATAGCCGGGAAAGTCGGTGGCCAGCTGCTCGCCTTCGTGCAGCCAGGCCAGCAGGTCCTGGTAGCGGCCATGGGCGGCGCGGCGCGACACCATCAGGGTGACGGGGGTAGACATCGTGTATCTCCTGGCAACGGGGCTGGCGGGTAGCTGGCCCCTCTGGCTGCGTGGCCCGGGGTGGTGGGCAACGCAGGCGTGCGTGCAAGAATCGGGCGCGGATTATCGCGCAGTTGCGAACTTCGGCAAATGTCTGCCGGCAAACGGTCATACGTTGCGAACGGTGGTGACGTAGTAGACTGTGTCTTCAACTTCCGCACACAGGGTATTCCTTGCAGATGAACGAACAGGGACGTAATCCGGTGATCGACGCGAGCTTCGAGCAGCAGGAGCTGTTTCCGATTCGTGAAGTATCCCGCCTGACCGGTGTGAACGCGGTGACCCTGCGTGCGTGGGAGCGCCGTTACGGGCTGATCCAGCCGATCCGTACCGACAGCGGCCACCGCCTGTATTCCCAGGCCGATATCGATGAAATCCGCCGTATCCTTGGCTGGCTGGAACGCGGTGTGGCGGTGAGCAAGGTGGGCAGCATCCTGGCCCGCAGCCATGCCCTGGCCGGGCAGGCCGACGGGGCGACGGGCAGTTGGGTGCGCTGGCAGCACCAGATTCGCCTGGCGGTGCAACGTTTTGACCTGATAGGGCTGGACCACCTTTTCGAGGAGGTGTTTGCCGCCAGCACCCTGGACCAGGTGTTCACCGAGGTGTTCATGCCCGTGTGGCACGACATGGCTGTCAGGCAGGGCGGCTACGGGCAGGCCAGCGAATGGTTGTTCTTCGACCGGTTCCTGCGTGGCCGGGTATTCGCCCGTCTGCAGCTTGCTCATGTACCACGCAGCCGCACGGTGCTGTTGGCACCATTGCCAGGGCAGTGTCATGAACTTGAGTTGCTGGTCACCGGCCTGGTGCTGGGGAGCGACGAAACCGGCGTGACCCCATTGGCCTGCGGGCAACCGCTGCAAGAACTGGCGCTGGTCTGCGAGCGCCTGAAACCGGACGCCCTGGTGCTGTTTTCCCATCAGCCGCTCACGGTAGAACTGGCACGGCACCTGACGCGCCTGGCGGCGGTGCTGGACTGCCCGTTGTTATTGGCGGGTGAAGCCTCGGAAGTGGCGCAGGACAGCCTGGCAGGCAGCCCTGTTGCTTGCCTGGGTGCGCAGGGGGCAATGATGCGTCAGCGTTTACGGCAGTTTCTGGCCGGTCAGCTGGATACCTGAGTATGCAGTTCGGGGTGGGCCTGGCGATGGGCCTGAAGGATGTAGTCGCGCAGGCGTTCTATCTCTTCGGCCGGGCTTTGGCTGAGGTCATAGGCTGCCAGGTCCGGGCCAATACGCCGACCCAGCACGCCATGCAGTTCGATCGGGCTGATGCCGCCAGGGGCAAAGCGCAGCTCGAAGCGGGCGGGTGCCGTTGGCAGGTCACGCAGTTCCAGCAGTAACCCTTTGAACGAAATTTCGCGTACCCACAAGCCGCTTTGCTTGTCATGGGCATCAAGCAGTGCGCTCGGCTGCTCCATCGACAGGCGCCAGGGGCGCAGCATGGGGCCGTCTTCGTAGATTTCCGGTGAACCCAGTTGCAAGTGCAGGGCGTGGAACTCGTCTTCCACCAGTTGCAGCGGGAAGCTGATCTGCTGGTTGTTGAACTGGGCTTGCAGGGTGACCTGCTCGTTGGCCACCAGGCGAGTGAGCAGGCTCTGAATGCGGCGGTCACCATTGACCAGCAGGCTCGACATGGAGTCGGCCAGGTTCAACTGCGGCGAATGCTGCATGTTCTGGATGAAATCCAGTTCGGCCTGAGTCAGGAGCGCGTCGGCTTGCATGATCGAACTCGGTGGTGGCAGTTTCTTCAACGTCATTGACCGTGCAAAGGGCGCTTGGTTCAGGCGCGTTCGTCGGCTTTCGGACGAACGCGGAGTTCGGCCAGTTCCCGTTCCAGTTCGACTTGGCGGCTGACGTCTTTCTGGATGCCGATGAAGTAGGTGCGCTGGTCGGCATCGCTCTTCACCGGGGTGATCGACAGCTCGTTCCAGAAGGCGCTGCCATCCTTGCGATAGTTGCGCAGCACTTCACGGCATGGGCGGCCTTCGGTCAGCGCCTTGCGGATACGCGCGCGGCCGAGCTGGTCACGGTCCTGGGCCTGCAGGAAGCGGCAATCCTGATAGAGGATTTCGTCACGACTGTAGCCGGTGAGCCGTTCGAAGGCGGCGTTGACGTAGATGAGGATGGTGTCATCGCCTTCCTTTTCGGCGACCACGATGCCGTCATTCGAGGCATCGACCATCGATTGCAGCAGTTGCGCGTTGATCATGTTCGGGCCATTGGGCAAAAAGGGGCGAAGCAGGGCTGAAGGCGGCGACTTTGGTAGAGGCGGCCTTTTGCCAGCGCTGAATGCTAGTATCCTACGTTTTCACTCAGTTTCGGAATCCTCTACCCGATGAAAGTCGCCATTATTTCCGGATCGGTCTATGGCACCGCCGAAGAAGTCGCCCGTCACGCTGAATCGTTGCTCAAGGCTGCAGGCCTCGAGGCCTGGCATGCCGCACGTGCCACCTTGCAGGACCTTGAAGGTTTTGCCCCTGAGGCCTTGCTGGCCGTGACCTCGACCACCGGCATGGGTGAGCTGCCGGACAACCTCATGCCGTTGTACAGCAGCATTCGCGACATTCTGCCAGCGGCCTGGCGTGGCCTGCCGGGCGCGGTGATTGCGCTGGGCGATTCCAGCTATGGCGATACCTACTGCGGGGGCGGTGAGCAGATGCGCGAGCTGTTTGCCGAACTGGGCGTACGCGAAGTGCAACCGATGCTGCGTCTGGATGCCAGTGAGACAGTGACCCCCGAGACTGATGCCGAGCCTTGGTTGGCTGAGCTTGTTCAAGCGTTGAAGGCTTGACCGGAAGTTGACGCGCTCCTATGTAGGAGCGGCCTTGTGTCGCGAACGGGCCGCAGAGCGGCCCCGGGATCTCGGCGATGCTGCAAATATTGCTGGGGCTGCCTTGCTGCCCTTTCGCGACACAAGGCCGCTCCTACAAGGATCGTGTCAGCCGTGATATTCGCGCAGTAGAGCCAACCACGCCTGCGCCGCCCGCGACAGATACGCCCCGCGCCGCCAGATAAAGGCGATATCCCAGCGCAGATCCGCCGGCGAGCGCAATGGCAAGCGCACCACCCCTGGGCGCTCGAGCGCCTTTGCCACTACCCGGGGCAGCAACACCACGCCTTGGCCCGCCGCCACCAGCGCCGCCAGGAAATCTGCCTGGCCGCTGCGCCCGCCTTCCTTCGGGGTAAAGCCCTGCTGCTGGCACGCCTTCAGCAACCGGTCATTGAGCACGAAGCTGCGTTGGTACAGCAGGAACGGTGTTGCGGCAAGTTGCCCCAGGTCTACCCCGTCCAGGCCCGCCAACGCATGGCCCGCTGGCAACAGCGCGTCCAGTGGTTCATCGCAGAACGGCTGGTAATCGAACGCCTCGTCATTGGGCGTGGGTGGCGTGCCCGAGCTGACCGCCGTGTTCGTGATGTTCACCGGTGTGCTCGGCGCCATGTTCGGCGGTGTGCTGCTGCGCTGGTTACCGCTGCGCTCGCCGTTGGCGAGGGGCGCCCTGTTCGGCGTTGGCGCGCATGGCGCCGGGGTCAGCCGGGCACAGGAAGTGGGCCGTGAAGAAGGTTCGGTGGCCGGCCTGGTCATGGTCTTGACCGGGCTGCTCAACCTGTTCGCGGCGCCGCTGCTGGCCATGCTGCTCTGACCGTTCGTGCCACTGACTCGCTCAGTCATCAAGCTGGCTGGCAACGCAAGTTTCAGCCCAGGGGCGGCTGGCTAGACTCAGCCTCGACATAGAGAGCACAAGTAAGTGCCGAGGTAACATGCAATGACCGCAGCCTTGCCCTATTCCGCCAACACCTGTTCACCGGGACCGATCTGATGCCTATGGCCGAAATTCCATTGTGCGTCTGGCGTACCCGGGGACAGAGCTTCACATTCCGGGGCCAGAGCATCCGCTACTGGACCGCAGGGCAAGGAGAGCCCCTGCTTCTGTTACATGGCTTCCCCACCGCCAGTTGGGACTGGCATTACTTGTGGGGGCCTTTGGCCCAACGCTTCCGGGTAATCGCGTGCGACATGCTCGGCTTTGGCGATTCGGCCAAGCCGGTCGACCATGCCTACAGCCTGATGGAGCAAGCCGACCTGCAACAGGCCTTGCTGGCCCACCTGCAGGTCGACCTGCCGGTGCACCTGCTGGCCCATGACTATGGCGGCAGCGTGGCCCAGGAGCTGCTGGCGCGGCACCATGAGCAGCGGGTCGAAGTGGCCAGCTGCGTGTTCCTCAACGGCGGGTTGTTTGCCGAAAGCTGTCGCATGCTGCTGATCCAGAAGCTGCTGTTAAGCCGCTTTGGCTGGCTGGTCGGGCGCTCGTTCGGGCGCGATGACCTGGTGCGCAACGTGACCCAGGTCTACGGCCCCTGCACCCACCCCAGCGAAAGCGCACTGGATGATTTCTGGAGCCTGATCGCTGCCAACCGTGGCACGCGCATCCTGCACAAGCTGGTGGGCTATATGCCCGAGCGCAGGTTGCATCGCGACCGCTGGGTTGGGGCGATGCAGCGCCAAGGCGTGCCGCTGCGCTTCATCAACGGTGTGGTCGACCCGCTGTCTGGCGCGCACATGCTCGAGCGTTACCGGCAGCTGGTGCCGGAGCCCGACACCGTGCAGTTGCAGGGCATTGGCCACTACCCGCACACCGAAGCGCCGGTGCAGGTGCTGCGTCATTACCTGGCCTTTCGTGAGCAGCTGCTGAGCGACTATCAGCCGAAAGTGGCGTATTCCTGAGCGGGCCTCATCGCGGGCAAGCCAGCTCCCACACCGACTGCACCAGCCTCAAGGTTTACGCGATACCTGTGGGAGCTGGCTTGCCTGCGATGGGCCGCACAGCGGCCCCATAACCATCGCCCTGCGTTATTGCCAGGCATTCAGCCTGCGTGAGCTTGATTGTCCGCCTGCTGCTGGCGGCGGACACTCGGCTGACCTGAACACTGCCTGGAGCCTTGAGCATGAGCGAGCCTGTCCGTCTGCAAGATCGCGTGGTAATCGTAACCGGTGCCGGTGGTGGCCTGGGCCGTGCCCATGCGCTGCTGTTCGCTGCACGCGGCGCCAACGTGGTGGTCAATGACCTGGGTGGCTCTACCCACGGCGAGGGTGCCAGCGCTTCGGCTGCCGACCGGGTGGTAGCGCAGATCCGCGCCGCCGGCGGCAGCGCCGTTGCCAACCATGACTCGGTCAGCCAGGGCGCGCGTATCGTCGAGCAGGCGCTGGACAGTTTTGGCCGGGTCGACGTGCTGGTGAACAACGCCGGCATCCTGCGTGACAAGACCTTCCACAAGATGGACGACAGCGACTGGGAGCAGGTCTACCAGGTGCATGTCGAAGGCGCCTTCAAGGTCACCCGCGCTGCCTGGCCGCACCTGCGTGAGCAGAACTGGGGGCGGGTGATCTTTACCGCGTCCACCTCCGGCATTTACGGCAACTTCGGCCAGGCCAACTACGGCATGGCCAAGCTGGGCCTGTACGGGCTGACCCGTACCTTGGCGATCGAGGGGCGCAAGCACAACATTCTGGTCAATGCCATTGCGCCCACAGGGGGGACGCGCATGACCGAAGGGCTGATCCCGCCGCAGGTGTTTGAGCGGCTCAAGCCGGAGCTGGTCAGCCCGCTGGTGGTGTACCTGGGCAGTGAGCAGTGCCAGGGCACGGGTGAGTTGTTCGAAGTGGGCGGCGGCTGGGTGGGCAAGGTGCGTTGGGAGCGCAGCCTGGGGGTGGGCTTTGATCCTCGCGAAGGCTTCACCCCCGAGCAGGTGGCGGAGCACTGGGCGCAGATTGGTGACTTTGAAGGCGCGGTGCACCCGCAGGACAGTTTGCAGGCGCTGCAGCAGATGATGGCGAATTTGCAGAAATATCCACTCTGAAAAGGCTTGCGCGGTCCCTGTAGGAGCGGCCTTGTGTCGCGAAAGGGCTGCGAAGCAGCCCCAGCAATTTCTGCGGCGAAGCTGCAATCGAGGGGCTGCTTCGCAGCCTTTTCGCGACACAAGGCCGCTCCTACAGGGACCGCGCAAGCCAGACGAAAACGCACGTTTTTCAGAGCAAAAAAAAGGCCGCTGCAAGCCGCAGCGGCCAATCGAGACGTTAGATCAAGGAGCTTCAAAATCTACGTCGGTGAACCTCGCAGGCCTGAAGAGCGGGGGGGAAGAGCCCTTCATGCCGTGCCAGTGAGGTAAGAATAAGCGCTTGATCCCGTAGGAAAAATAGCCGCTTATGACATTCACCTTTACGTTTCGGGCAATAGTGGCGCAGGCCCTCAGGCAGCAGGCGAATAGCCCATGCGCCAGCTGGTTTCCCGCGTGGCCGCCAGCAACCGTTGCGCCGCGGGGCCGTGTTCGTCGGCATGGAAGATCGACGTCGGCCCGACCACGGTCATCACTGCAGCGATCTGCCCCATGGCGTTGAAGACCGGCGCCGACAGCGCATCCACGCCCGGCATCAGCAGACCGTGCACATGGTGCAGGCCACGTTCGCGAATACCCGCCAGTACAACCTGGTAGTCCTCGGCAGCGTGCCCCAGGGCAGCCAGCTCACGATCACGCAGCTCCACGGTTTCGCGTTCGGGCAGGTAGGTGGCGAACACCAGCCCGGTAGAGGAGCTGAGCAGCGGCAGTACCGAGCCGATCTGCGTCACAACGGTGATCGCGCGCACTGCCGGTTCGATGCTGACCACGGTCGCGCCCTGGTTTCCCCACACGGCAATAAAGCAGCTCTCGTTAAGCTCGTCGCGCAGCTGCGCCAGCGGCAGCGCGGCAATCTTCAACACATCGATGCTGCCCAGCGCCGCCAGCCCCACCCGCAATGCTTCGCGCCCCAGGCCGTAATGGTTGGTGGCGGCATCCTGTTCGGCAAAGCCACTGGCGATCAACGCCTGAAGGTAGCGGTGCACTTTACTCGCCGGCATCTGTACATGCTCTGCCAGGCGCGACAGCGAGGTGGACGGGGCCAGCTCGGCAAGGGCCTTGAGGATGTCGGTGCCGACCTCCGCCGAACGGACTTTCTGCTTGCCATTGTCGGCGGGGGAGGTGGCTTTAGTCATGGACATCGTCTTCTGCATTCTTTCAGTCGGGCCTTTATAACTTGACGCCATGCGCGTAGCAAATTACGTTATTCGTAATCTGATTACGATAAAAACAATGCAGACGCGCTGCCACCCCACATCGGGCCAGCAGCCAGCTGCCAGCAACGGCTCGGCCAGAGCCCGGAGGCATCGATGAATCGCGATACGTCCCCCGACCTTCACTACCTCAGCGGTTTCGGCAACGAGTTTGCCAGCGAAGCGCTGCCAGGTGCCCTGCCGGTCGGGCAGAACTCGCCGCAAAAGGCGCCCTATGGGTTGTATGCCGAATTGCTCTCGGGCACGGCGTTCACCATGACCCGCAGCGAATTGCGTCGCACCTGGCTGTATCGCATTCGTCCTTCTGCATTGCACCCGCGTTTCGAACGCCTGGCGCGTCAGCCGCTGAGCGGGCCGCTGGGTGGCATCAACCCCAATCGCCTGCGCTGGAGCCCCCAGCCGATGCCCGCCGAACCGACCGACTTCATCGAAGGCTGGCTGCCGATGGTGGCCAACGCGGCGGCGGAAAAACCGGCGGGCGTGAGCATCTACATCTACCGCGCCAACCGTTCCATGGAGCGGGTGTTCTTCAACGCTGACGGTGAACTGCTGCTGGTGCCGGAACAGGGTCGTCTACGTATCGCCACCGAACTGGGGGTGCTGGAGGTTGAACCGCTGGAAATCGCGGTCATCCCGCGCGGCATGAAATTCCGTGTCGAACTGCTCGACAGCCAGGCCCGCGGCTATATCGCTGAAAACCACGGTGCGCCGTTGCGCCTGCCGGACCTGGGGCCGATCGGCAGCAATGGCCTGGCCAACCCGCGTGACTTCCTTGCGCCGGTGGCGCACTACGAAGAGGCCACAGGGCCGGTGCAACTGGTGCAGAAGTTCCTGGGCGAGCACTGGGCCTGCGAACTGCAACATTCGCCACTGGACGTGGTTGCCTGGCATGGCAGCAACGTGCCGTACAAATACGACCTGCGTCGCTTCAACACTATCGGCACGGTGAGCTTCGACCACCCGGACCCGTCGATCTTCACCGTGCTGACTTCACCGACCAGCGTGCATGGCCTGGCCAACATGGACTTCGTGATCTTCCCGCCACGCTGGATGGTGGCCGAGAACACCTTCCGTCCACCGTGGTTCCACCGCAACCTGATGAACGAGTTCATGGGCCTGATCAATGGCGCCTACGATGCCAAGGCCGAGGGCTTCCTGCCAGGCGGTGCGTCGCTGCACGGGGTGATGAGTGCCCATGGCCCTGACGCCGAAACCTGCGAAAAGGCCATTTCCGCCGACCTGGCACCGCACAAGATCGACAACACCATGGCTTTCATGTTCGAGACCAGCCAGGTGCTGCGCCCGAGCCAGCAAGCCCTTGAATGCCCGCAATTGCAGGCCGACTACGATAGTTGCTGGGCGACTTTGCCGAGCACCTTCAACCCGAACCGGAGATAACCCATGAACCACACTGCCAATGCCCGTAGCTGGGTCGAGCACGCCAACGGGCACAGCGACTTCCCGCTGCAGAACCTGCCGATGGGTATTTTCAGTCGGCCGGGTGAGGCGAAGCGCTGTGGCGTGGCCATCGGTGATGCGATCCTCGACCTGGAAGCGGTGCTGGCCGCCGGCTTGTTCGACGGCGCAGCCAAGGCCGCTGTCGAAGCCACCCGTGGCGGGGCGCTGAACGCTTTCTTCGCCTTGGGCCGCAGCGCCCGGGTGGGCCTGCGCGAGCGCCTGCTAGAGCTGCTCGGCGAGCACAGCGAGCACCAGGCAGCGCTAACGCCGGCGCTGTACCCGGCCAGCGCCTGCCTGCTGCATGTGCCAGCGCAGATCGGTGACTACACCGACTTCTACGTCGGCATCGAACACGCCAAGAACGTCGGCAAGCTGTTCCGCCCAGACAACCCGCTGCTGCCCAATTACAAGTACGTGCCGATCGGCTATCACGGCCGGGCTTCGACCATCCGCCCCTCCGGCACCGATGTACGCCGGCCAAAAGGGCAGACTTTGCCGGCCGGGCACACCGAGCCAAGCTTCGGCCCGTGCGCGCGCCTGGACTATGAACTGGAACTGGGCATCTGGATTGGCCAAGGCAATGACATAGGCCAGGCGATTCCGATTGGTGATGCTGCCGAGCACGTGGCCGGCCTGTGCCTGCTCAACGACTGGTCGGCGCGCGACATCCAGGCCTGGGAATACCAGCCACTGGGGCCGTTCCTGTCCAAGAGTTTCATCACCACCGTTTCGCCGTGGGTGGTCAGTGCCGAAGCCCTGGAGCCGTTTCGCTGCGCCCAGCCGGCGCGTCCGGAAGGCGACCCGCAGCCGCTGTCGTACCTGCTGGACAAGCGCGACCAGGCCGCCGGGGCCTACGATATCGAACTGGAAGTGCTGCTGCTGACCGAGCGCATGCGCGAGCAGGGCGTTGCCCCGCACCGCCTGACCCTGAGCAACACCCGCAGTATGTACTGGACCGTGGCGCAGCTGGTGGCGCACCACAGCGTCAACGGTTGCCAGCTGCAGCCGGGCGACCTGTTCGGTTCGGGCACGCTGTCGGGGGCTACGCCAGGTTCGTTCGGCAGCCTGCTGGAGATCACCGAAGGCGGCAAGCTGCCGGTAGAGCTGGCCAGTGGTGAGGTGCGCAAGTTCCTTGAAGACGGTGACGAAATCATTCTGCGTGCGCGCTGCGCGCGTGACGGCGTGGCCAGCATCGGCTTCGGCGAATGCCGCGGCAAGGTCATTGCGGCCAACTGAGGAGGCATGGGCATGGAACTGTACACCTATTACCGTTCCACCTCGTCCTACCGGGTGCGCATTGCCTTGGCACTGAAAGGGCTGGCCTACCAGTCCCTGCCGGTCAACCTGCTGCAAGGAGAGCAGCGCGGCGCTGGCTATGTCGCCGTCAACCCGCAGGGCCGCGTGCCGGCCTTGCGCACCGACGGCGGTGAGTTGCTGGTGCAGTCACCGGCGATCATCGAGTACCTGGAAGAGGTCTATCCACAGCCTGCGCTGTTGCCGGTCGGCGCAGAAGCGCGGGCCAAGGTGCGGGGCGTGGCCGCGATCATCGGCTGCGATATCCACCCGCTGCATAACGTCAGTGTACTGAACCTGCTGCGCCAGGCGGGCCAGGATGAGGGGCAGGTCAACCAGTGGATCGGTCACTGGATCAGGCAAGGGCTGGCGGCAGTCGAGCAATTGATTGGCGATGAGGGCTTCTGCTTCGGCAATGAGCCGGGGCTGGCAGATGTGTACCTGATCCCGCAGCTGTACGCGGCTGAACGCTTCAACATCGACCTCGCCGGCTTCCCGCGCATCCTGCGGGTGGCCGCATTGGCAGCCGGCCACCCGGCCTTCGCCAGCGCCCACCCCGCCCGGCAACCGGACAGCCCGGCTCAGTGAAGTGAACGGTTCGCCGCCGGAAGCTTGCCGATGCGTTCGGACAGCTTCAGGCGCTGGACCGGGTCTTCGGTCAGCAGCAATGCATGCTCCAGGTCGAAGCGCTCGGCCTGCGGGCAGTCCAGGTGTTGGTAAAGCGAGGCGCGGGTCATGTAGTCGCCGACCTGCACCGGGCCCAGTTGCATGACCCGTTCGGCGTCGATCAATGCCGCCAGGTGGTCATCGTTGCTGATGTGCAACTGGCGCAGGTTACGTGACAGGCGTTGCAGCATCTGCAGTGGGCTGGCACTGCGCATGTGCTCTGCCGTCAGCGCCACATGCGGGCCGAACTGGCGGGCCAGCAACTCGCGGCAGTCGCTGGGGTACAGGCGCCGGCCACCACAAGGGTCGAGCAGGTGATCGGCACCCGGCACGCGCAGCAGGAAATGGCCAGGAAAGCCCACACCCTCCAGCGGGATGGACAGGCGCCGAGCCAGCTCCAGGGCAAGGATGGCCAAGGTCAGTGGTTGGCCACGGCGGCGCTGCAGCACCTTGTCCATCATGGCTGCATGGGGCCTTAACGGGTGGTACTCATCCTGCTGGAAGCCCAGTGCGTTGAGCTGGCGCAATAGCGGTTGGGCCAGTTCGTTCAATGGCAGCATGGGCAGGTTGGTGCTGATTTCGCGCTGCAGGTCGTGCAAGGTGGCAAGGCTGGCGGCGGGCTCGACGCTGCGGTCGTGCTCGGCGGCAACCCACAATGCAGCTTCCAGCAGGGCGACAGGCTCGCGTTCCAGGCAGGCCAGGCAGGCTTGACGTGGCTTCATCTGGCTTCTCCACACACGCTTGAGTATTAGCTGGGGTGTGCGCTTTCGTCCAGTGGTCCGGCAGCTTCGTCAGCTGCAGCGCCGCGCCTATACTGGAAGAAGCACCTTGTGGGGAGCCTGTCGATGTTCGCACTGATGCAAAGCACCCGTACCCAGTCACTGCACTTGTTCAACGACCCGCCCACGGGCTTGAAGGCAGTGGTCGCGATTCACAGCGAGCAGCTGGGACCGGCCATGGGCGGTTGCCGCTACCTGCCGTACGCCGATGACGAAAGCGCCATGACCGACGCCATTCGCCTGGCCCAGGGTATGAGCTACAAGGCGGCCCTGGCTGGCTTGCCATTGGGTGGTGGCAAGGCAGTGGTCATGCGCAACCCGCATGTGGAAAACCGCGCGGCGTTGTTTGAAGCCTTTGGCCGTTTTATCGATACCTTGCAAGGGCGGTTCATCATTGCCGTGGATAGTGGCACTTCGACCCTGGACATGGACTGCATTGCCCAGAGCACACCGCACGTGACCAGTACCACGGCTTCGGGCGACCCCTCGCCGCATGCCGCGATGGGGGTATTTGCCGGTATTCGTGCCACGACCTCGTTCCGGCTCGGTAGCGACGACCTGAGAGGCTTGCGGGTAGCGGTGCAAGGGCTGGGCAATGTCGGGTATGCGTTGGCGGAACAACTGCATGCGGTGGGTGCGGAGCTGCTGGTCAGCGACCTTGACCCGGGGCGTGTGCGGCTGGCGATGGAACAGTTCGACGCCAAACCTGTGACCAACGATGCAATGATCAGCACCCCCTGCGACATCTTTGCCCCCTGCGGCGTGGGCCCGGTGCTGAACGGGCAGAGCGTGATGCAGCTGCGCTGTGCGGCAGTGGCGGGGGCGGCGAATAACCAGCTGACCACCTTGCAGGTGGCCGACCAGCTGGAATCGCGCGGAATACTGTATGCGCCTGACTATGTGATCAATGCCGGTGGTTTGATCTATTTGGCGCTGACCCACCGTGGCGAGGACCTGGGCAGCATCACCGCGCACTTGGCGCGGATTCCTTCGCGGCTGACCGAAGTGTTTGGCCATGCGCAGGCGGAGAAACGTTCGCCGGCAAGGGTGGCGCAGTTGCTGGCGGAGCGGTTGCTTTACGGCTGAAGTTTCATGCTGGCCTTGCTGGCCTCTTCGCGGCTAAAGCCGCTCCCACAGGTACCGAGTGAGCCCGAGGCCTCTGCGATCCCTGTGGGAGCGGCTTCAGCCGCGAAGCAGGCGGTGCCGATATCACTCGGCTGCACCACCCTCGAGCAACTCGCCCAACGCATCCGGCTGGCTCTTGAACGCCCGGGCAAACACATCACGGTTCTTGGCCATGTAGATACCGGCTTCTTCAACCTGCTGCTCGGTCAGCGATGGCACCGCTTTGTGCAGCACTTCGGCCAGGCGCTCGGCCAGTTCGAGCATCTTGTCGTGACGGTCTGCTTCGGCCTTATCCATGAACAAGCGCTCCGGGTCGCGGCTGCTGCGGTACACCACTTCGACGGCCATTCATCACCTCTATGCCTTTTTGCTGGTTGTGTTGCGGTTTACTGTATCTATATACAGTAATGGCAATGTTGGTTGGTTCGCAAGCAGAAATTGTAGCGTGGCGGTTTGCAGGGTGTTTGGCACAACATCTTTATTGCCTTTGAAACCGAGCGCCGCTCGCGCGGCGCTTCGCGGCGCAAGGCCGCTTGTGTCTTGATAGGGGATTAGAATCAGGAGTGAGAGCGGTGAATGGCAAGCTAAATGCCGCAGGTGCCTTGAGCACGAGTGGGAG
>NZ_JBJDNB010000044.1:0-60211 GCF_044900445.1 Pseudomonas sp. NPDC089407
GGAGCTGGCTTGCCGGCGATGGGCTGCACAGCAGCCCCGGCAGTCTTAACTGACTGGCATTAGGGCAAGCCCGCTCCCACATCTGTTTCGGGCCAATTATTCCTGTACCAATGGCGCGCGCACCCTTGGTGCATGTCTGAAGAATGATAAAAGCTACTGCTTTACCTTCGATATCGAAGGGAGCAAACAAGGCGGACAGAGGTGAACTCACAGGATTGACTGGCCCGAAACAGATGTGGGAGCGGGCTTGTCCCGCGAAGCGCCGCGCGGGCGGCGCTCGATCTTGTAGGCGCTGCAACCCTCAAGCCATGCACTCAAAGGCCTCAATTCGGCCCCGGCCAAATCCCTTTTTGGGAAACTTCTTACATTGAAAGCGGATGGCATGACGGCGCCAAACTGGAAGGCCAAGCGCAAACTGGGCAACCCGGAAACCCTTCAGGAGTGCCGCATGTTCCGTCCCAGTAATAGCTTGAAAAGTGTAAGGCGTGGCCTTGCACTCAACCGTCAATGATCAGCTAGGAGCCTTCAATCATGGCTATGTTCGATCCTCCCCATCCTGGGGAATCCTTGCGAGGAGACGTGTTGCCCGCAATCGGCATGAATGTCTCTGAGTTGGCTCGCCACCTTGGCTATTCGCGGGGGCAGTTATCCACTGTGCTCAATGGGCGCGCCGCCATCTCTGCCGATCTTGCTTACCGCCTTGAGCTGGCGGGTCTGGGGCCTGCCCGGCAATACCTTGCCGAACAGGCAGCTTACGATCTTTGGCAGGCTGCCCACCGTGAGCATCCTCAGATAGCGCGCTTGGTGTTCGCCTGATGCCTCAATCCGCATCCGAATCAAACAACCGCTCCAGCTCCACCCGCGCCTCCTTGGCCGTCTGCATCACCTTGGCGCGGTCATCGCGCACCTGCCCCTGCGCCACCAGCACCTCTTCGTCATGCTGGGTAAATCGTGCAATCCGGTCGGCCGCCTGCTCGTCACTCAAGCCCAGCCCCACCAGCGCGCGGCGGGTCATTTCCAGGCTGGAATAGAACGTCTCGCGAATCGGCTCGGCACCCACATCCGCCAGTTTGTGCACATGCTGGCGGTTACGGGCGCGAGCCAGCACTTTCAGGTGCGGGTACAGGCGCTTCACCCGTTCCGCGGTATGAATGGCCGCTTCCGGGTCGTCGATGGTGATGATGAAGTACTCCGCCTCGCCCACTTTGGCCGCGTGCAGCACCTCCGGGCGCAGCGGGTCGCCGTAGAACACCGGCACCTGTTCGAACATGCGGGTCATCTCGATGGTGTCGACCGAGGTTTCCAGGGCAATGAACGGGATCTTCTGCGCCCGCAGGATGCGCGCGACAATCTGGCCCATGCGGCCCATGCCAACGATGACCACCCGTGGCGTATCGGTCTGGATCTGCTTGTATTGCTCGGGCACTTCACGCACCGCTTGCGGGCGTTTGAGGGCACGGGCGCAGGCAATCATCAGCAGCGGGGTAATGGCCATCGACAGGGTGATGGTCATCAGCAGCAGGTCGTAGGTCTGGGTGTCGAACAGGCCTTGGTCCTTGCCCAGCTTGAACACCACGAAGGCGAATTCGCCACCGGCCGCCAGCACCATGCCCAGGCGCAGCGCGCTGGCGCCGCTCAGGCCACCGGCCAGCCGACCGACACCCACCAGCAGCACCAGCTTCACCGCCACCAGCAGCAGGGTCAGGCCCAGCACCACCAGCGGCATTTCCAGCAGCAGGCGCAGGTTGGCGCCCATGCCGACGCTGATGAAGAACAACCCCAGCAGCAGGCCCTTGAACGGTTCGATCTGCGACTCCAGCTCGTGGCGGTACTCCGAATCAGCCAGCAGCAGGCCGGCGAGGAACGCACCCAGGGCCATGGAAATGCCGGCTTCTTCCATCAGCCAGGCGGTGCCGATCACCACTAGCAAGGCAGTCGCAGTGGACACTTCCGGCAGGCCGGTGCGGGCCACGGTGCGGAACACCGGGCGCAGCAGGTAGCGGCCGCCGATGATCACCACGGCAATGCTGGCGAATACCTTCAGGCCGTGTTGCAGGCTATCGCCGTGGCTGGTGTCCGGGCCACTGGCGGCCAGCAGCGGGACCAGGGCAATCAGCGGGATCGCGGCGATGTCCTGGAACAGCAGGATGGCGAAGGCCAGGCGGCCGTGCGGGGCATTCAGCTGCTTGCTCTCGGCCAGGCTTTGCAGGCCGAGGGCGGTGGACGACAGCGCCAGGCCCAGGCCGAGCACGATGGCGGCCGGTAGCGACTGGCTGAAGCCGAACAGGGCGATGGCGCCAATCAGCGCGCCAGTCAGCAGCACCTGTGCGGTGCCGACACCGAACACCGATTTGCGCATCAGCCACAGGCGTTTGGGCGACAATTCCAGGCCGATGATGAACAGCAGCAGGACCACACCCAGCTCGGAAATGTGCGCCACGCTTTCAGTGTCGCGGATCAGGCCCAGCGCCTGCGGGCCAATGACCACGCCGGCTAACAGGTAACCGAGCACTGCACCCAGTTGCAGGCGCTTGGCCAAAGGGACGGCGAGGACGGCGGCGAGCAGGAAGATCACCGCGGTTTGCAGAAGGCTGCCTTCGTGTGGCATTGGCTCGTACTCCATGAGCTGCCGGGGCAGCATTTGAACAGTTTGGCGGACAATTCTGGGGGTTGGAGTGGTGTTAGACAATCTGCTGTTGGGGAGTAAGATTGTCCCGAACAAAGAGACAGTAGCTGCAGGCTGCGTTTCAATTGTGGGAGCGGCTTTGCCGGGGCGCCGGACCGGTCGGAAAGGGCTGCGCAGCAGCCCCGGGATCTTGAGGTAACGCTGTAATTTCTGAGGCTGCTTAGCAGCCCTTTCCGACCGGTCCGGCGCCCCGGCAAGGCCGCTCCCACAGGGACCGCGTTCAGGCTCCGCCAAACTGCGCCCGATACTGCGCCGGTGTCATGCCAATCCGCTCACAGAACACCTTCCTCATATGCCGGTCACTGCCAAACCCGCACTGCGCCGCCACCACCTTAAGCGGCAGGTCGCCGCATTCAAGCAGCTTGCGCGCCCGGTCGATGCGCGCATTCTGCAAATACTGCAGCGGCGTAATCCCTACTTCACGCTGAAACGTCCGGGCAAAGTTGCGCGCGCTCATGGCCACCAGGTCGGCCATCTTCTGCACGGTGAATGCCTGCTCGATATGGTCGACGATATACGCCTGCACCCGGGCAACCGGCGAATCATCCCGTGGCACCGCCGCCAGCAGCGGGCCGTACGGGGTCTGCCCGCCCTGGCGATGACGGGCCACCAGCAGCACCTTGGCGACTTCCAGTGCCAACGCCTTGCCATGGTCTTCAGCCACTACCGCCAAAGCCAGGTCGATGCCCGCAGTGATACCGCCCGAGGTAATCAGGCAGCGGTCGATCACGTAGATCTGCTCGGTTTCCACCTTGGCCTCGGGAAACGCCCGCGCCAGCCGCTCGACGTAGTTCCAGTGGGTGGTGCAACGATAGCCACCCAGCAGCCCGGCCCGGCCCAGCAGGAACACCCCGGTGCAAATGGCGCCGAAGCGCTTGGCACTGCGCACGGCCTGCGGTAGCCAGCGCTCGATCGCCGGCAGGGCGACGTCGTAGGCGCCCGGGCCGCCAGGTACCAGCAACAGGTCGACCGCTTCTGGCAGATCTTCCAGGCGCAGGTCGGCCACCACCTTCAACCCGCACGAGCCGCGCACCGCTGCCTGGCCCTCGGCCAGGGTCAGCAGCCGGTAGCGGCGCTCGGCCGGCAGGAAGCGGTTGGCAATGGCGAACGCATCCATGGGCCCGGTCACATCCAGCAACAGCACATCGTTGAAAAGCACCATGGCTACGGTGCGGTGGGCGGGGTTTTCCTGCATGGCTCTTTTGCCTTGAATGCCGGCCGCCGCTGGCGGCCTTGGGCTAAATACGAAACGCATCTTATGGTAACGGCAAAACGGCCAGGGCCAGCAGTGCACAATTAAGAACAATTCAGCTTTGGCTCAGGACTTTGTCATGTGCCAGCGGCGAGACTTTCCCCACTGAACAGGAGAGTCGCCATGCACCCTGGGACGCCCCACACGCCGCTGCAAGCCCCTGGCGCCCTGACGCCGGCGCGCTTGCGCCAGGCCAAGGAACTGATGCTGCGCAGCTCGCTGTCGATCATCGAGATCGCTGGCGTGTGCAACCTCACCCGCAGCCATTTTTCCCGTGCCTTCAAGGTCAACACCGGCCTCTCGCCCCAGGCCTGGCGCCTGCTGGCGCGCATGGAAAAGGCCAAGCGCCTACTCGCCACCGAGGCGCCGATTACCCATGTGAGCCTGGAGTGCGGCTTTTGCGACCAGGCCCATTTCACCCGCGCCTTCAGCCGCCTGGTCGGCCAGCCGCCGAATGCCTGGCGCCAGGCGCAAACCATTTCTTAAGCCGACGCTATCCGCCGGTATAGCCACTTGCGGGCAGTGCCGGGCCGCTTTCCCAACCCAAGGAGTCACCCCGATGAGCCAACCCGATTACAAGCGCCTGAACAAAGACGACGCCGTGGTGCTGCTGGTCGACCACCAGACCGGCCTGATCTCGCTGGTGCAGGACTTCTCGCCCAACGAGTTCAAGAACAACGTGCTGGCCCTGGGTGACCTGGCCAAGTTCTTTGGCCTGCCGACCATCCTCACCACCAGCTTCGAACAAGGCCCGAACGGCCCGCTGGTACCGGAACTGAAAGCAATGTTCCCGGACGCGCCCTACATCGCCCGCCCAGGGCAGATCAACGCCTGGGACAACGAAGACTTCGTCAAGGCGATCAAGGCCACCGGCCGCAAGCAGCTGATCATCGCTGGTGTGGTCACCGACGTGTGCGTGGCGTTCCCGACCTTGTCGGCGCTGGCGGAAGGTTTTGAAGTGTTCGTGGTCACCGATGCCTCCGGCACCTTCAACGAAACCGTGCAGCAGGCGGCGTGGGTGCGCATGACCCAGGCGGGCGCGCAGATGATGAACTGGTTCTCGGTGGCCTGTGAGCTGCACCGCGACTGGCGCAACGACATCGAAGGGTTGGGCAACCTGCTGTCGCAGCGCATTCCTAACTACCGCAACCTGATGAACAGCTACGCGGCGTTGACCTCGCGTTGATGTAAACCTGTACCGGCCTGTTCGCGGCGGTTCGGCGCCCCGATGAACCCGCTCCTACAATGGCAGCACGGCCCCCGGGTTGTGCGCTATCCCTGTAGGAGCGGCTTTAGCCGCGAAGAGGCCGGCACAGGCTAAGCAGAACTCACAGGCAGACTGAAACGAATCCGGCACCCACCCAGCTCCGACACCAGCGCCTGCAACCGCCCCCCATGGGCCAGCACCACCGAGTTGCAGATCGCCAGGCCCATGCCCATGCCACTGCCCTTGGTGGTATAGAACGCCCCGAATACCCGCTCCCGTTCCTCAGGCGCAATGCCCGGCCCGTTGTCGTCCACGCAAATCTCCACCCGCTCCCCAATCACTGCCGAGGCAATCCGCAGCGTGCCATCGCTGCGATACCCCGCCAGCGCCTCCAGGCCATTGGTGATCAGGTTGAACACCAGCTGTTGCAGCTGCACCGGGTCGCCCATCACGCTCACCCCCGCCTGCAACCGCGTCTGCACATCCACCGGGCCCTTGGCCGCATCGGCCGAGGTCAGGCGCACCACCTCGCGGATCAGTTCGTCCAGCTTCACCGCCTTGAGTTGCACCGGCGACTGCTTGGCCAATGAGCGCAGCGCCCGCACGATGTTGGCGGCACGCTCACTGTCGTTGCGGATGTCCTCCAGGCCGGCAATCGCTTCCTCCAGGTCGGGTTTGGCGCGCTTCAGCCAGCGCAGGCTGGCGGCGGCGTTGGAGCTGATGCCGAGCAGCGGCTGGCTGATCTCGTGGGCGATGGACGCCGACAGTTCGTTCATTACTTGCAGGTGCGCAGTGCGCGCAAGCTCTGCGCGCGAATGGCGCAGTTCTGCCTCAATCTGCGCGCGGCTCTGATTGTCTTCCGCCAGGCGCGTATAGAACTTGGCCGTCTGCAGTGACACGGCGGCCTGCGAAGCAAGGATTTCCAGCATGGCCAGGCGCTGGCTGCCGAACAGGTTGGGCACCAGGCGGTTTTCCAGGTACACCAGGCCGATCAGCACGCCCTGCAGCACCAGCGGCAGGCACAGCACCGAGCGGGCGTTGCGTGCCTTGAGCTCCTGGCGCAAGGCCTCGGGGCAATCACTTTGGGCATCGTTGAGTACCAGCGGCTTGCGCGTGCGCAGGGTGGTGTTGATGACCGACAGCGGCGCCTGGGTCATGAACTTCTGGCAGTTGTCCATGCTCACGTGCAGCCCGGCATCGTCGATGTAGGCAAGGGCGGCCATCTGGAATTCGGCGCCACTGACGATCAGCAGTGCTCCGTGGTCGGCACCGGAGTGCTGGGTCAGGTGGCCCATCAGGGTTTCGATCAGGCCTTCGAGCAGCACTTCTTCGGACAACGCCCGCGCGGCTTCGATACCGGCCTCAAGGTCCAGCCTGGCCTGGTGGGTGGCGCGTTGGGTTTCCTGGATCGGTTGGGTACGCAAGAACGGGTGCAGTGCCTCTAGCTGGTGCACCTTGCCGGTGGCGCCCCAGATATGGAAGCAGTCACGGGCGATGCGCAGGTGCAGGTTGGCACCGGAGATCAGGCCGCTGGGGATGCACACCTCGGCCAGTTGTTCGTGGGCCAGTGCCTGCTCGTGGATGAACCCGGCGGCGGTGGCGGCGATCTGCGCCTGGTCGAAGCAGCGGATGGCGGCCAGCCCGTCGCCCTCCAGCTTGGCGATCACCCCTTCGATCAGCAGCAGTTTGTTGCGGAAGGTGGCGGGGTTGAAGCCGGCCCAGTGGCCAAAGCGCTCACGCAGGGCCTGCAACTCACCCAGCTTGTCGGCAAGGCTGCCGGGGACCTCTGGGCTGCCCAGGGCCAGGCCACGGAACAGATGATAGTCGGCCAGGTTGATGTGCACCGGCGCGGCCCAGGCGTGGTCACCGGCCAGGGCCAGGGTGAGCATGGCCTTCGGGTGGTTGCCCAGGTAGAAGGCGCACATGCCGTCGAACAGATGCTGGAAGAACCGCGTGGTCGGCGAGTGCGAGGGGCCGACCGAAGCCGGGCAGGGCGTGCCGCTGAGGTGGGCAACGAACGCTTGCTGGGCCAGCAGGATCTGTTCGACATCGCGGTAGCCATGGCGGCGCACAGTGGCCAGGCCTTGTGCTATTTCCTCGGCCACCTCCGGCAAGTAACGGCCCATGATCAGCGAGTCGGAAACCAGGTGGTTGCAGGCATGGCAGCTCATTGCCAGGTCTCCGCTCAGGTGCGCCGAATCAACGGCCTCCAGCGCTGTGCGACGGGCGAATTCCATGGGCGAGGTCCAGGCGCTGACCTGGTCCAGGGCCAATAGCGCGCTGCTCAGGTCCGCCTCGAAGCCGTGGCGCTCGATCAGCTTGAGCGCGGCCAGGCAGTAGGCGTGGCCATCGTGATAAGCGCCGAAGCGCTCGGCGCGCATCACCCCGTACCAGGCCAGGCCGTAGGTGCTGCCTGGGGCCACGCCATGCAACAGCGACAACTCCATGAGCTTGGCCAGGTGCAGGAAGCACAGGTCGTCCTGCACCAGCAATGATGACGACAGGGTGGCCAGCAAGCCGATTGCCAGGGCCACATGTTCCGAATCGGTGCGCGGTAGCGATTCCAGGCAGTGGCGGCCTTGCTGTTCGATCAAGGCCTGCACGCGCGCGTGGCTGGCTTCCACCTGTTGCGGGTCAAGGCCCTGTGCCAGGTGGATGCCCAGCTTCTCCAGGCCGGACAGCGCGCTGCCAATGGCTGCCTGATAGTCGCCCTGCAAGGTATCAAGGCGCGCCTGCAGCTGGCACACCCTGGCCCGGTCCAGGGTCGAGCGTGCGCGTTGGCGGCACTCGCCGAGCTGGACCTCGGCGGCGGCCACGCGCGCCAGCTGCAAGTCGCACTCCGCTGCCATGCTGCAAATGGCAAAGCCAAGCGTGGCGCGGCTTTCCAGCGCGCTGCCGTGGTTTAGCAACTGTTCGGCCGTGCGCAGGTAGCCGGCGGCCTGTTCATAGGCGCCGCTGTCACGCGCGCGCAATGCCGCTTCGTGTAAAAGCTGCAGGAACACTGCGCAGTCATCCGCGGTAAACCCGCATGGGCTGGCGCGTTGCAGCTGATGGGTGATTTCGAACAGCAGCTCATGCAAACGCTCTGGCCAGGCCCGGAGCATGGCCAGGGCAATGTGCGCATGCAGCGATTCGCGCTGTTGCACCGGCGTCAGCTCGTAAGCCGCCTCCAGCACCCGGTCATGAACAAAGCCCAGGCCGTTCTGGCCTGAAAGCAGAAAACCCGCGCCAATCAACGCCTGCAACGGATCACCCGGTGCATGCCCAAGGGCCAGGCGCAGTACGGCTTCATCACATCGGTTGCCCGCCGCGCTGGCAATGCGCAGCACATCGCGCTGTGGCGCGGGCAGGCGCGCCAGGCGGTGGATCATCAAGTCGGCAACATTGTCGGAGTAGCGGTGCCGGGCTACAGCCTGCGGGCACCATGACCAGCGCATGGCCTGGGTGTCGAAATTGAACAGCTGGTCCTCGACCATGGCCCTGAGAATCTGGTTGATGAAGAACGGGTTGCCAGCCGTCTTCTCGTGTACCTGCCCGGCCAGTTGCAACGCCGCGCCGGGGTCGATGTGGTAGCGTTCGCCGATCAGCTCGGCCACTGCACCCACGGCCAGCGGGCGCAAGTTCAGGGTGGTGCTGTGCACCGTTGCGGGTACGGCAAGTGGCGCATGGCTGGCGTGGGCGTCATTGCGCCGGGCTACGATCAGCAGCAGGTTGCCGGGCGTGTTCGCCAGCAGTTGTGCCAGTAGCTGCCGGGAGGCGTCATCGACCCACTGCGTGTCGTCGAGGAACAGCACCAGGGGCAGGCCTGGGCGGCTGAATACCTGAAGAAACTCGACGACTGCCTGCAGCTCTTTCTGCAGTGCCAGACGCGTAGGTTTGGCTGGCAGCTCAGGCAGGGGGCCGAGGACCAGTTGCAGGTCAGGCGCCAGCTTGCCGAGCAGGCTGCCGTGGCCTTTGATGCGGCGCAGGATTTCACGGCGCAAGGTGTCGAGGTCCTGGCTGTTCTTGGCCAGCAACTGGTTGGTCAGCGCGCCGAGGATCTCGACCCAGGGGGCGTAGGGCGACGACTGGGCCAGGCTGTTGCACTTGCCTATGGCCCAGTAACCCTCGGCGTTGGCCTTCAGTGTCGCCTCGACCAGGCTCGACTTGCCCATGCCGGCGGCGCCGTTGATATGCAGCATTTGTGGCTTGCTGTTGCGGCGCAAACCCTTGAGCAACAGGGCGATGGCTTTCTGCTCAGCACTGCGGCCATACAAGCGGGTGCTATTGGCCGCAACCGGGTCGGCGCAGCCTGGCTCGAAGGCGACCATGTGGTTGTTGGCGGCCCATTGCCGCTGGCAGTGGCCCAGGTCCACCGCCAGCGCTTGGGCACTCTGGTAGCGGGCGTCCGGCTCTTTGGCCAGCGCCTTGCTCAATACCTTGCTCAGTGGCTGCGGCACGTTGCTATCCACTTCGCAGGCCGCCCTTGGCTGCACGCCGGCATGCAGCTGCCGCCAGTGCTGGGTATCGCGCCCGACCAGCGGCAGCTCACCGAGCAGCAGCTGGTAGAGGATCGTGCCCAGGGCATAGATGTCGCTTCGCTGGTCGCTGTTGCTGCCGTGCGGGCAGACTTGCTCGGGCGCCAGGTAGGCCCAGTTGCCGAGGGGCGTGCCTTGTTCGCTGGTCAGTTGCGCGGGGGTGGCACGAAAGCAACCCAGTCTTGCTCGCTGGTTTCCCTGCAGGTACACGTGGGCTGGCTGCAAAGCACCGTGCAGTACATTGCGTTGATGGGCCTGGGCCAGGGCAGTCGCGGCGCTCAGTGCAATGTCGAGAAACGGCTCCAGGGCCAGCGGGCCGTCGTCAAGCAGGTCGGCGATGGAGTGGCCAGCCGGATACACCAGCAGCGGGCCTTCGGCAGAACGCACGAATGCGGAGGGGATTACCGCCCACTGCGGGTCCAGCGCCAGCCGGTAGTCGCGTTCCAGGCGCTGGCAGGCGGCGGGGGCTTCAAGCGGCGCGCGCACGGCGACCCAGGCGTGCTGGGTAGCGGGGTCGCGCAGGCGAAAGTAGCTGAGCTCGCCTTCCTGCCCCAATGCAGTGATTTCGCAGCGGTTCAGCCAGCCCTCGTCGACCGACTGATCGTAATCGATGGGCCTGTGGGCAAGGCGTTCATCGAGCATAAAGCACCCCCTGCTAGCGACATCCAGAGGCGCGAGTATACGCAGCGGGCCCAGTGCGGGTGCGGGTTGCAGCCGGCTTGGCAGAAACGGGCACGCTGTTGTCCGTTATCGTACCCTGGCCTTTGCCGGGGGCTTGTATAGTCCTTGGGCTACCTATCCCTCGGGATAATTGTCTGAACGCGTACGCGGGCCTAGGCTGCTCCGGGGCTGCGCAAACGCCCATGCCCGTGTGAGGAAGCCATGATCCGAGTAGGCAATGCCCAGGTGTCGCTGGAGCGGCGAGAAGTGTTTCTCGACGGCAAGCCGATTCTGTTGGGCGGCCGTGCGTTCGAGGTGCTGGCCACGCTGATCAAGGCCAAGGGCCGGGTGGTCGGCAAGGACGAGTTGTTCAGCCAGGTGTGGGCTGGCACGGTAGTCGAGGACAACAACCTGCAGGTGCAGGTGTCGTTGCTGCGCAAGGCTTTTGCCGACCGTGGGCTGATCCAGACCGTGCCACGACGTGGCTACCGCCTGGCCGCCGAGATCAGCTTCGATGCCCCTTGCCGGGCGCTGGGGCACTTGCCGTTGCGCATGGGGGCCGACAACCTCGAGCCGTCGGGTGACAGCGCGGACGTCCCGGTACTGGTGGTGGACGACGACCCGTCGGTACGCATGGCGCTGGGCCGCCTGCTGCGCTCGCAGGATATTGCGCATCATCTGTTTGCCAGTGCCGAGGCGTTGTTCGACGCCCGCCTGGAAACCCCCTATGCCTGCCTGCTGCTGGACATGCACCTGCCTGATACCACCGGCCTGGAAGTGCAGGACGCGCTGCGCCGGCTGGCGCTGCCCTGGCCAATCGTGTTCATGACCGGCTTCGGTACCATCCCGATGACCGTGCAGGCCATGCGTGCCGGTGCCGTGGAGTTCCTGACCAAGCCCTTTGACGAGGACCAGTTGCTGGCGCTGCTGCAGGTGGTGCGCCAGCGGGCCGTGGTCGATGGGCGCAAATGGCGCCACGCGCGGCAGGTTGAAGAAAAGTATCAGCGCCTGACCCCGCGTGAGCGCCAGGTGTTCTCGCTGGTGGTCGATGGCCTGTCGCACAAGCAGATCGCCAGGCAAATTGGCACCAGCGAGGTGACCACCAAGGTGCACAAGAAGAACATCATGAACAAGATGCAGTCCCGCTCGCTGGTGGAGTTGGTGGCCATGCACAACGTGCTCGGTGCACCGCCCGAGGGCCTGGCTGGCGCATGAGCAGATGGGTGTGCATCGTCGACGATGATGCTTCGGTGCGCAAAAGCCTGGCCAACCTGCTGCGTTCGGCCGGGTACCAGACCTTGTCATTCGCTGCCGGCGATGTGTTCCTGACCTCCGACCTGGCCCGCCAGGCCGGTTGTGTGCTGCTCGACCTGAAGATGTCGGGGATGAACGGGTTGGCGGTGCAGCGTGAGCTGGCACTGCTGCAGTGGTCGGTACCGGTGATCTGCATGTCGGCGCATTGGGATGAGGGTTCGGTGCAGGCGGCGATGGGGCAGGGGGCACTGGCCTGCCTGGCCAAGCCGTTTTCTGAAGAGGTGTTGTTGAAGGTGGTTGAAGAGGCTTTGACGGGTTGTCAGTGAAGTGCTGCCGGTGCGGGCCCTTTCGCGGGCGCGCCCGCTCCCACAGGTACTGCGCAATGCCAGGCCCCGTGGTGATCGGTAGCCTTGACTCCAACTCAGCACACCCGCGCTATCAACCACCAGGATTAATGGACCATGCTCCAAGGTTGACCGATTAGCGAGCCCCTTGCCATGCCACGCCTGAAAATGTTTCTCGACCCTCAGTCCCCAACCCTGACTGCCATCGGCCTGCTGTTCATGCGGGTAACGGCCGCCTTGCTGCTGCTCTTCATCCACGGCCTGCCCAAGCTGCTGGACTGGAGCGGTGAGTTGCAGCGCATTGAAGACCCCTTCGGCCTGGGCGCCCCGCTGACCTTGGGGCTGGCGATTTTTGCCGAAGTGGTTTGCCCGCTGTTGCTGCTGCTGGGGATCGCCGCCCGCCTGGCTTGCCTGCCGGTGCTGGCGGTATTGCTGGTGGCGCTGGTGGTGGTGCACCCGGACTGGACGCTGGAGCAGGGGCAGTTTGCCTGGTTGCTGGTGGCGCTTTATGGTGGGCTGGCCTTGACCGGGCCGGGGGTGTATTCGGTTTCCGGGTATGTCTGTCGGAGTCGCATTGTCTGACCAAGACTGGGGCCGCTTTGCAGCCGCACTACAAGTCAGTTTCCATAGGTGCCGTTGAGGCCTCAAGGCGTGGGCGGTTCTGTTCTGTCATATCTCGAAATTGAAATATCGGCTACAGCTGCTTGAGCCTATATCGAAACAGATATAATTTTGCCCTGTCTGGCAAGGAGCGAAAGAGAGCTCGCTCTTGTTTTGGAGGGTACAGATAATGGCAAACGAACGCTCTAGCTCCGTGTGGGAAGCGTTGGTTGACTCGCCAGAAGAAGCCGAGAACCTTCGTTTGCGCTCACAACTGATGCGCATACTGACCCGGACAGTCCAGTCTTGGGATTTGCCACAAAAAGAAGCGGCGCGACGGCTGCACATTACCCAGCCTCGCTTGAGCGAGCTGCTGAACGGGAAAATCGACAAGTTTTCTCTGGATGCCCTGGTGAACCTGCTGGGCAACGCAAATCTGGAAATTGATATTACCGTGAAGCCTAAAGTGGCCTGATGCAAGTGGCGTACGGCGACCGGGCTGGCCCTTTTCATGGTGCGCGTTGTCACACACTGGCTGGCTAACTGCTCCCCGGCCGATACTGCAGAGCCTCGGCCAGATGCGCCCGGCCAATTGCCTCACATCCCTCCAGGTCCGCCAACGTCCGCGCCACCTTCAGCAATCGATGCGCTGCCCGCAACGACAAGGTAAGCCGTTCACAGGCCCCCTCCAGCCAGACTTGGTCCGCTGCCTCCAATCGGCAATGTCGACGCAACCCCTCCAGGTTCAAAAACGCATTCGCACACCCTTGCCGTTTGTGCTGCAGCTCCCGCGCCGCAGCCACCCTGACGGCGACATCGGCACTGGTTTCACCGCAAGGCTGGTTGTTCAACGTAGTGCTTTCGCGAGCCACGGTCAGGTGCAGGTCGATGCGGTCCAGCAGTGGGCCGGACAGCTTGTTGCGATAGCGCGCGATCTGCTCGGTGCTGCAGCGGCAGCGGCCCGTGGGGTCGCCCAGGTAGCCGCAAGGGCAGGGGTTCATCGCAGCCACCAACTGGAAGCGGGCTGGGAAGCGCACCTTGTCGCGGGCGCGGGCAATCACGATCTCGCCTGACTCCAGCGGTTCGCGCAGCACTTCCAGCACACGCCGCTCGAACTCTGGCAATTCATCGAGAAACAGCACGCCATGGTGGGCGAGGGTGATCTCACCGGGTTGCGGTCGGCTGCTGCCACCGACCAGCGCCGGGCCGGAGGCGGAGTGATGGGGGTGGCGAAACGGTCGTTGTGGCCAGCTGTTCAGCGGCGCATGCCCGCTGACCGACTGGATCGCCGCCACTTCCAGCGCCTCATGTTCGTCCAGCGGTGGCAACAGCCCAGGCAGGCGGCTGGCGAGCAAGGTCTTGCCGGTGCCGGGTGGCCCGGTGAACAGCAGGTTGTGCGCCCCCGCCGCCGCCAGCAACAAAGCACGCTTGGCCGCCAGCTGGCCCTGCACCTCGCTCAGGTCCGGGTAGGGCCTTTGCTTCAGGATCAAGCCGTTGGCCGCGTAGGGCGGCAGTGGCACCTGGCCGTTCAGGTGGGCGACCAGCTCTAGCAAGTGGCCCACCGCGTACACCACCAGGCCGCCGGCCAGGCTGGCCTCTTCGGCATTTTCCCGTGGCACCACCAGCGCCCGGCCTGCTTCGCGTGCTGCCAGTGCCGCCGGCAGCACGCCCTGCACCGGGCGCAGCTTGCCAGACAGTGCCAGTTCGCCCAGGCACTCGACGTCTGCCAGTGTGGCGCTTGGCACCTGGCCGTCGGCGGCGAGGATGCCCAGGGCAATGGCCAGGTCGTAACGCCCGCCATCCTTGGGCAGGTCGGCGGGGGCCAGGTTCTGGGTGATGCGCCGCTGCGGGTACTTAAGCCCGGAATTGACGATGGCGCTGCGCACCCGGTCCTTGCTTTCCTTGACCGTGGTTTCTGGCAGGCCGACCAGGGTGAGATGGGGCAGGCCATTGGTCAGGTGGGTTTCGACGCTGACGGCGGGTGCCTGTACGCCTACCTGGGCGCGGCTGTGGACGAGGGCTAAAGACATGGACGCTCCGTTGTCGCTGACAGGGGCCGCTTCCTGCGGCTGTGCACAGAATAGCCAGGGTGGCGACGGCAGGCGCAACAAGTGTGCGTCGTGGTTTTTCAGGGCAGGGGTTTTTCCTGTGTTTTCAGGTTGCCCGGCAAAAATGGATCCAATAGCCTTTGCGCAGGTACCGGGTATGGCTTAGTGTTATCAGGCAACTGCAGTTGCCATGGAATGGCACCGCGTCTTCTTTCAAATGGATTTGGGGTATTGCTCCGTGCAAACGCTTACCCGCACGCGCCAGGTGATCCGCGAACTGGTGCAGGCCAGTGCTTTCGTTGAACTCAACCGCTTTTTCGACAGCCTCCAGGCGCAATGGCATCAGGCCCCGCCTGGCGAGTTTCCCGCCTATCTGGCGGCCATCGAAGGGCACCTGTTGGCCGACGTGGACAACCACGGCGACAAAGCCCTGAGCCTGGTGCTCAAAGCCTGGACCGATGCCTGCCCCAGGGCTTACCACCCGCAAGTGGTAATGGGTATGCACTGCTTCCACCGGGCTTGCCAGGTACAGGGTACTGGCCCGCGCAACGCCGCACGGGCGCTGGCCGTCGAGCAAATATGCGAAACCGCGGCTGCGCATTTGTTGCGTGCCATGGACCGTTCTGCGCAACCGGTGGCCGCGGCCATTGGCATGCTGCGCGTCAGTGCGCAATTACGTGAGCCTGGCTGGTTGGTCGAACTGTTCCAGGGGGAGCCTGCGCGCTCCAGGCCTAGCGCCCATGCCGATGTGGAAATACAGGAAGCGGCAGCGCCGATGTTGGTGAAGCACGGGGTGAAGCCCTTGGCCGAGCTGCCACAGGCGTTGCCGGCTTGCCTGGGTAGTCGGGCCGAGCACGAAAACCAGGACCCCCGTTACTACTGGCTTCGCCATGCATTGGTCGCGCGACCTGATTGCTTCGAGGCGATCCAGGCCCTTGCCGCTTACCTGTTGCCCCGTTGGGGCGCTAGCGCTGATGCGCTCGAGCTGTTGGCCAATGGCCCGTTGTGCGCAACCTGGGACGAAAGCCTGCGTAACGCATTGCGCTGGATGGCTGTCGAAGAGCGGCTGGTGCTGCCCCATGCCGACCAGTTGCAGGCTGTCGCCGACTGGCAGCAATTATTCGATACCTGGTCGCAACGCCAGCTGAGGCCCAGGGAGCGTGCGTTGCTGCTGGCCTGGCGAGGCGCGCTGCACAGCAGTGCATTGCACGATCAAGCCGGCGCCATGCGCGACTTTGCGGCGAGCCTGGCGTGCAATGCCGATCACGGTGCGGTCCAGGCCATGGGCGAGCCCTTTCACTGCCTGGCCACGCTGATACTGCGCGATGGCCAGGTGGATGAACAACAGTTGTTGCGCCGTGCCATCGAGCGCCTGTGCGATGGCCGTTCGCATGCGGGCGCCTGTGCATTGCGTGCCGCCGGGCACCGCTTTGGCCTGTGGGGGCTGCCGCGCTCGGCCGAGCAGGCCCGGGTATGGTCGCAGCGTGCGGTGAAGCGCCAGCAAGCGGGCCAGGCGCCGGGCTTCGAGGTGTTGGCAGTGGCGCGCCTGCTGTGGGTTGCCAACCGGCATGCGGTGGCGTGTTACCTGTATGAGCGCTTTGCTGAACTGAACTTGCCCGGGGCAGCCCTTGGCTTGTACGAATTGCACCACGGCGGCCTGGGCAATACCCCGGAGCATTACCTGGACGAAGAAGTAGCCGAATATTGGCTGATGCGCGCGGTAGAGGCGGGCAGCCGCCGGGCCAAATACAACCTGGCCTGCCTGCGCATGAAGGGCGACGAAGACCTGAGCGAGCGCAGTGCCATGCTGGCTGTCAGGCGCCTGCTGGTTGATGCGTTGGACAATGCGCAGACCAATGCCCGCGCGCGTTTGCACCTGGGCATGCTGCTGCGCCAGTTTGGCGAGCCGCAGGAGCGGGCCGAGGCGGTGGCCTACCTGCTGAGCCTGGTCGAGCACCCGGACCCGGGTATTGCCGCGCGTGCCAGCGCCGAGCTGGGGTTAGCCTGGATGCAGGGTCGTGGTACCCGCAAGCAAAGCCGCTTTGCTGCCATCGAATGGGTTAACCGTGCGGCGAACCTGCAACCGGGGGACTCCGCTATCGAGGGCATACAGGCCGAAATCCTCAATTCGCATAACCGGGTGAAAACCTTGTTCACCCAGTGTGGTGCAGCGCTGTTCCGCGGCACCTTGCATGCCAGTGAGCTACCGCCGAAGCCGGCAGCGTTCGAAGCAGGCCGCCTGCAGTCTTAGGCTAAATGCCCCGCGCAAGGCCGCTTTACTCGTTCTGCGGGGACGGGTTCAGTCGAGCTTCCAGCTCGGCCACCTGCTGTTCAAGGGCCTCAAGGCGCGCACGGGTGCGTGCCAGCACGACCATCTGGCTGTCGAATTCGTCGCGGCTGACCAGGTCCAGCTTACTGAACGCCCCTTGCATCAGCACCTTGAACTGGCTTTCCAGTTCTGCGCGGGGCTGGGCGGTATCGCTGCTGAACAGGCGCGAGGCCTGGTCGCTCAGGGCATCGAGAAGGGCTTTGGGCGCGAGCATGGGGCTGTCCACTGAAACGAAGAAATGGCCGGCAGTGTAGCACGGGCAATTCCGCCACTCAGGGTTCGGGCGATTGCACATTTTTCGCGCAATGCGCGCTGCCGCTACGCACCGAAACTGTGCATGTTTTCCATGCTGGCGACTGGCCAATCCCGACTAAAACACATAACCCACTGTTTTCCGGTGCTTTGCCGGAACTGGCAAGGTTTCTGCAAAGACCTGTACGAGCCATGCACTGATGCAGTTCCTTGTGACCAGGCAGTGCGCACGCGGAGCCGGATGCCGACGACGCGTTACAAAGCCAACCGCTGCGCTTAGACTTGAGACGGGTTTGTTTTCCTGGGGCAAGTCCACCAAATCGGGAGAGAGTTTCATGAAGCTAGTCACAGCCATCATCAAGCCGTTCAAGCTGGACGACGTGCGCGAGTCGCTGTCGGAAATCGGCGTGCAGGGCATCACCGTTACCGAGGTCAAAGGTTTCGGTCGCCAGAAGGGCCACACAGAGCTATATCGCGGTGCTGAATATGTGGTCGACTTCCTGCCCAAGGTGAAGATCGATGTCGCCATCGACGACAAGGACCTTGATCGGGTAATCGAAGCCATCACCAAGGCAGCCAACACCGGCAAGATCGGTGACGGCAAGATTTTCGTGGTGAATCTGGAGCAGGCGATCCGCATCCGTACCGGCGAAACCGATACCGACGCGATCTAAGCAGCAACAAAGCCTCACCAAACCCAACGCCCCAGGAGAAAACAACATGACTCTGCGTAAGATCGCAGGGCTAGGAGCCCTATTGTCCCTCGTAATGCCTGGGCTCGCCCTGGCAGAGGAAGCTGCCCCAGCGCTTAACTCCGGCGACACCGCCTGGATGCTGACCGCAACGGCGCTGGTGCTGTTCATGACCATTCCGGGCCTGGCCCTGTTCTATGGCGGCATGGTGCGTTCCAAGAACGTGCTGTCGGTGATGATGCAGTGCTTTGCAATCACTGGCCTGATGAGCATTCTCTGGGTCGTCTACGGCTACAGCATGGCCTTCGATACCGCCGGTATGGAAAAGGGCGTGCTCAACTTCAATTCCTTCGTGGGCGGCTTCTCCAAAGCCTTCCTCAGCGGCGTCACCCCTGAAAGCCTGACCTCGGCCACCGCGCTGTTCCCTGAAGCGGTATTCATCACCTTCCAGATGACGTTCGCCATCATCACCCCGGCGCTGATCGTCGGTGCCTTTGCCGAGCGCATGAAGTTCTCTGCGATGCTGGTGTTCATGGGCATCTGGTTCACCCTGGTGTATGCGCCTATCGCGCACATGGTGTGGAGCGGTGACGGTGCCCTGATGTGGGACTGGGGTGTGCTGGACTTCGCTGGCGGCACCGTGGTGCACATCAATGCCGGTATCGCCGGCCTGGTCTGCTGCCTGGTGCTGGGCAAGCGCAAGGGCTACCCGACCACCCCAATGGCCCCGCACAACCTTGGTTACACGCTGATGGGCGCAGCCATGCTGTGGATCGGCTGGTTCGGCTTCAACGCAGGCTCTGCCGCAGCCGCCAATGGCACCGCCGGCATGGCCATGCTGGTCACCCAGATCGCCACCGCTGCCGCGGCGCTGGGCTGGATGTTCGCCGAGTGGATCGGCCACGGCAAGCCAAGTGCCCTGGGCATTGCCTCGGGCGTGGTGGCCGGCCTGGTCGCCATTACCCCGGCTGCCGGCACCGTAGGCCCGATGGGCGCACTGGTGATCGGCCTGTCCTCGGGCGTGATCTGCTACTTCTGCGCCACCAGCCTCAAGCGCAAGCTGGGCTATGACGACTCGCTGGATGCCTTCGGTGTGCACGGCATCGGCGGTATCGTCGGCGCCATCCTCACCGGTGTGTTTGCAGCCCCGGCGCTGGGCGGCTTCGGCGCCGTCACCGACATCGGCATGCAGGTCTGGGTCCAGGCCAAGGGCGTGATCTTCACCGTGGTCTACACCGCCATCGTCACCTACGTGATCCTCAAGGTGCTGGATGTGGTGATGGGCCTGCGGGTCAACGAAGAAGAAGAGTCGGTCGGCCTCGACCTGGCTCAACACAACGAACGCGGCTACAACCTGTAACTGCGACGCGGTAAAAACTTGCCCGGCTTGCCGGGCATTTTTTTGCCAGATTTTTAACATTTCCCGCTCGGCAAACGGTTTATCCGGCACGTTCGCGACGTAGGTAGAAAACTTACAAGTCGTAAGGCATTTATGGAGCTTTGCTTTTTCTACGGGCGCGCTAGAATGCGCGCCGAAGGGTGTTTACGAGTAGTCCGCACACTTCACCAGCCTTTGCTAGGCTTGCCAATAGCGTGTGGCCAGCAGGGGTTAATGGATTTGTCAGGTCCTGCCAGGAGCAGGGCCTGCTGGGTGCCGCCTCCCATCAGGAGCGCCGACCCAAGGGCAGTGGCCTAACCCACGGCCAGTTGAATTTTCACTGGTGGCTGCCGGTCTACGGCTGCACTGGTCTATAACTAACCTGCTTTTCGCAAGTCATGAGGTAGAACATGAGCGACGACGATCTGGAAAATGATGACCTCGAAGTAGGCGACGAAGACGAGGCTGATGAAGGCCTCGAAGCGGCTGCTGACGATGTCGCCGAAGATGCTGGCGATGATGACAGCAGCCCTGCACCCACTGCCAAGGGCAAATCCAAGGCGGCAGTCTCGGTAGACGAGATGCCAAGCATGGAAGCCAAGCAGAAAGAGCGTGATGCCCTGGCCAAGGCGATGGAAGAATTCCTTTCGCGCGGTGGCAAGGTGCAGGAAGTCGAGGCCAACGTGGTCGCCGACCCGCCCAAGAAGCCGGATAACAAGTACGGCAGCCGCCCTATCTGAGTGGTTGATCGTAAAAAGCCCGCCGTCGCTGCGGGCTTTTTTGTGGCTGTTCGGCGAGAGATTTTCATTGCCAGTGAGATCGAGCGCCGCCCGCCCGGCGCTCGATCTACGCACCACCAAGAATATTAAGCCAGCCTCTTGTCAGCGCCAGCGCGCGAGCACGTCGGGCAACTGCGACAGCCGCTGGATCTCGGCATCCGGCGCCCGCTCGCCCGCCCAGGCCTTGCCCTGCGGGTTGAACCACACCGCCCGCAGCCCTGCACGCTGGGCACCGGCAATGTCATCACCCGGGTGATCACCAATGTGCACCGCCGCACCGGCGTCCACCTCACCACGCCGCAAGGCCTCCAGGAATGGCGCCGGGTCCGGCTTGCCGATACCGAGGTCTTCGGCACACAAGGCAAAGCGGAAGTAATCCGCCAGCCCCAGCCGGCTTACGTCGGCATTGCCGTTGGTGACCACGCCCAGGGTGTAGCGGTGGCGCAGAATCTCCAGCACCGGCTGTACCTCGGGGAAGATCTCCACCTGATGGCGGGCATGCAGGAACACCTCGAAGCCTTCGTTGGCCAGGTCCTGCGCGTGTTTCTCGCTGTAGCCGGCTTCTTCCAGGGCATGGAACAGCACACGCCGGCGCAGGGTGCTGATGCGGTGCTTCAGGCCAGGCTCGGCCTGCACCAGGCGCTCCCGGATGGCGAACAGGTGTTCCACCGGCACGCCGCCAAGGATCGGGGCGTTGGCTTCGAGCCAGTCGCGCAGCACGACTTCTGCGCTGGCGATGACCGGCGCGGTGTCCCACAGGGTGTCGTCGAGGTCGAAGGTGATCAGCTTGATGCTCATGAGTCTGTGCCTTTGCTGCGTTTGGCCCGGGGGTGGGCGCTGTCGTACACCGCGGCCAGGTGTTGGAAGTCCAAGTGGGTGTAGATTTGCGTGGTGCTGATGTCGGCATGGCCGAGCATTTCCTGTACCGCGCGCAGGTCCTGGGACGATTCCAGCACATGGCTGGCGAAGGAATGGCGAAGCATGTGCGGGTGCAGGTGCTGGCCCAACTCGCGCTCGCCGACCGCTTTCACCCGTTGTTGCACGGCCCGCGGGCTGATGCGGTTGCCCTGGCGGGTGATGAACACGGCGCGGTCGCGCGGGTTGCCGATGCCGCGCAGGCGGTACCATTCCTGCAGCGCCTCGCGGGCCTTGCGGCCAACGGGCAGCACGCGGGCCTTGCCGCCCTTGCCCAGCACCTGCACCAGGCCGGCGGTGAGGTCGAGGTGATCGAGGTCGAGGTTGGTCAGTTCGGACAGGCGCAGGCCAGACGAATAGAACAGTTCGAGCATGGCTTGGTCGCGGCGGGCAATGAAATCATCATCGACGCCGCCATCGAGCAACTGCAGGGCACGGTCGGTATCCAGCACCTTGGGTAGCCGGCGTTCACCCTTGGGGGCGCTCAAGCCGGTGGCCGGGTCGTGCTGGCACAGGCCCTCGCGGTTGAGGTAGCGGTACAGGCCGCGTACAGCCGACAGCAGCCGGGCCAGGCTGCGCGAGGACTGGCCATGGTGATGCAGGCGGGCGATCAACTGGCGCAGTTGCTGGATCTGCAGCGCCTGCCAGTCGGCAATGCCGTGTTCCTTGCAGTAGGCGATGACCTTGGCCAGGTCGCGACGGTAGCCCAGCAAGGTGTGCTCCGACACCTGGCGCTCATTGCGCAGGTGTGCGCAATAAGCTTCCAGCTGGCGTTCCATCAGCGTACCGAACGCAGGGTCTGGGTAACGCGAGGCACAACGCGGCCGAGTACTTCGGCGATATAGCCGAGGAACAGCGTGCCGACGCTGCTCTTGTAGTGCTGCGGGTCGCGGCTGCCGATTGCCAGCACGCCGTGCAGCCCTTGGTACTCAAGCGCGGCAACCGCGCTGGAGCCCACTTCGCGACGCTGCTCTTCACCGAACAGGAACGCCAGTTCGTGCTCGCGCAGGTTGCCGCTGACTGTCTTGCCGCCGCCCAACAGGGCTCCAATGGCTTGTTGCGCCTCGGCGTTGCTGACCCACCGCCCGACCGGCGCGACGTTTTCGCCGAACAGGATCAGGCTGACGAAAGGCACCTGGAACTCCTGGCGCAGGCTGTCTTCGACCGCCATGACCACTTCTTCCAGGCTGCCGGCATCGAGCAGGTCGAGGATCAGCCGGCGGGTCTTGTCGAACAGCCGGTCGTTGTCGCGGGCTACGTCCATCAGCTGTGACAGGCGATGGCGCATTTCGATGTTGCGGTCGCGCAGCAGCTTGAGCTGTCGCTCTACCAGCGACACGCTGTCGCCTCGCTGGTGCGGAATGCGCTGTTCGATCAGCAACTCATCGTGCTCGGCGAAGAAGGTGGGGTGGTCGCGCAGGTAGGCGACCACCGCCTCGGCATCGAGCTCGGCGGACTGCTGGGGTACAACCTTGGGCTGATCGGTCATGACGGTTACTCGCTTAGAGACGAACCTGTCCTTCGTAGACGCGTACGGCCGGGCCAGTCATCACCACGGGCTTGCCGGGGCCGGCCCATTCGATGTGCAGGCGGCCACCAGGCAGGTCGAGGGACACCGGGGAGTCCATCCAGCCCTGGCTGATCGCCGCCACCGCAGCGGCGCAGGCGCCGGTGCCGCAGGCCTGGGTTTCACCCGCGCCGCGTTCCCACACGCGCAGGTTGGCGCGGTGGCGGTCGATAACCTGGAGGAAGCCGGCATTCACCCGCTGCGGGAAGCGTGGGTGGTTTTCGATCTTCGGGCCCAGCTCATGCACGGGGGCAGTATGCACGTCGTCGACACGCAGCACGGCATGCGGGTTACCCATGGACACGGCGGCAATCGAGTGCAGCTGGCCGTCGACTTCCAGTGGGTAGTTCAGCGCCTGCGCGTCGGCGACGAAGGGGATTTCGGCTGGGATGAAGCGCGGCGGGCCCATGTCGACACTCACCTGGCCGTCGTTCTGCACGTCCAGCACGATGATGCCGCTCTTGGTTTCCACGCGGATGCGCTTTTTCGCGGTCAGGCGTTTGTCCAGCACGAAGCGGGCGAAGCAGCGCGCACCATTGCCACACTGCTCCACTTCGGAGCCGTCGGCGTTGAAGATGCGGTAGCGGAAGTCCACTTCCGGGTTGTTCGGCGCCTCGACGATCAGCAACTGGTCGAAGCCGATGCCGGTGTGGCGGTCACCCCATTGCTTGGCGTGCTTGGGCTGGATGTGCGCGTGCTGGCTGACCAGGTCGAGGACCATGAAATCGTTGCCCAGCCCATGCATCTTGGTAAAACGCAGCAGCATGGGCTTACTCCGGCAGCAGGCTTTCGCCAGCGAACAGTTCGGCGACGGTCTCGCGGCGGCGTACTTCGAACGCCTGGTCGCCGTCGACCAGGATTTCAGCGCAACGGCCACGGGTGTTGTAGTTGGAGCTCATGACAAAACCATAGGCGCCCGCAGACTCTACGGCCAGCAGGTCGCCTTCGGCCAGGTTGAGTACGCGGTCCTTGCCGAGGAAGTCGCCGGTCTCGCAGATCGGGCCGACCAGGTCATAGGCACGGCCTTCGCCTGCACGTGGCTTGACTGCACTGACACCCATCCAGGCCTGGTACAGGGCCGGGCGGATGAGGTCGTTCATCGCCGCATCGATGATGGCGAAGTCCTTGTGTTCGGTGTGCTTGAGGTATTCCACGCGGGTCAGCAGCACCCCAGCGTTGGCCACGATGTAGCGGCCAGGCTCGAATACCAGGGCCAGGTCGCGGTCGCCGACGCGCTCGCGAATGGCCTTGATGTAGTCGGCCACCCGCGGCGGCTGTTCGTCACGGTAGCGCACGCCGACACCGCCGCCCAGGTCCAGGTGGCGCAGATGGATGCCGCACTCGGCCAGGCGGTCGACCAGCACCAGCAGGCGGTCGAGGGCGTCGAGGAACGGATCGATGGTGGTCAGCTGTGAGCCGATATGGCAGTCGACACCGACCACTTCAAGGTTCGGCAGCTGCGCGGCGCGCACGTAGATGGCCTCGGCGTCGGCAATGGCGATGCCGAACTTGTTCTCTTTAAGGCCGGTGGAGATGTACGGGTGGGTACCGGCGTCTACGTCCGGGTTGACCCGCAGCGACACCGGGGCAACCTTGCCCATCTCGGCGGCCACCCCTTGCAGGCGCTCCAGTTCGTCGGTGGATTCGACGTTGAAGCAGTGCACACCCACTTCCAGGGCGCGGCGCATGTCTTCACGGGTTTTACCCACGCCGGAGAACACCACGCGGTCGGCGCGGCCACCAGCGGCCAGCACGCGTTCCAGCTCGCCACCGGAGACGATGTCGAAACCGGCACCCAGGCGTGCCAGCACGTTCAGCACGCCAAGGTTGGAGTTGGCCTTGACCGCGAAGCACACCAGGTGGTCGGCGCCTTGCAGGGCGTCGGTATAGCTGCGGTACTGGGCCTCGATGTGGGCGCGCGAATACACGTAGGTAGGGGTGCCGTGGCGTTCGGCGATGGCCGACAGGGCCACGCCTTCCGCGAACAGCTCACCGTCGCGGTAGTTGAAAGCGTTCATCTGGTTTCCTTTACTGCGCTGGCGACTGCTCAGGCTCGGCCTGCGGCTCTGGCTGCTGCTCTTGTACCGGGGCCGGCTTGGCTTTTGGCTGGTGCTGGTGTGCCTTGTGCGCTTTGCCGTTATCGCCGTCTTCAGGCAGATACAGCGGGCCTTTCTGGCCGCAGGCCGAAACGAGGCAGGCAACAGCGACCAGCGCCGCGAAGGAGGAAATCAGGCGCTTCATGGGTGAAATCCTTAGAAAATGCAGTATTGCGCCCGAGTATACCGAGCGACCGGCGGCTTGCCTATGCAAGGGCCGGTCCGTCGGGCGGGGCAGCAGAAGCGGCAAGCTTCAAGCTTCAAGCGGCAAGAAAAAGCTATCGGGTGTAGGCTGGGCTTTTTCTTGCGGCTTGTAGCTAGCAGCTTGCGGCTGGCGCTTTGCGCCCGTATCTTGCCGGGCTTGCCTGTAACGCAGCCAATTTCGAGGTTCCTGCAATGAGTTTGAGTGAAGCGCGTTTCCATGATCTGGTCGACGCGACCCAACAGGCCCTGGAAGACCTGTTCGACGAGAGCGGCCTGGACCTGGATATGGAGAATTCCGCTGGCGTCCTCACCGTCAAGTTCGAAGGCGGCGCCCAGCTGATCTTCAGCCGTCAGGAGCCGCTGCGCCAACTGTGGCTGGCTGACAAGTCCGGTGGTTTCCACTTCGACTACGACGAAGAGAGCAAAAAGTGGGTCTGCGAAAAGAGCGAAGAGCTGCTGGGCGAAATGCTCGAACGCATCGTCTGGGAGCGGGCCGGCGAGAAGCTGGACTTCGACGAGATCTGACATGAGCAACGCCCAGCCCCGGCCGCCCAAGCCGCTGTACAGCAATGTCAGCCCCGCCGTGCCGTCGCCCTGCATCAGCATCTGCCGGCTTGACGAGCAGCGTGTGTGCACCGGTTGCCACCGGCATGTCGAGCACATCCGTGAATGGCGTTCGGCCGATGATGAACGGCGCCGGCAGATCTGCCGCGAGGCCCAGGTTTTGCGCGAGCAGGCTAAGGCACACTGAGCGCAGGGGCTTGAGTATTTACCCGGCTGTGGTAGTGTCGGGTTCTGCGTCGGTGACGCCAAAGCCATCTCAAACCCCGCCCTTGGGCGGGGTTTTGCTTTATCTGCGCACTGAAAATTGCCTGTTCAAAGGAGTCTGACTGGATCATGAGCACCAAGCCTTCCCTCATCCTCACCCGATTGGACGTACAGCGTCTGGAGCGTCTTATCGACAGCCTCGACGAGAGTACGCCGGGTGTGCTCGCCTTGCAGGACGAGCTGGACCGCGCCGAGCAGGTGGTCGGTCATGAGGAAGTGCCCGCGGGCGTGGTGACCATGAACTCGCGTGTGCACTGCCGTGAGGAAGCCGGCGGCAAGGACTACCATCTGACTCTGGTGTACCCGAAGGATGCCGGGGCAGAGGGCAAGGTCTCGATCCTGGCACCGATTGGCTGCGCCTTGCTGGGGTTGTCGGTGGGTGAACAGATCGACTGGCCGGCACCGGGGGGCAAGACCCTCAAGCTGAAGCTGCTGGAAGTCGAGTACCAGCCGGAAGCGGCGGGCGATTTCGACCTGTGAGATTTTGGGGCCGCTTTGCGGCCCATCGCGGCACAAGGCCGCTCCTACAGGGGATCGCGTACCCCTGTAGGAGCGGCCTTGTGTCGCGAAAGGGGTGCAAAGCACCCCCGGCAATTCAGGATCCCTCCGCCAATACCTGCTCCAACCCCTCATTCAACGCCTGCTCCAGCACCCGCTTGTAGCTCAGGTAAACCTGCGTTGCCCCCAGCCGGTCATCCAGCAATTCGGACAAGTCCAGGTCGGTGATGTAGCACCGGTAATGCTCGGCCCCACGACGCTGCGCGATAATCTGCCGGGCCACCACCGCATACAGCTGCGCCCCATGCTCCAGCTCGGAAAACTCCTGCTGGTCGCAGTACAGCGTCACATGCGCGGCACCGGCCACACCGGCCTGGATAATGGCCTGCACTTCATAGTAAGGCTGGTCACTGCCCTCCAGCGGCGCCAGGCGCGGCTCGATGCTGCGCGCTTTGCCCGGGCCGCTAGGCAGTAGCTGTGCGTACTGGATATCCAGAAACGCCTGCCCAAGGTTCTCCAGCGGCAGGCGGGCATCGCGGCGCATCACCACCGAGCGTAAAAAGCGCTGCAGCGGCAGCAGCAGGTGCGCTTCGTCATGCAACGGTAGGCGTTGCTGCCACAAGGCGTTGTGTTCATCCAGCACGTACAGCTCGGCCCAGCCGCCCTGCAAACGGTAGAACACCTGGATGCAGGCCGGCCTGCCTTGCTCCAGCACCAGGCGCAGGTCATGGTCGTGCAGGGCGTGAGTATCCAGGTACAACGGGCTGTAGGCGCTGCGCTCTTCGCCCAGGTAGGTCAACAGTGCCCCATGTTCGGCCAGGGTGGTCAGGCTGACGTGCCCGGGCAACAGTTCCAGCACATGGGTGTGCTCAGCCACCTGTAGCAGGTAGCGGTGGTGCAGGCCTTGGTCCAGCAGCAACTGCACGGTGTCGAAGATCTCTTCCACGCGTTGGCCGATGGCCTGGGCGCGGCTCTGGCAGAAGCAGCGTACCCGCACCCGCGGCCGGTGGCCATGCAACACCGGGCTGTTGAGGAAGTCGCGCAGGCAGCGCACCAGCGCGTGTTCGCCGTCATAGCGCTGGACCAGCACCTCGTTCCAGCTGTTGAGGGTCACCTGGTCCAGGGTCAGCACCAGGTTCTCGCGCACGCCGGCGTAACTCAGCGAGTCGGTGCGCTCGGTGGTCATCAGGATGTTCAGGCCGCGATGGTGGCGCAGCGGGTCGATGGCGACGTTGACCAGCAGCAGTACCTCATCGGCAACGCTGGGCTGCAGCAGGCGTACTTCGCTGACCGTCGGCAAGGGCAGGGGGATGCTTTGCTGCAGGCAGCCCAGCAGGTTGAACAGCTCGAACTCGCCAAGGTCACTGACACCCGGGTGCAGCGCCAGGCGCGAGCTGCTGTCGATCACCCCGTTGCGGTGGGCCCAGGCCAGCAGCTCGAGCAGCTCGCGACAGCGTTTTATCGGGCTCAAGTGCTCGACTTCGTGCGTACTCAGGTTGCCGCTGTACAGCTCCCAGTGGTAGCTGCCCGGCTCCTTACGGTTGGGGACCTGGGCCAGGGTCAGGGTGCCTTCGGCGAGGTCTGGGGCGATGCCGGGGTTGATCACTTCGACCTTGCCGGCGCGGCGCTCGAAGGCCGCATACAGGCGCCGGCCCAGCACGTTGAGGTCGCGTTGGTCGGCGCGGCTGCTGGCGTTTTGGGTGCGGGCGAACTGGCTGAGAAAGCGGTAGCTGTGGTTCAGTTCGGCCACCAGCTCGCGACGTTCGACGGCAACCTGCTGCACTTTCCATTGGCTGCGGCTGTCCAGCACGGCCAGCTGGCGTTCGTCCCAGCCCCATTCGTCTGCCAGGCGCTGCAGTAGCCGGCGTTGCCAGCCATTGCTACGGCCTTGGTCGCTGAGCTTCTTGTTCACCTTCAAGTACAGGCTGCGCCGTACCCGCTCCAGGCGAACGGTCTCGCCACGTTGCAACAGGTAATGCTCGATGCGCCGGTAGACCATCACATACGGGTCCAGCTCGTCGAGGTCGAGCTGGTTGGCAAACACCGCCTGCTTGTAGTCCAGGCTCAGGCAGCGTACGGCGGGGTGTTCGCTGGCGTAGGTCTCGGTCAGTAGCAGTTTGAGCAGTGACTTGTAGGGTGAGTCGATGCCTTTGAACAGTTGCCACAGGCCTGCGCCGACGAACTCGCCGGGCGGAATATGCGCCAGGTTGCCGAGGTCGAGGGCGTCCTGGCTGCGGATAAAACGCTTGGCCAGCAGGGTTTGGGTATAGGTGTGGTAATTGTGTTCTTCGTAGACCGGCACCAGCCACCATAGCGGCGTGCGACCGGCCAGCCACAGGGTGGTGCGGTAGAACTCGTCGAGCAGCAGGTAATGCTGGGTGGTGCCGCAATCGTCGGAGCCCAGCTGGCCGTCGCGCTGGCCTTGGGCAAAGCCTTGCGTGTCGATGAGAAAGAAGTGCGCCTCGGCGCCCAGGCTGGCTGCCCAGGCTTCCAGCAGCTGGCACTTGCGGCGCAGTTCATCCAGCTGCGGCTCGGGCAAGCCTGGCGCATGGCATACCCATACGTCCATGTCGCTGTGCTCGGCTTGGGCCAGCGAACCCAGGCTGCCCATCAGGAACAAGCCGTGGATCGGGCGTGGCGGGTTGCCACGCTGGGCCTTGTAAGTGAACGAACGGGCCAGGCGTTGGGCCTCTGCCACCCGTTCGGCATCTGGCTCGTAGCCCGATACACCTGCGGGCGTGCTGCCAGAAACATAGCCCGGTAACAGCGGGTGGTTTACATGGAACAGCAGCGGCAGCAGCGTCAGTACCTGTTGCTGGCGTGTCGACAGGCCTTCCATCGCCCGTTGCAGCCGGCCCTGGTTCAGATGCAGGAAGCGCGCACGCAATGTCGCCAGGACTTTGCGGTCGATGCCTTCGTCCAGGTCTGGGCGGATTTCGTGGGGGTGGTTCATTGCGCACTCGGGCAGGCCAGCGGAGCTGTGGCGAGTTTAGCCTGAGTGACGGTGGCGGATAAGCGCCAATTGAAATATTGGCGCCATTTTCCCAGCGTCAGCGCGCCTGCTCCAGCTTTTGCTGCGCTTGAGGCATGATGGTCGCATTGAGTTCATGTAGAGATTTCCCGATGCGTGTATGGATCGATGCCGACGCCTGCCCCAAGGCGGCCAAGGATCTGATCGTCAAGTTCGCCCTCAAGCGCAAGTTCGAGGTGGTGATGGTGGCAGGGCAGGCCGTGGCCAAGCCGGCGTTCGCCATCGTGCGGCTGATCGTGGTGCCCAGCGGCATGGATGCGGCCGACGATTACCTGGTCGAGCATGCCGTGCCGGGCGAGCTGGTGATCTGCAGTGACGTGCCACTGGCTGACCGCCTGGTGAAGAAGGGCGTGGCGGCGCTGGACCCGCGCGGGCGCGAGTTTGACGAGCGCAACATGGGCGACAGGCTGGCGGCGCGCAACCTGTTCACCGAACTGCGCGAGCAGGGCCAGGTGGGCGGCGGGCAGGCGAGCTATGGTGAGCGCGACAAGCAGGCATTTGCCAATGCGCTGGACCGGATCATTTCGCGACTCTCGAAGCCTTGAGGGATCCTGTAGGAGCGGCCTTGTGTCGCGATCGGGCCGCAGCGCGGCCCCAGCATTTAAGCTTAGCCGCATAAATTGCCGAGGCCGCTTCACGGCCCGATCGCGACACAAGGCCGCTCCTACACAGGCGCGTTTGCAGGGCTTACTCGTGCGTCAGCTCCAGCACCCGGTCCACCAGCTTGTAGATGCCGCCAGCCGCCTCGCTGATCGACTTGGCCTCCATGTAAGCCGGGGTGGTCACCAGCTTGCGCTGGGTATCTTCGACGATGTCGTGCACATCGCATTCTTCGTGAGTGCCGCCCATCTTCACCACCGCCGCCGCAGTGCCAGCGTCGCTACCAATGGTGCACACCACCCCCGGCCCGTAGATCTTCGCCGCCAGTGCCGGCGAAATGCAGATCAGGCCAACCGGCTTGCAGGCGCCGGCAAAGGCTTCGGCCAAGGCCAGCACGTCGGGGTTGACGCTGCAGTTGGCGCCTTCCACGGCAAAGTTGGACAGGTTCTTCGCTGCCCCGAAGCCACCCGGCACGATCAGCGCATCGAAGTCTTCGGCCTTGGCCTCGCGGATGTCCTTGACCTCGCCGCGGGCAATGCGCGCCGATTCCACCAGCACATTGCGCGATTCGGGCATTTCTTCGCCAGTCAGGTGGTTGATTACATGCATCTGCGCAATGTCTGGCGCGAAGCACTGCACCTGCGCACCGCGCTGGTCGAGGCGCAGCAGGGTGATCACGCTTTCGTGGATTTCGGCGCCGTCATACACGCCACAGCCGGAAAGAATCACCGCTACTTTTTTTGTCATGTTCACTACTCCAGTGTCGAGGCGCTAAATGCTCTCTAGTTTGGCAGATGTCGACGATAGGGGTTCCCGCCGGTATGGACTGATCGTGTGCCCTCGGTATCGAATGGAGCAAACAAGGTGGGCAGCGGTGGGCTTACAGAAGTGACTGGCCCGAAACCGATGTGGGAGCGGCCTTGTGCCGCGAAGCGCCGCGCGGGCGGCGCTCGATATAAGCTCCACCTGATACCCCTAGCCGGGCACCCAGGGCCTAGCGGTGGTCCCGCCGCTGGGGTGGTTCCTGCTTGTGGCTTACAGCCCGCTCGGCCTCATCGGCCTGGGCCTGGCTTGCAGCCTTGCGCTCCGCGCGCAGGGTGCGAAAGCGCCGGCGCAGCCACAGTAGGGCGCCCAGCGCCAACAGGCCGCCGAGTACCCAAAGCTCGTAGCGCTTCACGTTGCCCAGCAGGCCTTCGAGGATGGCGCCGAAGTGATAGGCGGCCGCACCCAGGGCAATGGCCCATATCGCTGCACCAATGCCGTTCAGCAGCAGGTAACGGCGTGGCGGGTAGCCCGACAGGCCAATCGCCACCGGCATGACTGTACGCAGGCCATAGACAAAGCGGAAACTCAGCACCCAGATGTCGGGGTGGCGGCGGATGTGGTCCAGCGCCCGGTCACCCATTGCCTGCCAGCGCGGTTTGCGCGCCAGAATCCTGCGCCCATGGCGACGGCCCATGAAGTACCACAGCTGGTCGCCGGCGTAGCTGCCGAAGAACGCCACCAGGCACACCAGCTTGATATCCATGTAACCGCGGAATGCAAGAAACCCTGCAAGCACCAGAATGGTCTCGCCTTCAAAGAAGGTGCCAAGAAAAAGGGCGAAGTAGCCGAAATCCTGCAGGAATTGTTGAAGCATTTTCTGAGGTGCTGGCGAAATGAACGCGCAGCCTACCCCTTCACGCGCGTTCGTGAAAGTGTCCAAATGTGTCTCGACGTGAACAATTCTGCGTCGACAATGCCAGAGCCCTCGCGCCATGGCTTGCCCTGGTGTGTAACACAGGCGTCATAATGGGCGCTTATCTTGCCGCTCAATTGATGATAGGGCGTTAACGTCCTCAGGAACGCCAGATGAATAATGAAGTGCTTAGCCCTGTCGCGATCAAGGATGCTCAGGAGCTTCCAGAAGAGATGGTGCAGACGCCGCCAGACCTGCCGCCGGCTCCCGAGCCAGAAGCGGAGCAGGTGGCCGAGCCTGCGGTCCCGGCGCCAGCAGCGGCACCGGCCCCGGCAATTGCCGTCCCTGGCCTGGACGACAGCAGCCTGTACATTCATCGCGAACTTTCGCAGTTGCAGTTCAACATCCGTGTGCTGGAACAGGCACTGGACGAGAGCTACCCCTTGCTGGAACGCCTCAAGTTCCTGCTGATCTTCTCCAGCAACCTCGACGAGTTCTTTGAAATCCGTGTCGCGGGCCTGAAGAAGCAGATCAATTTTGCACGCGAACAGGCCGGTGCCGATGGCCTGCAGCCGCACCAGGCGCTGGCGCGCATCAGCGAGCTGGTGCACTTCGAGGTAGAGCGCCAGTACGCGATCCTCAACGACGTCTTGCTGCCAGAACTGGAAAAGCACCAGATCCGCTTTATTCGCCGCCGTTACTGGACGCCCAAGCTCAAAACCTGGGTACGCCGTTACTTCCGCGACGAAATCGCCCCGATCATCACCCCGATCGGCCTCGACCCGACTCACCCGTTCCCGTTGCTGGTGAACAAGAGCCTGAACTTCATCGTCGAGCTTGAAGGTGTCGACGCCTTCGGCCGTGATTCGGGCCTGGCGATCATCCCGGCCCCGCGCCTGCTGCCGCGGGTGATCCGCGTGCCGGAAGAGGTGGGTGGCCCGGGCGCCAATTACGTGTTCCTGTCGTCGATGATCCACGCGCACGCCGACGACCTGTTCCAGGGCATGAAGGTCAAGGGCTGCTACCAGTTCCGGCTGACCCGTAACGCCGACCTGGCGCTGGACTCCGAAGAGGTCGACGACCTTGCCCGCGCCCTGCGTGGCGAGCTGTTCTCGCGCCGCTACGGCGATGCCGTGCGCCTGGAAGTCGCCGACACCTGCCCCAAACACCTGTCGGACTACCTGCTCAAGCAGTTCAGCCTCAGCGAAAGCGAGCTTTACCAGGTCAATGGCCCGGTCAACCTCACCCGCCTGTTCAGCATCACCAGCCTGGACAGCCACCCCGAGCTGCAGTACACGCCGTTCACCCCGGCCATCCCCAAGCTTTTGGTAAACGCCGACAACATCTTCAGCGTGATCAGCAAGCAGGACATCCTGCTGATGCACCCGTTCGAGTCCTTCACCCCGGTTGTAGACTTGCTGCGCCAGGCCGCCAAGGACCCGCATGTGCTCGCCGTGCGCCAGACCCTGTACCGTTCCGGGGCCAACTCGGAAATCGTCGACGCCCTGGTGGACGCGGCGCGTAACGGCAAGGAGGTCACCGCGGTGATCGAGCTGCGTGCGCGCTTCGACGAAGAATCCAACCTGCAGATGGCCAGCCGCCTGCAAGCGGCCGGTGCGGTGGTGATCTACGGCGTGGTCGGTTTCAAGACCCACGCCAAGATGATGCTGATCCTGCGCCGCGAGCAGGGCGAAATCGTGCGTTATGCGCACCTGGGTACCGGCAACTACCACGCCGGCAACGCCCGCCTGTACACCGACTACAGCCTGCTGACCTCTGACGATGCCCTCACCGAGGACGTCGGCAAGCTGTTCAGCCAGCTGATCGGCATGGGCAAGACCCTGCGCATGAAGAAGCTGCTGCACGCGCCGTTTACCCTGAAGAAGGGCATGCTAGACATGATCGCGCGGGAAACCCAGTTTGCCCTTGAAGGCAAGCCAGCGCACATCATTGCCAAGTTCAACTCGCTGACCGACGCCAAGGTTATCAAGGCGCTGTACAAGGCCAGCCAGTCGGGCGTGAAGATCGACCTGGTGGTGCGCGGCATGTGCTGCCTGCGCCCAGGCATTCCGGGGGTTTCGCACAACATCCAGGTGCGCTCGATCATCGGCCGCTTCCTTGAGCACACGCGGGTGTTCTACTTCCTCAATGGCGGCGAAGAGCAGATCTACCTCTCCAGTGCCGACTGGATGGAGCGCAACCTCGACAAGCGTGTCGAGACCTGCTTCCCGGTGGAAGGCAAAAAGCTGTTGCTGCGGGTGAAGAAGGAGCTGGAAGGCTACCTGACCGACAACACCCACGCCTGGACCTTGCAGCCAGACGGGCGCTACGTGCGCAGCACCCCAACCGGCAACCAGAACCCGCGCAGTGCCCAGGCGACCCTGCTGGAGCGCCTGAGCAACCCGGTCCTCAACGTACGCTGAGGACGAAGCCGACCCGGGCCAGCCACTCCGCCTCGTTGGCGAAGTCGGCCTGGGTCAGCTGGTTCTGCTCCAGCCAACCTTCAGGGAAGGCTACATCAAGGCTGTCATCGGCGGCCTTGAGCGCCACCTTCGGCATCTGCTGATTGCCACGGATGTGGTGGAACAGGATGGCGAAGCGCAGCAGTACGCACAGGCGCAGCAGCTTCACGCCTTCTTCACCCAGTTCTGCGAACTTGTCCTTGGGGATGTTGCGACGGTGGCCGCGTACCAGCAGGGCCATCATCTGCTGGTCCTCGCGAGAGAAGCCCGACAGGTCGGAGTGCTCGATCAGGTAGGCACCGTGCTTGTGGTAGTGGTAATGGGCGATATCCAGGCCGATTTCGTGCACTTTCGCCGCCCAGCCCAGCAGATCGCGCCAGTTCCCGCTGTTGAGCTGCCAGGCGTCGGCGACTTGGTCGAAGGCATGCAGGGCCTTGCGCTCGACACGCGCTGCCTGGCCATGGTCGACGTGATAGCGCTCCATCAGCGAGTTCAGGGTGCGTTCGCGCACGTCTTCGTGGTGATGGCGACCGAGCAGGTCGAACAGCACGCCTTCTCGCAGGGCGCCGTCGCAGTGGTCCATGCGCTGCAGTTCCAGGGCATCGAAGATGGCTTCGAGAATCGCCATGCCGGCCGGGAAGATGGTGCGTCGGTCTGGCTTGACCCCGTCGAAGTCGATCTTGTCGACCTCGCCCAGCTTGAACATCTTGCGTTTGACCCAGGCCAGGCCTTCGGCGTTGACCTCGCCATTGCCCAGGCCGCCTGCCTTGATCGCAGCGCCGATGGCGCGAATGGTGCCAGACGAGCCAATGGCCTCGTCCCAGGTCAGGCGGTGCAGGGCGTTCTCGATGCTCATCAATTCCAGGCGCGCGGCGGTATAGGCCTGGGCATAGCGTGCCGGGGTGATCTTGCCGTCGCGGAAATAACGCTGGGTGAAGCTGACGCAGCCCATTTGCAGGCTCTCACGCAGCAGCGGCTCGAAGCGCTGGCCAATGATGAATTCGGTACTGCCACCGCCGATGTCGGCGACCAGGCGTTTGCCAGGGGTGTCGGCCAGGGTGTGGGATACGCCCAGGTAGATCAGGCGCGCCTCTTCACGGCCGGAGATGACCTCCACCGGGTGGCCGAGAATGGCCTCGGCGCGCTGAATGAATGCGTTGCGGTTGCGCGCTTCGCGCAGGGCGTTGGTACCGACGATACGCACGGCGCCTGATGGCATGCCGTTGATCAGTTGGGAAAAGCGCTTGAGGCAATCCAGGCCCCGTTCCATCGCCTCTTCACTGAGTTTGCGGTCTTCGTCGATGCCGGCGGCTAGCTGAACCTTCTCGCCGAGCCGCTCGAGGATGCGGATTTCGGTATGGTGGGCCTTGGCCACGACCATGTGAAAACTGTTGGAGCCAAGGTCGATGGCTGCGATCAGTGACAGGTTCTTCGCGATGGTATGCGGCATGATCTGGTTGTTCTCGGTCGTTAACCCGGCAATCGTGCCACGATAGCAGGCTGTCGCCAACGCGTGACACACCAGGCGTTGATGCAAGGCAATGTGCCATTCGATGCTATGACACTTGTGTGACAGTTTCGATTCGCGGCGTCTTGCACAACTATAGTTACACTCAATCGTCCGCGGCTTCCTGTCGGGCGTGGGTGCGGCTATCATGGGCCACGTTTTTTTGCTTACGACCCTGGAGATTTCCATGAGCAGCGATCTGATCAAACACGTCACCGACGCTACCTTCGAAGCCGAAGTCCTGAAGGCCGAAGGCGCGGTACTGGTCGACTACTGGGCTGAATGGTGCGGTCCGTGCAAGATGATCGCGCCAGTTCTGGACGACATCGCTTCTACCTACGAGGGCAAACTGACCGTCGCCAAGCTGAACATCGACGAAAACCAGGAAACCCCGGCCAAGCACGGCGTACGTGGCATTCCGACCTTGATGCTGTTCAAGAACGGCAACGTCGAAGCCACCAAGGTTGGCGCCCTGTCGAAATCGCAGCTGGCTGCGTTCCTCGACGCCCACCTGTAATGCGAAAGCCCCGCAAATGCGGGGCTTTTTTTTGCCCGTAGGGCCTGTGAAAGCGGGTTTACCCGCGAATTCGATGCCGAAGCTGCTGCCGCCTTCGCGGGTAAACCCGCTCCCACAGGGCAGAATTTACCCGGTCAAAACCACTAGACGTCGAAAAAAGCAAGTGTTACATTCGGCCTCGCACTGCTTTTCCAGTGCCCTCTACATGCCGTCGCCGAAGCATCCCTAATTCGAATCAGTACGCGATCCTGTCGCCATCTAGCGGCGCGGCTTCATTAAGCCAAAGCTTAATTCTCCCTTCTTACATGATTACGTCACTCCCCTTATGAACCTGACTGAACTCAAGCAAAAGCCGATTACCGATCTTTTGGAAATGGCCGAACAGATGGGCATCGAAAACATGGCCCGTTCGCGCAAACAGGACGTAATTTTCGCCCTGCTGAAAAAGCACGCGAAAAGCGGCGAAGAGATCTCCGGTGACGGCGTGCTGGAGATTCTCCAGGATGGTTTCGGTTTCCTGCGTTCCGCTGATGCGTCCTACCTGGCCGGCCCTGACGATATCTACGTCTCGCCCAGCCAGATTCGCCGTTTCAACCTGCGCACCGGCGACACCATCGTCGGCAAGATCCGCCCACCGAAGGAAGGGGAGCGTTACTTCGCGCTGCTGAAGGTCGACACCATCAACTTCGACCGCCCGGAAAACGCGAAGAACAAGATCCTGTTCGAAAACCTGACGCCGCTGTTCCCGAACAAGCGCCTGAAGATGGAAGCCGGTAACGGCTCCACCGAGGACTTGACCGGTCGCGTCATCGACCTGTGCGCCCCGATCGGCAAAGGCCAGCGCGGCCTGATCGTTGCCCCGCCGAAAGCCGGTAAGACGATCATGCTGCAGAACATCGCGGCGAACATCACCCGTAACAACCCCGAGTGCCACCTGATCGTCCTGCTGATCGACGAGCGCCCGGAAGAAGTAACCGAAATGCAGCGCACCGTGCGCGGCGAAGTGGTTGCCTCTACCTTCGACGAGCCGCCAACCCGCCACGTGCAGGTTGCTGAAATGGTGATCGAGAAGGCCAAGCGCCTGGTCGAGCACAAGAAGGACGTGGTTATCCTGCTGGACTCCATCACCCGTCTGGCGCGTGCCTATAACACCGTCATCCCGAGCTCCGGCAAGGTGCTGACCGGTGGTGTCGACGCCCACGCTCTGGAGAAGCCAAAGCGCTTCTTCGGTGCTGCGCGTAACATCGAGGAAGGCGGTTCGCTGACCATCATCGCCACCGCGCTGGTCGAAACCGGCTCGAAGATGGACGAAGTGATCTACGAAGAGTTCAAGGGTACCGGCAACATGGAGCTGCCGCTGGACCGCCGCATCGCTGAAAAGCGCGTGTTCCCGGCCATCAACATCAACCGCTCCGGCACCCGCCGCGAAGAGCTGCTGACCGCTGACGACGAACTGCAGCGCATGTGGATCCTGCGCAAGCTGCTGCACCCGATGGACGAAATCGCCGCCATCGAGTTCCTGGTCGACAAGCTCAAGCAGACCAAGACCAACGACGAGTTCTTCCTGTCGATGAAGCGCAAGTAAGCGTTTCAAACCGGGATTGATTGGGGCCGCTTCGCAGCCCATCGCCGGCAAGCCAGCTCCCACAGGTACTGCACAGCTTTAGAGGCTTGTGCAGAACCTGTGGGAGCTGGCTTGCCGGCGATGGGGCGCGAAGCGGCCCCAAGTCATTTTTGGCCATTGGGCACTGAACGGCGCTACACTCTGCACCCCCGACCGATACGGCCAACACGAGGCTCCTGCATGCAGTATCGCGACTTGCGCGACTTCATCCGTGGCCTGGAACAGCGCGGCGAGCTCAAGCGCATCCAGGTTCCGATCTCCCCCGTCCTGGAAATGACCGAGGTGTGCGACCGCACCCTGCGTGCCAAGGGCCCGGCATTGCTGTTCGAAAAGCCCACCGGCTTCGACATCCCGGTGCTAGGCAACCTGTTCGGCACCCCGGAGCGCGTGGCCATGGGCATGGGCGCCGAGTCGGTCGATGAATTGCGCGAAATCGGCAAGCTGCTGGCGTTTCTCAAGGAACCCGAGCCGCCGAAGGGCCTGAAGGATGCCTGGTCAAAGCTGCCGATCTTCAAGAAGGTCGTGTCGATGGCGCCTAAGGTGGTCAAGGATGCGGTGTGCCAGGAAGTGGTAGTGGAGGGTGACGATGTCGACCTCGGCGCGCTGCCGATCCAGCATTGCTGGCCCGGCGACGTGGCACCACTGATCACCTGGGGACTGACCGTGACCCGCGGCCCGAACAAGGAGCGCCAGAACCTGGGTATCTATCGCCAGCAGGTGATCGGCCGCAACAAGGTCATCATGCGCTGGCTCAGCCACCGTGGCGGCGCCCTCGACTATCGCGAGTGGTGCGAAAAGAACCCCGGCCAGCCGTTCCCGGTCGCCGTGGCCCTGGGCGCCGACCCGGCGACCATCCTCGGTGCGGTGACCCCGGTACCGGACACCCTCTCCGAGTACGCCTTTGCCGGCTTGCTGCGTGGCAACCGCACCGAGCTGGTCAAGTGCCGTGGCAGCAACCTGCAGGTGCCGGCCACGGCCGAAATCATTCTGGAAGGTGTGATCCACCCGGGCGAAATGGCCCCGGAAGGCCCGTATGGCGACCACACCGGCTATTACAACGAGGTGGACAGCTTCCCGGTGTTCACTGTCGAGCGCATCACCCACCGGCAAAAACCGATCTACCACAGCACCTACACCGGCCGCCCGCCAGATGAGCCGGCCATTCTCGGGGTGGCGCTGAACGAAGTGTTCGTGCCGATCCTGCAGAAGCAGTTCCCGGAAATCACCGATTTCTACCTGCCGCCGGAAGGCTGTTCGTACCGCATGGCGGTGGTGACCATGAAGAAGCAGTACCCGGGCCATGCCAAGCGCGTGATGCTGGGTGTGTGGTCGTTCCTGCGACAGTTCATGTACACCAAATTCGTTATTGTCACCGATGACGATATCAACGCCCGTGACTGGAATGATGTGATCTGGGCCATTACCACGCGCATGGACCCCAAGCGTGATACGGTGATGATCGACAACACCCCGATCGACTACCTCGACTTCGCGTCGCCGGTATCGGGGCTGGGGTCGAAGATGGGCCTGGATGCCACGCACAAGTGGCCGGGCGAGACAACACGCGAATGGGGGCGGGTCATCGTCAAGGACGAAGCCGTCACCCGCCGTATCGATGAGCTGTGGGATCAGTTGGGAATAGATTGATGCAGGTAACGTTGCAGCCGTCCGGGGCGGTGCTGGCGCTCGAACCCGGGGAACGGATCCTGGATGGAGCGCGGCGGCTGGGCTATGACTGCCCGAACAGCTGCCGCAATGGCAATTGCCATGTCTGCGCCGCGTTGTTGGTCGAAGGCCGGGTACGCCAGGACGGCGAAGTCCGCGACCATGGCGAGTTGTTTACCTGTATTGCCGAACCGCTGGAGGACTGCGTGTTGCTCTGGGACGGTGTGCTTGCCCTGGGCGAGCTGCCAGTGCGCAAGCTGGCGTGCAGTGTCAGTGAGTGCGTCGACGTCGGTGGCGACGTATGGCGGGTACGTTTGCGAGCGCCAGCCGGCAAGCCGCTGCGTTACCACGCCGGGCAATACCTGATGATCGAGCGTGAAGGCGGCAAGCAGGCGGCCTTTTCGCTGGCTTCCGCGCCGCATGCCGGGCGCGAGCTGGAATTGCATGTGCTGGCGCGTGAGCCCAGTGCCGTGCAGCTGATAGACCAGCTCAAGCGCGACGGCCTGGCGCGCATCGAAATGCCGTTTGGCGACACTCACCTGGCCGAGCTGCCCGATGGGCCGCTGGTACTGATTGCCGCCGGCACCGGCATGGGCCAGATGCACAGCCTGGTCGAGCATTGCCGGGCCAAGGGCTTCAAGCACCCGGTACACCTGTACTGGGGCGTGCGCCGGCCCGAGGACTTCTACCAGATCGAGCACTGGGACGAATGGCAGCGCCTGCCCAACTTGTTCCTGCACCAGGTGGTCAGTGACCTGTGTGGTTGGGAGGGCCGCTGCGGCATGCTGCATGAAGCCGTTTGCGAAGATATTGCCAACCTCAACACCGTGCATGTGTATGCCAGTGGCTCGCCAAACATGGTCTACGCCACCCTCGACGCCTTGGTCGAAGCCGGCATGGATGCGCACCGCATGCGTGCCGATGTGTTTGCCTACGCACCACGCGGCTAATAACCGAAGTTTGCAAGTGTGGGTATAAGGCGGTAATGGTTACCGCCTTGGCCACTAACTTTCACGCGTGGCGAAATAATAATTCCCAATCGTCGGAATGCCCGATGAAAATTTCGACATATACTTGAGCTAACGTACCGGTCTGCCTTAATTTACCTGTCATGCCCCCTTTGTAGGAGCGGGCTTGCCCGCGAAAGGGCCTGTACAGGCAGGCCATTGCGTCTGCCTTGAAATATTTGCGCTACGAGTGTAGTTCTCAGGGAATTATGGCGGCAGCTTATGTCGACACTTGAAAGTTCGTCCTGGAAAGTTACTTATCCCCCTTCGCTCGACTTCGGTCAGCAACTGACCCGCGAGCAACTGTATAACTCCATGCAAATGACCATGTCACAGCATCAGGGTGGCCCGGTGTGGCTGTTTGCCTATGGTTCGTTGATCTGGCGCCCGGAATGTAATTCGGTAGAACGCCAGCGCGCGCGGGTACATGGTTATCACCGTGGTTTGTACTTGTGGTCGCATGAACATCGCGGCACTCCGGAAACCCCCGGGCTGGTGTTTGGCCTGGACCGCGGTGGCTCCTGCAGCGGTTTTGCCTACCGGCTGGACGAAAGCAACCTGGACGACTCGCTGATGGCCCTGTGGCAACGCGAGATGCCGTACCCGGCATACCGGCCGCACTGGCTCAATTGCCGGTTGGTCGATGGCAGCAAGGTGCAGGCCCTGGGCTTTGTACTGGAGCGGCATTTACCGTGTTATGCCGGCAACCTGCCGGACACCTTGCTCAGCCAGATCCTGGCCAGTGCCAAGGGGCGCTATGGCAGCACGCGCGATTATGTCGAGCAGACCTTGAATGCCCTGCGTAGCCACCAAATGCCCGATCGCAACCTCGAAGCGCGGTTCCGGCGTTGCCATAACCTGCGCGAAGTCTGATTTTTTTGGGGCCGCTTTGCGGCCCATCGCGACACAAGGCCGCTCCTACATGGGAACGCGTAACCCTGTAGGAGCGGCCTTGTGTCGCGATGGGCTGCACCGCAGCCCCAAGATCAACGGGCCAGCACCACCAACTTACCCACAGCCCGCCGCTGCCCAAGCTTCTCGATTGCAGCCCCAGCCTCGCCCAGTGGATAAGTCTGCGACACCAGCGGCTTCAACTGGCCCTCGGCATGCCAGGCGAACAGCTGCCTGAAGTTGGCCGCATTGTCCTCCGGTTGACGCTGGGCAAATGCCCCCCAGAACACCCCCAGCACCGCAGCGCCCTTGAGCAACACCAGGTTGGCTGCCAGCTGTGGAATGCTGCCACTGGCAAACCCCACCACCAGTAATCGGCCGTTCCACGCCAGCCCGCGCACAGCTTGCTCGAACAGCTCGCCACCGACCGGGTCGTAGATCACGTCCACACCCTGGCCACCGGTCAGGCGTTTGATCTCTTCGCGCAGGCTGGCCTGGCTGTAGTCGATCAGCTCATCCGCCCCAGCCGCCTTGGCCACGGCCAGTTTCTCGGCACTGCTGGCGGCGGCAATCACCCGCGCGCCCATGGCCTTGCCGATTTCCACTGCCGCCAGGCCGACCCCGCCGGACGCGCCCAGTACCAGCAGCGTTTCGCCGGCTTGCAGCTGGCCACGCTGGCGCAGGGCATGCATCGAGGTGCCGTAAGTCATGCCGAACGCTGCAGCGGTGATGAAGTCCATGCTCGCCGGAATGGGCAGCACGTTGTAGAACGGCACTGCCACCTGCTCGGCAAAGGCGCCCCAGCCGGTGAGCGCCATGACCCGGTCGCCGACCTTGAAGGCGCCGGCCTTTTCGCCCACCGCAGCCACCACGCCTGCCGCTTCGCTACCAGGAGAGAACGGCAGCGGTGGCTGGAACTGGTACTTGCCTTCAATGATGAGGGTGTCGGGGAAATTGACCCCGGCGGCCTGCACGTCCAGCAGGATCTCGTTTTTCTTCGGCACCGGGCTGGCCACGTCTTCCAGCACCAGGTTGCGCGCCGGGCCCAGGGTTTTGCACAACACAGCTTTCATCGGGGCTATTCCTTTGCGGGTAGTGGCCGATAAGTGTAGGAGGGCCGATTGGCGGGTCAACGAGCATGGCCCGCCCTGATGTGCAGGCATAAGTGGCAGCACAAGGCCGGGCTTGGGTTTGAATGGCATGCTGGGTAAGCTGGCGCCAACTGTATTGAGGAGCGAATTCGTGAAAGCGTGGATCTTGATGGTACTGGCGCTGCTGCTACCGGCTGCGGCCATGGCCGAGGAAGCCAAGGAAGGGGCGCCCAAGGTTGCCTATATCAGCCTGAGCCCGCCCTTTGTCGGCAACTACGCCCTCGACGGCGGCCCGCGGCTGCGCGTGTACAAGGCCGACGTGGCCCTGCGCGTGACCGGCGACGAAGCGGCCAAGGCGGTGCAGCACCACGAACCGCTGATCCGCAACCAGCTGGTGGCACTGTTCACCCAGCAGACGGTGGACAGCATGAGCAACGTCGAGGCCAAGGAGCATCTGCGCCAAGAGGCCCTGAAGCAGGTGCAGCAGGTGCTGGAAGCGGAAGAGGGCAAGCCGATCGTTGAAGACTTGCTGTTCAACAACCTGATCGTGCAGTGATTGGCTTGGCTTTAGAAATTTTGAGCCTGTGAAATCGAGCGCCGCCCGCGCGGCGCTCGATCGCAAGCGCGCTGCAGCACTCATGCCCGACTCAGTGGGCCAGCGCAATGATCGCCGCCCACTGTTCTTCAGTTACCGGCATCACCGACAGGCGGCTGCCTTTCTGAACCAGCGGCAGGTCGGCCAGGCCGGCCTGCTGCTTCAGCCAGCCCAGTTCCAGCACCCGCGGCAGGGTTTGCACATGGGCCACATCCACGGCACTCCACGGGTTCTTCCCGGGCGTGGCTTTGGCATCGTAATAGTGGCTCTGCGGGTCCAGCGCGGTCGGGTCGGGGTAGGCCGCGCGGGTGATCCGGGCAATGCCGGCAATACCGGGCTGCGGGCAGCTGGAGTGGTAGAAGAAGAACTCGTCACCCACGCTCATGGCGCGCAGGAAATTGCGCGCCTGATAGTTGCGCACGCCGTCCCAGCGCGCTTCGCCCAGGCGGCCGAGGGCTTCGATGGAGAGCTCGTCGGGTTCGGATTTCATCAGCCAATAGGCCATGCAGCGTGCTCCTGAAAAGGTTTGAAATAACCTGTTGCACGAAACCGACAGCCGGTTGGCGTCAAGGTTTGCTTGCAGACGCAGGTTGTCGGAAAATGCGCCCCGTTTAACGCGCGATGCTCCGGCGGTACCCAGAAAGTCGCCGAGCACTGAACAGTTTGCCTGGGGGGCAATCTTCGATGAATCAACGTAAAAAGCCGGATCTGCTGTGGATCCTGGTGTTCATTTTTGGCCTGGGTGTGGTCACTACCGGTTATGCGCAAGGGTTCTGGGAGCGCAAGCTGGACAATGCCTATCAGATGCCGGTCGAGGCCAGCCAGCCACAACGTTGATGCCCCCGCTGGCGCCGCTCAACGCGGCGCCAGGTACCAGCCCCGGTCCGAGACCGTGCCCTGCAGCGGTACATCCCAACTGGCCTGGGCCAGCCGCTCGACCTTCTGACATTCATGTGCCAGCCCCAGCAGCAACGGTTTTTTCCAGGTTTGCCGACGCGCCTGGTAGGCCAGGCTGCGGTCATAGAAGCCTCCGCCCATTCCCAGGCGACCACCCATCTCGTCAAAACCGACCAACGGTAGCAGGATCAGGTCCAGCGCCCAGATCGGCCGTTGGCGCTTGCGCTCGGTCACCGGCTCGGGAATACGGAAGCGGTTGGGCCTGAGCTTTTCACCCTGCTCGAAACGCTGGAACACCATGCGCGTGCGCGGCCAGGCATGCAGCACTGGCAGGTAGGTGCGCTTACCGCGGCGCTGGGCTTCGCGCAGCAATAGGCAAGGGTCGATTTCGCCGTCATTGGGCAGGTACAGGGCAATGTGCCGGGCGCGACGGAACAACGGGTGCTGCGCCAGCTGGCGGTACAGGCCAAGGGTGGCCTGGCGTTGCTGAGCAGGGGTAAGGGCGCGGCGGGCATTGCGAAGCAGGCGGCGAAGCTGAGGGCGGGTTAGCGGTGCAGTGTCGGTCATGGCACGGGCATCCCGGAAGTAGTGGCCGCATTTGAAGGGCGGCCAAAACGAAAATGCCCGCCACAGGGGCGGGCAAGAAATTCAGGCTCCCCGATAAGACCGCTATCGGTGTAGCCCTTGAACCCGAAAGTTCAAGGTGGAGATTGCAGGGGGCGTTAAGGCTTTCCGTCGGGCGGACATGCACACCGGCCCCAGCGTGCAACCCCCGTGGTTGTGCGTATCGGCTCAGGGACATAACCGACTGGCGCATCCCCCAGGGAGTGGCGCCAGTATACCAATCTCAGCCGATTTTGGTATCCGTGTCGTCGGACAAAGCCTTGTCTACCCGATCCAGCAGGTCGCGCACCTGTTCGCGGTTGGTGCTGCTGACCGGCGCATCGCTGCGTTCTTCCTGGCGATGGAGCATTTCGTGGGTAATGTTCAACGCGGCCATGACTGCAATGCGGTCGGCGCCGATCACCTTGCCGCTGCTGCGGATCTCGCGCATTTTGCTGTCCAGGTAGCGCGCGGCGCTGACCAGGTTGTTGCGCTCTTCCGGCGGGCAGATGATCGAGTATTCCTTGTCGAGAATCTGCACGGTGACGCTATTGCTTGAACTCATGAGTCTTGCTCCAGAGCCTTGAGGCGTATGATCATCGACTCGACCTTGCGCTTGGCGATCTCGTTCTTTTCGATGAGGTGGGCGCGCTCTTCGCGCCAGGACTTTTCCTGAGCTACTAGGAGTGCATTTTGCCGTTTTAGTTGCTCGACGCGGTCGATCAGCAACTCGAAACGGCTCATCAGTGCCTGCAGGTCGTTCTCTTGCGTGGGTTGCACTCGATTCGCTCCGTCGTTCAGTCACCTGGCGATGATGCCTCTCCCTGAGCGGCGACGGCCAGTGCCGATGGTCTTGGCGCGCCTGCCGGTGCTAGGATACAAGGTCTCCATTCTAGTCATTGCGCCGTCTGGCGCCTAGCTGCCCATGCCCAATACCCAATCGCCCTACATCGCCTTCGCCATGCTGCTCTCGAGCAATGGCCATCCTGTCACCCCGGCCGAACTGCACGGCCTGCTGATCGGCCGCAGCTGCGCCGGTGCCGGCTTTGACGCCGACAGCTGGCTGGCCGATGCCGCCCAGCTACTGGAAACCGAGCCCGGTGACACCGTGCGCAACGCCTTGGTCGGCCTGCAGGAAATGGTCAAGGGTGAGCTCACCAGCGACGATATGGCCATCGTCCTGCTGCTGCCTTCCGACGACGCTGCACTGACCGACCGTGCCACCGCGCTGGGCCAGTGGTGCCAAGGCTTCATTACCGGTTTCGGCTTGAACGCCGGCGGCAAGGACTTGTCCGACGAGGCCAAGGAAGTGCTGCAGGACCTGGTAGCCATTTCCCAGGTGCAAGAGGCCCTCGAAGAGTCCGAAGACGGCGAGAGCGACTACATGGAAGTCATGGAATACCTGCGCGTGGCGCCCTTGCTGCTGTTCTCCGAGCTGGCCAAGCCGGCCGCACCCGCGCCCAAGCCATCGCTGCACTGATCAACCAGGGGTAGTCTGCCCATGAGCCACATTCCCAAGGCCGAGTATGCCCGGCGGCGCAAGGCGCTGATGGCGCAGATGGTCCCCAACAGCATCGCCATTCTGCCCGCCGCCGCAGTTGCCATCCGCAACCGCGACGTCGAGCACGTGTACCGCCAGGACAGCGACTTTCAGTACCTTAGCGGCTTCCCCGAGCCAGAGGCGGTGATTGCGCTGATCCCCGGGCGCGAGCATGGCGAGTACGTGCTTTTTTGCCGTGAACGCAACCCCGAGCGCGAGCTGTGGGACGGCCTGCGCGCCGGCCAGGAAGGCGCAGTGCGCGATTTTGGCGCCGATGATGCATTCCCCATCACCGACATCGACGAGATTCTGCCGGGCCTGATCGAAGGCCGCGAGCGGGTGTACAGCGCCATGGGCAGCAACCCCGAGTTCGATCGCCGGCTGATGGACTGGATCAACGTTATCCGCTCCAAGGCCCGGCTGGGCGCCCAGCCGCCGAACGAGTTCGTTGCGCTGGATCATCTGCTGCACGACATGCGCCTGTATAAATCGGCAGCGGAAGTGAAGGTGATGCGCGCGGCCGCAGACATTTCTGCGCGTGCCCATGTGCGGGCCATGCAGGCTTGCCGGGCCGGGCTGCACGAGTACAGCCTGGAAGCCGAGCTGGACTACGCGTTCCGCAAGGGCGGGGCAAAGATGCCGGCCTATGGCTCGATCGTCGCGGCAGGGCGCAATGGCTGCATCCTGCACTACCAGCAGAACGATGCACCGCTCAAGGATGGCGACCTGGTGCTGATCGACGCGGGCTGCGAAATCGATTGCTACGCCAGCGACATCACCCGCACGTTCCCGGTCAGCGGGCGGTTTTCGCCCGAGCAGAAGGCCATCTACGAGCTGGTGCTCAAGGCGCAGGCGGCGGCGTTTGCCGAAATCGCCCCCGGCAAGCACTGGAACCACGCCCACGAAGCAACCGTGCGGGTCATTACCGCAGGCCTGGTGGAGCTGGGCCTGCTGGAGGGCGATGTGCAGGCGCTGATCGACAGCGAGGCCTATCGCGCCTTCTACATGCACCGTGCCGGCCACTGGCTGGGCATGGATGTGCATGATGTGGGCGATTACAAGGTGGGCGGCGAGTGGCGGGTGCTGGAACCCGGCATGGCGCTGACCGTCGAACCGGGTATCTACATTGGCGCCGACAATCAGGCCGTTGCCAAAAAGTGGCGCGGCATTGGGGTAAGGATCGAGGACGACGTGGTAGTGACCAGGCAAGGTTGTGAAATCCTGACGTCGGGCGTGCCACGCACGGTCGCCGAGATCGAGGCGCTGATGCAGGCCGCCCGCAAGGACGCGGCATGAACCGGGTAAACCTGGCGATCATCGGCGGTGGTCTGGTCGGTGCAAGCCTGGCCTTGGCCCTGCAGGCCGGGGCCAAGGCACGTGGCTGGAAGATCCTGCTGATCGAGCCGTTCGCCCCCGGTGACAGCTTCCAGCCCAGCTACGATGCGCGCTCGTCGGCGTTGTCGTTCGGCACTCAGCAGATCTACCAGCACCTGGGCCTGTGGCAGGCCATTGGCCGGCGCGCCGAGCCAATCCGGCAGATTCACGTGTCCGACCGTGGCCGCTTTGGCGCCGCCCGTCTGGATGCCATGGAAGAAGGCGTGCCTGCGTTAGGTTACGTGGTGGAAAACGCCTGGCTTGGCCAGTGCCTGTGGCAAGGGCTCGACAGCGAAGTGGTGAGCTGGCGCTGCCCGGCGGAAGTCACCGCGATGCAGGCCATCGAAGGCGGCTACCAGTTGCGCCTGAACGACGACACCCAAGTGGAGTGCGACCTGGCGGTACTGGCCGACGGTGGCCGTTCCGGCCTGCGCGAGCAACTGGGCATTCACGTGCGCCACACGCCTTACCAGCAGAGTGCGTTGATCGCCAACATCACCCCGGGCGAGGCCCACGGCGGCCAGGCGTTCGAGCGCTTCACCGTAGAAGGCCCGATGGCCCTGCTGCCATTGCCGGATAACCGCTGTGCACTGGTGTGGACCCGCCAGGGCATGGACGCACGGCGCCTGGCCGACATCGACGAGCGCAGCTTCCTGCGCGAGTTGCAGGGCGTGTTCGGCTACCGCCTCGGCGCGCTGCGCCAGGTGGGCGCGCGGCACCTCTACCCGTTGTCGCTGATCGAGGCCCAGGAGCAGGTGCGTCCGCACTTGGTGGTACTGGGCAACGCAGCACACAGCCTGCACCCCATCGCCGGCCAGGGTTTCAACCTGTCGCTACGTGACGTGCAAGCGCTGGCCGAGGCGCTGCTGGCCGGCCCGCAGCGGCCTGGTGAGCTGGCCACCTTGTTAGCCTATCACCAGCGTCAGCGCCTGGACCAGGCAATGACCATCGGCTTTTCCGACCAGGTTACCCGCCTGTTTGGCAGCAACCAGCCACTGCTGGCTGCCGGGCGCAACCTCGGCCTGCTCGGGCTCGACCTGCTGCCACCGGCAAAAAGCTGGTTTGCCCGCCAGGCCATGGGCCTGGGCACCCGCCCCGATCCGCGGGGCCAGGCATGAGCAACCCACGTAAACTGGCGCGCCGGGCGCGCATGCTGCGCTGGCTGCTGAACCTCTACCCACCCTACCTGGGCGCGGGGATTCGCGTGCAGCACATCAGCCCGGACCTGCGCAGCGTCAAGGTGGCGATGAAGCTGACGCGCTGGAACCGCAACTACGTCGGTACCCAGTTCGGTGGCAGCCTGTATGCCATGACCGACCCGTTCTACATGTTGTTGCTGATCGAGCAGCTGGGGCGCGACTACATCGTCTGGGACAAGGCCGCCAGCATCGATTTCATCTCGCCGGGCAAAGGCCCGGTGTATGCCGAATTCCACGTCGATGACGCGCTGCTGGACGACATTCGCCAGCAGACCGCCACCGGCAAGAAGTGCCTGCCGCGTTTGCAGGTCGATATCCGTGATGGTGCCGGCGAGCTGGTGGCGCGGGTCGATAAAACCCTATACGTGCGGCTGAAGCCGCAAGCGAGGCTGGCGTAAGGCATGGAAATGCGCGCAGATCTGTTGATTGTCGGTGCCGGTATGGTCGGCAGCGCCCTGGCCCTGGCGTTGCGCCACAGTGGCCTGCAAATCCTGTTGCTCGACGGCGGCCCACTGACGGTCAAGCCGTTCGATGCTCAGGCCCCGTTCGAGCCGCGCGTCAGCGCGCTGTCGGCGGCCAGCCAGCGCATCCTCGAGCGCCTTGGCGCCTGGGACGGCATTGCCCAGCGGCGCGCCACGCCCTATTCCGACATGCAGGTGTGGGATGGCAGCGGCACCGGGCAGATTCACTTCTCGGCCGCCAGCGTGCACGCCCAGGTACTCGGCCATATTGTCGAGAACCGGGTGGTGCAGGACGGCCTGCTCGAGCGTCTGCTCGACAGCGATATCGGCCTGCTGGCCGATGCCCGTCTGGAGCAGTTGCGCCGCTCTGGCGATGAATGGCTGCTGACCCTGGCCGATGGCCGGCAACTGCGCGCGCCGCTGGTGATTGCAGCTGACGGCGCCAACTCGGCAGTGCGACGCCTGGCCGGTTGCGAAACCCGCGAGTGGGATTACCTGCACCATGCCATCGTCACCAGCGTGCGTTGCAGCGCCGGGCACCAGGCCACGGCCTGGCAGCGCTTCACCGATGAAGGGCCATTGGCGTTCCTGCCGTTGACCCGCGATGGCCAGCAGGACTGGTGCTCGATCGTATGGTCGACCACCCCGGAGCATGCCGAGCAGCTGATGGCACTGGACGAAGCGGCTTTCCTGCAGGCGTTGGAACGGGCCTTCGAGGGGCGCCTGGGCGATGTGCTGCAGGCCGACCCTCGGGTGTGTGTGCCACTGCGCCAGCGGCACGCCAAGCGCTATGTGGATGAAGGCTTGGCGTTGATCGGCGATGCGGCGCACACCATTCACCCGCTGGCCGGGCAGGGTGTGAACCTGGGCTTCCTCGATGCCGCAGTGCTGGCCGAGGTGCTGGTCAATGCCTGCGAGCGTGGCGAGCGGCTGGCGGACGTGAAAGTGCTGAGCCGTTACGAGCGGCGGCGCATGCCGCACAACTTGGCACTGATGGCGGCCATGGAAGGGTTCGAGCGGTTATTCCAGGCCAACCCGCTGCCGTTGCGCTGGTTGCGTAACAGCGGGTTGAAGCTGGTGGAGCAGATGCCGGAGGCCAAGGCGCTGTTTGTGCGGCAGGCGCTGGGTTTGAGTGGTGACTTGCCGGATCTGGCCAAGGCTTGAGATTGTTGGGGCCGCTTTGCGGCCCTTTCGCCGGCAAGCCAGCTCCCACAGGTACGGCGCAGGCCTGCTGGCCTTGTGAGATCCCTGTGGGAGCTGGCTTGCCGGCGATGGGCTGCGCAGCAGCCCCTCTGCAACATCCGGTAACGGCTCAAAGGGTGAGCCAGAAAATGGGATTCACTACCATTCGCACCTCTCATACGATCCGAGGAGTGCTTTCCATGTTGCCACGCAAGCCCCTACTGGCCGCCCTGGCCCTGACCCTGTTCGGCGGCACCGCCCAGGCAGCGGACGAAGTGGTGGTGTACTCCTCGCGCATCGACGAGCTGATCAAGCCAGTGTTCGATGCCTATACCGCCAAGACCGGGGTCAAGGTCAAGTTCATCACTGACAAGGAAGCCCCGCTGATGCAGCGCATCAAGGCCGAGGGCGATAACGGCGTGGCCGACCTGCTGCTCACCGTCGATGCCGGCAACCTGTGGCAGGCCGAGCAAATGGGCATCTTGCAGCCGATCAAGTCCGACATCATCGACCAGAACATCCCGCCGCAGTACCGTGCCTCGTCCCATGACTGGACCGGCCTGAGCCTGCGTGCGCGCACCATCATCTACGCAACCGACAGGGTCAAGCCGGCAGAGCTTAGCACCTATGAAGCCCTGGCCGACAAGCAGTGGGAAGGCCGCCTGTGCCTGCGCACAGCGAAGAAGGTGTACAACCAGTCGCTGACCGCCACCCTGATCGAAACGCACGGCGAGGCCAAGACCGAGCAGATCGTCAAAGGCTGGGTCAACAACTTGTCCACCGACGTGTTCTCCGACGACAACGCGGTAATCCAGGCCATCGAGGCTGGCCAGTGCGATGTGGGCGTGGTCAACACCTACTACTACGGCCGCCTGCACAAGCAGAACCCGAACCTGCCGGTGAAGATCTTCTGGCCCAACCAGGGTGACCGTGGCGTGCACGTTAACCTGTCGGGCATTGGCCTGACCAAACATGCACCGCACCCGGAAGCGGCGAAAAAGCTGGTGGAGTGGATGACCGGCGAAGAAGCACAGAAGCTGTTTGCCGACATCAACCAGGAATTCCCGGCCAACCCGAAGGTCAAGCCATCGGAAGAAGTGGCGGCGTGGGGCAGCTTCAAGGCCGACACCATTCCTGTGGAAATTGCCGGCAAGCGCCAGGCTGAAGCCATCCGCTTGATGGATCGGGCTGGCTACAACTAAGCGCCAGGCTTTATCCTTTCGGGGCCTGTAAGGGCCCTTTCGCGGGTAAACCCGCTCCTGCAGCGACCACACAAGGTTTGAATGTTGCGCGGTCCCTGTAGGAGCGGGTTCACCCGCGAACGACCGCAAAGCGGTCGCAAATCAGCCACAGAGACATCCAACTTGCCCCACACCCCCCAACGCCGCTGGTACCTCCCGGTCGCCCTGATCGCCGCCCTGGTCCTCCTGCCCCTGAGCGTCCTGCTGCTGTCGTGGCAAACCATCGACCTGCAGATCTGGTCGCACCTGCTGGAAACGCAGATGACCCGCCTGCTCGGCAATACCCTGGCCCTGGTGGTCGGCGTGGGCATCGGTGTCACCCTGCTGGGTGTCAGCCTGGCCTGGCTTACCAGCCTCTGCGAGTTCCCCGGCCGGCGCTGGCTGGACTGGGCGCTGATGCTGCCGTTCGCCATCCCGGCCTACGTGCTGGCATTCGTCTTCGTCGGCCTGCTGGACTTCGCCGGCCCGGTGCAAAGTGCCCTGCGCGAGGTGTTCGGGCCGATGCGCCTGCCGCGGGTACGCTCCACCGGGGGGGTGATCATTGTGCTGGTGCTGGTGTTCTACCCCTACGTCTACCTGCTGGCACGCACGGCGTTTCTGGCTCAGGGCAAGGGCCTGATGGAAGCCGCGCGGGTACTGGGCTTGTCGCCTTTGCAGGCTTTCTGGCGCGTGGCCCTGCCCATGGCGCGGCCGGCGATCGGCGCGGGTATTGCCCTGGCGCTGATGGAAACCCTGGCCGACTTCGGTGCGGTGGCGGTGTTCAACTTCGACACCTTCACCACCGCCATCTACAAGACCTGGTACGGCTTCTTCAGCCTGTCCAGCGCGGCCCAGCTGGCCAGCCTGCTGCTGCTGGCGGTCATGCTGGTGCTGTACGGCGAGCGTCGCGCCCGTGGGGCCAGCCGCAGCGGCAACGAGCGGCCACGCGCGCAGGCGCTGTACCACCTGCGTGGGGTTAAAGCGTTGCTGGCCAGTGGCTGGTGCCTGCTGGTGTTCGCCTGCGCTTTCGTCATCCCGCTGCTTCAGCTGCTGGCGTGGTTCTGGCAGCGCGGTCGCCATGACCTGGACGAACGCTACCTCGGCCTGGTGCTGCACACCCTGTACCTGGGCGGCATGGCCGCGCTGGTCACGGTGTGCGTGGCGCTGCTGCTGGCGTTTGCCCGGCGTCAGGCGCCGACCGGTGGCATTCGCGCTGGCGTCGGCCTGGCCAACCTGGGCTATGCCTTGCCCGGTTCGGTGCTGGCGGTGTCGATCATGCTGGCCTTCAGTTACCTCGACAATAATCTGGTCATCCCGTTGTCCAGTTGGCTGGGCGGGGCCGGCAAACCGTTGCTGCTAGGCAGCTTGTCGGCGTTGCTGCTGGCCTACCTGGTGCGCTTCATCGCGGTGGCTTACGGGCCACTGGAGAGCAGCCTGGAACGCATTCGCCCGTCTTTGCCGGAGGCTTCGCGCAGCCTGGGCGTCGGTGGCGCGGGATTGTTTTTCAAGGTGTATCTGCCGTTGCTGGTGCCCGGTGCCCTGAGTGCCGCCTTGCTGGTATTCGTTGACGTACTCAAGGAAATGCCGGCCACCTTGCTGATGCGCCCGTTCGGCTGGGACACCCTTGCCGTGCGCGTGTTCGAGATGACCAGCGAAGGCGAGTGGGCGCGTGCCTCGCTGCCGGCATTGACCCTGGTACTGGTGGGCCTGTTGCCGGTCATCGGCCTGATCCGCCGTTCGGCACGTCGACCCGGTCACAGCTACTAAGGATGCCAGCTTGCGACCTTGCGGCTACAATGCGCGGCATTCGCGCGGCGGGTGTTAAACAACAAGAGCTGACGACCCACGTCATCGACCGCCGCCGCTTCGCCACGCCCGGAAGGAGAAACCCATGGGACAGCGTACGCTTTTGTATGACCTGCACCTGGCGCTAGGCGCCAAGACGGTCGATTTTGGTGGCTGGGACATGCCTCTGCATTATGGCTCGCAGGTCGAGGAGCACCATCAGGTGCGCAGCGACTGTGGCGTCTTCGATGTTTCCCACATGACCGTTGTCGATGTCCACGGCACGGATGCCACCGCTTGGCTACAACGCCTGCTGGCCAACGACGTGGCCCGCCTCGACGACACCGGCAAGGCACTCTACAGCCCGCTGCTGCACGAGCAGGGCGGGGTGATCGACGACCTGATCGTCTATCGCACCGAGGGTGGCTACCGGCTGGTCACCAACGCCGCCACCCGGGCCAAGGTGCTCGACTGGCTGCAACTGCAACGCGACGGCTTCGCCGTAGACTTCCAGGTCCGCCCGGACCTGGCCATCCTTGCCATCCAGGGCCCGCATGCCCGCGAGAAAGTCGCAGCCCTGCTCAGCCCTGCACGTGCCGCGCTTATCCGCGAACTGCACCCATTCGAAGGGGTTGCCGAAGGCGACTGGTTCATTGCCCGTACCGGTTATACCGGTGAGGACGGGCTGGAGATCATCTTCCCGGGTGATCAGGCTGTGGCCTTCTTCAACGACCTGGTCGGCGCCGGTATCGCCCCTAGCGGCCTTGGCGCCCGCGACACCTTGCGCCTGGAAGCCGGCATGAACCTGTACGGCCAGGACATCGACGAAAACCATACCCCGCTCACGTCCAACCTGGGCTGGAGCATCGCCTGGGAACCGGCCGAGCGCGACTTCATCGGCCGTGCCGCCCTGCTGGCGGAAATCGAGCACGGTGTGCAGGAAAAACTGGTCGGCCTGGTGCTGGAAGAGCGCGGTGTGCTGCGTGCCCATCAGGTGGTGCGGGTAGCCGGGATTGGCGAAGGGGAGATCACCAGTGGTAGTTTCTCTCCTACGCTGAGCAAGTCCATTGCCTTGGCGCGCGTACCCATGGCCACCGGTGACCGGGCCGAGGTGGAAATTCGCGGCAAGTGGTACCCGGTGCGGGTGGTCAAACCGACCTTCGTGCGCCACGGCAAGATCCTGATCTGAACCATTTACAACCGGCGGGCGTACCGCTGAGCCAATCGAGGAATTCATTACATGAGCACTATCCCCGCCGAACTGCGTTTTGCCGAAAGCCACGAGTGGGCGCGCCTGGAAGCCGATGGCACGGTGACTGTGGGCATCAGCGACCACGCCCAGCAAGCCCTGGGTGACGTGGTGTTCGTCGAGCTGGCCGAAGTCGGCAAGGTGTTCGCCGCTGGCGACGCTGCGGGTGTGGTCGAGTCGGTCAAGGCCGCTTCGGACATCTACGCCCCGGTGGGTGGCGAAGTGATCGCCGTTAACGAAGAGCTGGCTGACAGCCCGGAGCAGCTTAACGAAGAACCATATGATTCGTGGATCTTCAAGCTGAAGCCAAGCAACCCGGCCGAGCTGGACAAGCTGCTGGATGCCGCTGCCTACAAGGCCGCGATCGGCGAATAATTGAAAGATCCCTGGGGCTGCTTCGCAGCCCTATCGCGACACAAGGCCGCTCCTACAGGAGATCGCATACTCCTGTAGGAGCGGCCTTGTGTCGCGATAGGGGCGCAAAGCGCCCCCGGCTTTCGCCAGGTGCAAACAAGTTTCCCCGCACAATCGGCAATCCCTTCCTAGACTTGTAAGTCTCCATGAGAGCTGTTCCAGGAAGAGAGCGTCGTCATGTCCCAGTCGCCGTCCCTGCATCAACTGCAAGAGCTCAACCCTTTCCTGCGTCGCCACCTCGGCCCGGATGCCTCCGAGCAGCAGGCCATGCTCAATGCGCTGGGTGTTGCTAGCCGCACTGAGCTGATCGAGCAGACCGTACCGCCAGACATCCGCCTCAATCGCGCCCTTGACCTGCCCCCGGCCCTGGACGAGCAGGCTGCCCTGGCCAAACTGGCCGGTTACGCCGGGCAGAACCAGGTCTGGACCAGCCTGATCGGCATGGGCTACCACGGCACTCTCACTCCCACGGTCATCCTGCGCAACGTGCTGGAAAACCCTGGCTGGTACACCGCCTACACGCCCTACCAGCCTGAAATCGCCCAAGGCCGGCTGGAGGCGCTGCTGAACTTCCAGCAGATGGTCATCGACCTTACCGGGCTGGCGCTGGCCAATGCCTCGCTGCTCGATGAAGCCACCGCCGCCGCCGAGGCCATGGCCCTGGCCAAACGGGTGGCGCGCAGCAAGAGCAATGCGTTCTTTGCCGACCAGCACTGCCACCCGCAGACCTTGTCGGTACTCAAGACCCGCGCCGAGGGCTTCGGCTTCGAGCTGATCATCGACGCTGTGGATAACCTTGGCAAACACGCGGTATTCGGCGCTTTGCTGCAATACCCCGATACCCATGGCGAGGTGCGCGACCTGCGCCCGCTGATCGACCAGCTGCACAGCCAGCAAGCCATGGCCTGCGTGGCCGCCGACCTGCTCAGCCTGGTGGTGCTCGCACCGCCCGGGGAACTGGGTGCGGATGTGGTGCTGGGTTCGACCCAGCGTTTTGGCGTGCCGATGGGCTACGGCGGCCCACACGCCGCCTACTTCGCCTGCCGCGACGACTACAAGCGGGCCATGCCCGGGCGCATCATCGGCGTTTCACGCGATGCCCGTGGCAACACCGCGCTGCGCATGGCCCTGCAAACCCGCGAGCAGCATATTCGCCGCGAGAAGGCCAACTCCAACATCTGCACGGCGCAGGTGCTGCTGGCCAATATCGCCGGCTTCTATGCCGTCTACCACGGCCCTGAAGGCCTGCAGCGCATCGCGCAGCGCGTGCACCGGCTGACCTTCATCCTGGCTGCCGGGCTTGAGGCCAAGGGCATCAAACGCCTCAACCAGCATTTCTTCGACACCCTTACCCTGGATGTCGGCGGCGCCCAGGCGGCCATTATCGAAAGCGCCGAAGCCGCGCAGATCAACCTGCGCATCCTCGGCCGCGGCCACCTTGGCGTGAGCCTGGACGAAACCTGCAACGAGCACACGGTGCTGCGCTTGCTGGATATCTTCCTGGGGGTGGATCACGGCCTGGAGATCGCTGCGCTTGATCAACTGGCCCTGCCCGAAGGCATCCCCGCCAGCCTGGTGCGGCGTACGCCGATCCTCGCCCACCCGGTGTTCAACCTGCACCACAGCGAAACCGAGATGCTGCGCTACCTCAAGCAGCTGGAGAACAAAGACCTGGCGCTGAACCAGTCGATGATCCCGCTGGGCTCATGCACCATGAAGCTCAATGCAACCAGCGAGATGATCCCGATCACCTGGCCTGGTTTCGCCCAGTTGCACCCGTTTGCCCCGGCGGGGCAGGGAACCGGCTACAAGGCGATGATCGACGAGCTGGAAAGCTGGCTGTGCGCGATCACCGGCTTCGATGCCATCTGCATGCAGCCCAACTCCGGCGCCCAAGGTGAATACGCCGGCCTGATGGCGATTACCCGTTACCACCGCAGCCGCCACCAACCGCAGCGCACGTTGTGCCTGATCCCCTCGTCGGCCCACGGCACCAACCCGGCTTCGGCGCAGATGGCCGGCATGGAGGTGGTGATTGTCGATTGCGACAACGACGGCAACGTCGACCTGGCCGACCTCAAGGCCAAGGCCGGCGCGGCCGGAGAACGCCTGTCGTGCCTGATGATCACCTACCCCTCGACCCATGGCGTGTACGAAGAGGGTATTCGTGAGATCTGCGAAGTGGTGCACCAGCACGGCGGCCAGGTGTACATGGATGGCGCAAACCTTAATGCCCAGGTGGGCCTGGCGCGACCGGCCGACATCGGCGCCGACGTTTCGCACATGAACCTGCACAAGACTTTCTGCATCCCCCACGGCGGCGGCGGCCCGGGCATGGGGCCAATCGGCATCCGCGCGCACCTCAAGCCGTTCGTCGCCAGCCACCCGGTGGTGCCGGTGCCCGGCCTGGACCCGAACAACAGTGCGGTCAGTGCCGCGCCCTGGGGTAGCGCGAGCATCTTGCCGATCAGCTGGATGTACATTGCCATGATGGGCCCGCAGCTGGCCGATGCCGGTGAAGTGGCGATCCTCTCGGCCAATTACCTGGCCAGCCAGCTAGGCGGGGCTTTCCCGGTGCTCTACCGCGGGCGTAACCAGCGCGTGGCGCACGAGTGCATCCTCGACCTGCGGCCACTGAAGGCGCTGACCGGCATCAGCGAGGAAGATGTGGCCAAGCGTTTGATGGACTATGGCTTCCATGCGCCGACCATGTCGTTCCCGGTGCCGGGCACGCTGATGGTGGAGCCGACCGAGAGCGAGTCGAAGGCCGAGCTGGACCGTTTTGTCGAGGCGATGCTGGCGATTCGTGCGGAGATCGCCCAGGTGCAGGAGGGAAACTGGCCGGTGGAGAACAACCCGCTCAAGCATGCGCCGCATACCTTGGCCGATGTGCTGGGGGGGTGGGACAGGCCGTATAGCCTGGAGCAGGCAGTGGCGCCCAGTGCGCATGTGCGCCAGCACAAGTACTGGCCGGCGGTGAACCGGGTCGACAACGTGTATGGGGACCGCAACCTGTTCTGTGCTTGTGTGCCAGTGGAGGCTTATCGCTGAAATCGGGGCCGCTTTGCGGCCCATCGCGACACAAGGCCGCTCCTACAAGGGTACGCGATCCCCTGTAGGAGCGGCCTTGCGTCGCGATAGGGGTGCAAAGCACCCCCAAGGATTTAATCGGCTACCGCATTCTTGGCCAGAATGGCATTGGCCAGCTCCATGTCCGAAGCCTGCAGGCCCGGGTTCTCTGCCCGGGCCTGGTGCATGGCCGCTTCCAGGAACGGCCCGCGGATCGCGCCTTCGCTGGCCACGAAGCTGCCAGCATCATCCTGCGCAGCCATCACCAGCTTGTGATCGTGCGAGGTCAGGTAGCTCGACGCTGTGGTAGCACCAGAGGTCATTACGTTACGCCAGAAGGTATCGGCCATGGCCGAGCCCACAGGCAGCGAAAGCAAGGCAGCGGCAGCGATGGCGGTTTTGAGACGCATGTTGAAACACCTCGAAGGGTGAGGGTTGAAGATGCGCCGTTGGATCTTTTCAAATGAGGCAAGTTCCTGAATACAAGGGGCTTTTCGTCAGCTGCAGACGCGCAGCACTTCTTCCGCACGGGTTTGCCCGCTGGCCACTTTAGCCTCACCACAACGGCGCAGGTCCACCAGGCCATCGGCCAGTGCCTGGCGCCGCAATTGGGTCGGGTCGGCGTTCGGGCTGATCAGTGCGCGCAGGTTGTCGCTGGGCTCGAGCAGTTCGAACAAACCTGTGCGCCCATGAAAGCCAGTGCCCCGGCAGGTGCGACAGTGGGCTGATGCAGCCACCTGGCAGTCCGTGCACAGGGTGCGTACCAGCCGCTGGGCCATCACGCCCACCAGCGTCGCCTTGATCAGGTAGTCGGCCACACCCAGCTCTTGCAGGCGGGTGATCGCCGCGCAGGCGTCGTTGGTGTGCAGGGTGGACAGCACCAGGTGCCCGGTCAGTGCTGCCTGCACCGCCACCAGGGCGGTTTCGCGGTCGCGGATTTCGCCGACCATGATGATGTCCGGGTCCTGGCGCAGCATGGCTCGCACGCCGTCGGCAAAGCCCAAATCCAGCGCTGGCTGTACCTGCAGTTGGTTGAAGGCCGGTTCCAGGCGCTCGATCGGGTCTTCGATGGTGCACAGATTGACCTGCGGCGTGGCCAGCAGCTTGAGGCTGGCGTACAGCGTGCTGGTTTTTCCGGAGCCCGTGGGGCCGGTTACCAGGATGATGCCCTGGCGCTGACGCAGCAGGCCTTGCCACTGGGCCAGTTGCTGGCCTTGCAGGCCGAGGCGGTCGAAGCTTTGTTGCAGCTGCTGCGGGTCGAACAGGCGCAGCACCAGCTTTTCGCCAAACGGGGTTGGCAGGGTCGACAGCCGCAGCTCGACCTCACGCCCACCTGGCAGACGGCTTTGCAGCCGGCCGTCCTGCGGCCGGCGCTTTTCCGCGACATCCATGCGCCCCAGGTGCTTCAGGCGGCTGACCAGCGCCAGGGTAACCCCTGCGGGGAAGCTGTAAACGCTGTGCAGCAGGCCGTCGATACGGTAACGCAGCTGGCCTTGATCGCGACGGGGCTCCAGGTGGATGTCGCTGGCGCGTTGTTCGATCGCGTACTGCAGCAGCCAGTCGACGATGTGCACAATGTGCGCATCGTCAGCGCTGGCTTCGGCTTGGCGCTTGCCTAGCTCCAGCAACTGCTCAAGCTCACCCAGACTTGCCGATTGCTGATATTGCGCGCCCTTCACCGACTGGGCCAGGCGTTGGAACGACTGGCCTGACTGGCGGATCTGCGCCGGGTTGGCCAGGACGCGGTGGATCGGCCGGCCCAGGCTGCGGGCCAGGTCGGCCTGCCAGTCATCCTGGTAGGGCTGGGCGCTGGCGACGGTAACGCTGGTGGCGTCGGCGGCGACGATGAGGATGCCGTGGCGCTGGGCAAAGGCCGGGGAAATCAGGCCGCTGACCTGCGGCAGGTCGAGTTGCAGGGGGTCGATGCGCAGGTACGGCTGGCCGACCTTGCTGGCCAGCCAGTGGCAGAGGTGGTCGAGGTCCAGGGGCTGGCCGGGGTGCTGGCGGCTTTCCACGCTGCAGGCGGCGATCTGTTCCAGCGGGTGGCAGGTGGGGTGGGTGGCGGCGTGGGCGAGTATTTTGGGGGTGTCGTTGGCGTGCAGGTGCTGGTCGGCGAGCAGGGCCTGGAGCACGCGCTTGAGGTCGAGTGCCGGGTTGTCGGGGGTATGCATGAGGGGCGTCCGTGCCTGAGGGGGGAGTGCTGATCAAGGCTAGACGGGCGCGGGTGGGATGATAGGGGTGAAATTTTTCAGGATTTTGCTGAGTCCGTACCGGCCCTATCGCCGGCAAGCCAGCTCCCACAAGACAGCGCAATGTTCGAACCTGTGGTGATCCTGTGGGAGCTGGCTTGCGGAACTGTCAGATTTTTTGTGTGCGGGCCGGTAACGGCCTGCCGCCAGGCAGGCCCTGATTTTCACCAGGTTGGCCTGATGAACCGATCTCCG
>NZ_JBJDNB010000045.1:0-56554 GCF_044900445.1 Pseudomonas sp. NPDC089407
GTCTGGCACCGGCTTTGCCGGTGTTCGCGGGACAAGCCCGCTCCCACAAGTTTCGCTAAATCAATAAGTTAGAGTTTGTTCTATGAGAGCGGGTTCACCCGCGAAGAGGCCCGCACAGGCCAGCTCAGATCAGAAGCTGTAATCCACCGTCGCAAAATACGACCGCGGCATCCCCATCAGCCAATGCTGCCCGCTGAACGCCGCCTGCACATACTCGCGGTCGAACAGGTTGTTCAACTGCAAGCCCAGCTTCACATCCGGTAGCACCTGCCAGGCGATATTGGCATCGACCACGATGTAGCCGGGTGCGCGCTGGGTGTTGGCGGTGTCGGCATAGCGCTCATCCACATAGCGCGCTCCAATGCCAGCCTCCACCTGCTGGCCGAAGCCTTTGCTCAGCCACAGGTTGGCCGTACGCCGTGGCACGTTGGTTGGCCGGTTGCCGGCGCGGTCCTCTGCCACGCCACCGACCACCTCGTCAAAGTCGTCATACCTGGCGCGCACCAGCGAGGCGTTGGCCGACACCTGCCACTGGTGCGCCAGCGCCAGCTCCAGGGTCGCTTCCAGGCCATCGGATGTCTGCTGGCCGGCCTGTTGCTGCTCGTGGGTGATCGGGTCGTCCACCAGCAGCTTTTTCTTGACGATATGGTAGGCCGCCAGGGTCCATTCGCCACGGCCGTCCCAGAAGCGTTGTTTCAGGCCCACCTCGGTCTGCTTCGCTTCGGTCAGGTCATAGTGCATCTGGCTCGGGCTAAGGCTGATCAAGTTGTTCACCCCGTCCTCGCTGGTGGAGTACTGGCCATACAGCGACAGGTCGTCACTGAGCGCGTACACCAGCCCGACGCGCCAGTTGCCACCTTGCAGGCTGCGGTCGCTGCGGCTGTCGTTGGTCAGGTTGTCGCGGTCGATGTGGTTCTGGTCGCGGCGCACGCCGGTCACCAGCGACAGGCGATCACTCAGCTGCAGGCGGTTTTCAGCGAACAGGGAGAAGGTGTGGGTGGTGGACAGGGTTTGCGGGCGCAGTGGCGAGGCGCTGTGGAACCAGCCCGGCTGGGGTTGCCACGGGTCGATGTAATCGCCGCCGACATCGTTGTACGGGGCGTTGCTGTCGACGTTGAAACCCACCTTGTTGTACTCGGCGCCGAGTACGGTCTTGCTGGCCAGGCCGAACAGCGAGTGATCGAGGGTGAACGTCTGACGGTCGCCGAACTGCTCCTGGTTGTGCTTGATTTCCAGGTAGCTGCCGCGCTGCAACTGCTGGCGCTCGGCATCCCAGTCGTAGTTTTCGGCATTGCGCCAGTGGCGGCGGCTCTTGATGTAGAACAGCTGGTTGCTGGCGCTGACGTGGTCGTTCAACGTCCAGTCGGTGGTCAGCCGGGTCCACTCGTCGTCGTAGCGCTGCACGTCGTTCTGCACGTTGTAGTTTTTCTTGCGCAGGCTGCTGCGGTAGTGGCCGTCGATCAGCGGGGTGCCGTAGTAGTTGGCAGGTTGTGCCTCGCCGCGGTCATGGGCAAGGGTGAAACTGAGGTCTTCGCTGGCGTCGAAGCGCAGTGCCGCGCTCAGGGCCAGGCTGCGCGAGGTGGTGTGATCGACCCAGCCATTACCGGCCTGCTGGTTCAGGGTCAGGCGATAGCTCAGGCGCTCGCTGACGCTGCCGCCGCTATCGAGGCCTAATTGCTGGCGGTCCCACGAGCCGTAGCCCAGGCGCAGGTGGTTGCGCACCTCGCCGGCAAACGGCTTTTTCGGGATCACGTTGACCACCGCGCCCGTGGCGCCTTCGCCGAACAGCACAGAGGCGGGGCCACGGATCACGTCGATGCGCTCGACCATCCACGGGTCGACCGGGAAGGTCTGGGTGCCGGCACCCGTGAACAGGCGCGTGCCGTCGAACAAGGTCATGACTGAGCTGTGCCCGGCAAAACCACGGGCGGACAGGCCGGTGCCGCCATCGCCCGGGGAGCCGACGAAGGTGATGCCTGGCGAGCGGGTAACGGCATCCTGCACGGTGAGGTTGTTGCGCTGCTGGATTTGCTCGGCACTGATGCTGCTGGTGCTGGCGGGTGTTTCCAGGGCACTGAGGCCAAGGCGCGAGCCGGCCTGGGTGGGTGTGGCCAAGTCGACAGTACGGCTGTCGAGGCTGCCGGTGATGGCCGTTGATGGCAAGGCCAGGGGTTGCGGCTCACGGTCATCGGCCAGGGCTGGCAGGGCGACGGCCAGGCAGGCCGCCAGGGGGTGAAGCTTGAACATACGGGACATGTCGTTCCACTGCTGCAGGAATGAATGGATCCCGGTGGAAAACACGCAAAGGAGGCGTTCCGTGCAGGCAGGCGCGCGCACGGATACCGGCCTGCGCCCGCCCACCGCGGGTTGCCAAGTGATGCTTCAGGCCGGTCTCCGGGCTTGCGAGGGGCATGAAACCTTCACCTTCCCATGCGTGTGCACAGTGGTATGTCGAAGGGTTCGCTCGCTTACCGTTGCGGGGGCAGCGCCGGACTTGTCGTGGGCAACACGACGCACCGGCTTCCCGTTTCACCCTGCGCGCGGCGGCGCAGGACACCTGAAACTGGCGTGCATCTGAGCATCGAAACGTTGGGGCGTCAAATACTGGCGCGCGGTGAATGATCTGTGTGAACGCTGGGTTGCGCTTTTCAGCTCACTTCTTTTCGAACTTTTCCAGTGCCGCTGTTCTCGAACCGGTCGTTCGTTATTCGTTATCAAGTCATGGAGACTTCACGCATGCCCGCTCGTCAACTGTTGCGCCACACCTGCCTGTTCGCCCTGATCGCCGCGCCGCTGGCGGCCATCGCCGCACCTAGCACCGACCCGCTGTTCACCCTTGGCCTGTCGGGTGCCTACGACACATTCAAGTTCGAAGGCGGTAGCGAAAGCGACAAGGAACATATGGGCCAGGGCGGGGTATTCGCAACCTTCGGCAACAAGATGACCGCTGAGTCCGGCTTCATCTACCAGCTCGGCGCAGAAGCCAAGTATGGTAAGAAGAACGACAACAAACTCAAGGAAGCCCAAGCCGACCTTGACCTCGGCTGGCGCGCGGCGCTGGACGCCCGCAACTTTGTCGACGTGACTGTGGGGGGCGGCTACAGCTGGTCGCGTTTCGAGCCGGAGATCAACGACCTTGATACCAAGCTCACTGTGAAGTCGCCGTTTGCCAAGGCCGCGCTGGGCTATAACCACCAGTTCGATGCCTCGACCTTGCGGGTAGAAGTGGGGGCACGGCATACCCTCGATGGCCGTGCCCGGCTGAAAGTTGACGACTTTGGCAGCGATACGGTCGACCTGAAGGACCGCACCAACCCCTATGCCGAGGTCACGTTGCTGATGAACCAGCAGGGTGGCTTGCCGGTGCAGGCCGGGGTTTATTACACCCGTACCGAGTACAAGCTGGACGAGGACACCCCCGTGGCGGACAACACCAAGCTCAAGCGTGACGAGTTTGGCGTGAAGGTAGGCCTGGCGTTCTGAGCCAGAGCGGTTAGCAATACCCTGTGGGGGCTTTAGCCGCGAAGAATCCAACGCGGTGCATGGCACCGGCTTTGCCGGTGTTCGCGGCTAAAGCCGCTCCCACAGTGTCCTCGCTAATCCAATGACTTATGTGCAGTTCTGTGGGAGATCACCCAGCCCTTCCGGGCTGCGCTGTCTCGCAGAGAACAATGGCCATTGTGGGAGCGGGCTTGTCCCGCGAAGAAGGCAACCCGGTGTCTGGCACCGGCTTTGCCGGTGTTCGCGGGACAAGCCCGCTCCCACAAATTTCGCTAAATCAATAAGTTAGAGTTTGTTCTATGAGAGCGGGCAAGCCCGCGAAGAAGCCAACTCGGTACAGAACTTGCGTCAGGCCAGCAATGCTTGCAGGGTCGCCAGGTCATCCGCCTCTTCTACTGGCTTGTCCAGCCGCCAGCGCAACATGCGCGGAAAGCGCACGGCAATACCGCTCTTGTGACGGCGCGACAGGGCGATCCCTTCGAAGCCCAGCTCGAACACCAGCGTGGGTGTCACGCTGCGCACCGGGCCGAAGGTTTCTACTGTGGTCTTGCGGATAATGCTGTCGACCTTGCGCATTTCTTCGTCACTGAGCCCGGAATAGGCTTTGGCAAAGGGCACCAGGGCCCGCCCCGGCGTGCCGGCCGGCGCATCCCACACGGCGAAGGTGTAGTCGCTGTACAGGCTGGCCCGGCGGCCGTGGCCACGCTGGGCATAGATCAGCACGGCATCGACGCTGAACGGGTCGATCTTCCATTTCCACCAGGTGCCCATGTCTTTGGTGCGGCCTACGCCGTACAGGGCTTCGCGCTGCTTGAGCATCAGGCCTTCGACGCCCAGGCTGCGCGACTGCTCGCGCTGGCGGGCAAGGTCGGCCCAGTTCGGGCCATCGAGCAGCGGCGATAGCAGTACCGGGGCCAGCGGGTGCTCTTCCAGCAAGCGTTCCAGTTGGCTGCGGCGTTCGTGCTGAGGTCGGCTGCGCCAGTCCTCGCCTTGCCACTCCAGCAGGTCGTAGGCCTGCAGCACCACCGGCGCATCGTTCAGCAGTTTTTTGCCAAGCGTTTTGCGCCCGATACGCTGCTGCAGCAAGGCAAACGGCTGTACGGCCAGTTCAGCACCTGTATTCCCTGGCTTCCACACCAGAATTTCCCCGTCGAGCACCACGCCATCGGGCAAGGTCTGCGCCAGGCTGTGCAGTTCGGGGAAGCGGTCAGTCACCAGTTCCTCGCCACGCGACCACACCCATAGCTGGCCGTCGCGCTTGACCACCTGGGCGCGAATGCCGTCCCACTTCCATTCGATCTGCCAGTCACTTGGCGGCCCGAGCAAGGCATCGAACTGCTCGCTTGGCGCCTGCAGCGGGTGGGCCAGGAAGAAGGGGTAGGGCTGGCCGCCACGCTGGCTGTGTTCATCGGCGGACTCGGCCGCGATCAGCTTCTGGTAGCTGGCGGCCGTGGGGCGATGGCTGATATCGGTGTAGCCGACCAGGCGCTGGGCCACGCGTTTGGCGTCCAGCCCGGCCAACTGCGCCAAGGCGCGGGTGACCAGCAACTTGGACACACCCACGCGAAAGCTGCCGGTGATCAGCTTCAGGCACAGCATCAGGCTAGGCCGGTCCAGCTGCGCCCAGAGCGCCGGCAGGCGCTGCTGGATCTGCTCGGGCGGCAGCCCGCGCAAGGGCAGCAGGTGCTGTTCAACCCAGATGGCCAGGCCCTCTTCGCTGCCCTCGGCATGCAACGGCAGCAGCAGCGAAATGGTTTCGGCCAGATCCCCCACGGCCTGGTAGCTTTCCTCGAACAGCCAGTCCGGCAGGCCGGCCAGGGCTGTGGCCAGTTCGCGCAAAAGGCGGGTGGGGACCAGTTGACGCGGGCGGCCGCCGGCCAGGAAGTACACCGCCCAGGCGGCATCTTCGGCGGGGGCCATGCTGAAGTAATCGCGCAGCGCTTCCAGCTTGGCGTTGCTGGAGGTGGTCGCATCCAGGCGCAGGTACAACGCGGCAAAGGCTTTCATGATGACGGCTCGGTGTTTGGCACGTCGTCCTCCTCACCGTACTCGGTGACGAAGGCGCGGGCATCCAGGCCTTGTTCGTTAAGGTAGCGCACCAGCACGTTGACCGAGCCATGGGTGACCATCACCCGCTCGGCGCCGGTCTGGCCGATGGCCCACAGCAAGCCGGGCCAGTCGGCGTGGTCGGAAAGCACGAAGCCCCGGTCCACACCACGGCGTCGGCGGGTGCCGCGCAGCAGCATCCAGCCACTGGCAAAGGCATCGCTGTAATCGCCAAAGCGGCGCATCCAGCTACTGCCCCCTGCCGACGGCGGGGCCAGCACCAGCGCCTGACGCAACAAGGGGTCGTTGCGCGGGATATCGCCGGCATAGCGGGTTTCCGGCAGGTAGACCCCGGCATCCCGGTAAACCCGGTTAAGCGGCTCGACGGCGCCGTGCACCAGAATCGGGCCGATGCTGGCATCCAGCCCGTGCAGAATGCGCTGTGCCTTGCCGAAGGCATAACAGAACAAGACGCTGGCTTTGCCCTGCTCGCAGTTGGCCCGCCACCAGGCATTGATACCGGCAAAGATTTCGCTTTGGCTGGGCCATCGGTAGATCGGCAGGCCGAAGGTCGACTCGGTAATGAAGGTGTGGCACGGCACCGGCTCGAAGGGCGTACAGGTGCCATCGGGCTCTACCTTGTAGTCTCCAGAGGCGACCCACACTTCACCCTGGTACTCCAGGCGCACTTGCGCCGAGCCCAGTACATGCCCGGCCGGGTGCAGGCTCAGGGTGACGCCGTGGTGCAGCAGGCGTTCGCCGTAGGGCAGGGTCTGCAAAGCGATGTCCTGGCCCAGGCGGCTGCGCAGGATGCCGGCACCGGGGCTGGCGGTCAGGTAATGGCCGTTGCCGGTGCGGGCATGGTCGCCGTGGCCATGGGTGATCACGGCCCGGTCCACGGGGCGCCACGGGTCGATATAGAAATCACCGGGTGGGCAATAAAGGCCTTCGGGGCGGGCGATCACGAGGTCCATGAGTTTTTTGCACTGGCTGGGTTACCAGTTAGGAGCCGTGGCGGAGGAGGGAAGTTCGGGCGGGTTGGGGCTGGCAGGTGTCAGGCGGGCAACTGGTAGCGCCTGTGAGATCGAGCGCCGCCCGCGCGGCGCTTCGCGGCACAAGGCCGCTCCCACATCTGTTTCGGGCCAATACACCCTGTGGTGCCACCGTTGCTCGCCTTGTGTGTATGACCTGATATCGAGCCATGCGCCAAAGGGCCGCGCGAAAATGCCACAGGAATAACTGGCCCGAAACAAATGTGGGAGCGGCCTTGTGCCGCGAAGCGCCGCGCGGGCGGCGCTCGATCTCACAGGCGCTGAAACTGTCCAACCAGGCCCTTCTCAGCCTCCCACGATGTATATGCTTTACCGCCCAGGCACCAAGGTCAACCGCTGGTTGCCATACGCCCGCCCAAAGTTCTGCTGCTGCAGCGGCAGGCTCATGAAGCGCCCTTTGAACCAGGCATCCAGCCCGTCGCTGTAATGCGCGCTGGCCGGGTTGCCGGACTGGCCGCTGCTGGTCAGGACCTGCAGCGGTTCGGCCTGGCCGAAGTCGACGATCATCCGCGCCGAGGCCGGCAGGCGGGTGTCGAAGTCGCTGCCCCAGGCGTACGGCGTCAGTGCCAGGGTGGTGAAGTCGCCACCTGCGGCCAGCGGCGCACGGCTGAGGGCATCGCCCAGGCCATGGTAGGCCGGTGCCGGCCAGCGGTACTGGTGCAGCTTGCCCCACTGCCAGGCGCGGCGGTCGGCGCCCAGTTGTGCGGTGCCTGCATCCACTGCCGCCGCCAGGCTGCGGGCTAGGATAGCCGGCTTGTCTTCTTTCTGCGGGGTGTTGCGGTCGTCCCAGAACGGGCTTTCATCGCGGCCCAGCAGGTGATCGGCCTGGGCCGAGAACGACAACCGCGCATTGCTGACAAAGGCCTGCCAGGCTGGGCCGGGCTCCGGGCCCAGGTCATCGAGGAAGGTCTGCCGTGCCACTTCCTGCAAGAACAGCGCGTACAGTGCGGCATCTGCCGACACCGGGCTCAGGCGGCCATCGAAAGCCTTGAGCCGGGCCAGTGTGTCGCGGGCCTTGTCGCGCTGTGCGCCAGGCAGGGCGTCGATCGCCTGCTTTAGCGGCTGGGCCATGCCAGGGGCGTCGAACATCTGCTTGAGCTTGTCGGCCAGCAGAGTTACCTGGTCGTTCTGCAGGGCCATCAGGCTACGGCTGTCGTGGCGGCCATTGCCGGCCAGCTGGGCCAGGCGTTCGGCGCGCTCGGGGTAGTACCAGGTGCTAGACAGCTGCATGCCATAGCCACGTGGCTGGCTGCGCTGGTTGGCATGGCCGATCCAGCCGGCGCTCGGGTCCTGGTCGTACGGGTGCAGCATCGCGTCGGCATAGCCGTCCCAGTCGTAGCGCCCGTCCCAACCCGGCGAGGGCAGCAAGCCCTGGCCTTCGCGGCGGTTAGGGTAGCGGCCACTGACTTGCCAGCCGATGTGTTCGGGCTCGGCGAACACGAAATTGAGGGCGGCGGCGGTCACTTCACGGGTACTGTCGAAGGCCCGCTCCAGGTTACTGGCGCGGGTCAGGTCAAACAGTGCATCCAGGCTGCGGTCGCCTTTGAACTGCGGCAGGTTCAGGGCCAGGCCCAGGCTGGCATTGTCGGGCTGGGGCAACAGGGTGCCGTGGCGAGTGTCATACATCACTTCGCGCAGCGGCCGCTGGCCACGCACGAAGAAGGTTTCGCTGCGGGCGCGGGCCGGCAGCCATTTACCGTCTGCCAGGTAGCTCAGCTGGCTGCCCTGGCGGCGCAGTTGTTCGAGGAACACGTCCTGGTTGTCGGCCATGACCGCGCTGCTGCTCCAGGCCAGCTTGCCGTTGTAGCCGGCCAGCACAATCGGCAGGCCGGGCAACGACAGGCCGGCGACCTGGTACTTGCTGGTATGGATCTGTACCGGGCTCAGGGCCCAGGCTGCACGGCTGTCGCTGGCCAGCAGGCTCTTGCCGCTGCGGCTGCGCTGTGGGCCGAGGGCCAGGTTGGCCGAGCCCGGGCTGCCGAGCAGGTCGAGGTCGGCCAGTTTCTGGCTGGCGGCGGCCAGGGCGGGCAGCCCAGGCAACTGGCTGGCCAGGTTCAGGCCCTTGAGCTTGTCCAGCTCGCTTTCGGCCAACGGCTCATCCGGCGCGCCGGGCAGCAGCCAGGCCAGCTTGTCGCTGCCGGCTCGCTGCGCCAGGGTCAGGGCACTGAGTTCTTCCTGCAGGTTCACCGACTGGCTGAACGCATACAGGCAGAAGATCAGCGCCGAGTCTTCAGGCTTCCAGTACTCCGGGCGATAGCCGCTGTTGGCCAGGTCGGCTGGCAACTTGTCGCGGTAGCGGAACAGGTAGGCGTTGACGCCGCGCGCGTACACTTCAAAGAAGCGCTTGAGCCGTGGCGAGGCATCGGCGTACTGCTGGGCGGCGCTCTGCTTGAGGTTGGCAGCACGCATCAGGCGGTCGATGTCCAGCGCCTCGCTGCCGGCCAGCTCGGCCAGGCGGCCCTGGGCCAGCAGGCGCATGGCAAGCATCTGCTCGATGCGGTCACCGGCGTGCACATAGCCCAGGCTGAACAGCGCGTCATGGAAGCTGCTGCTTTCGATCAGCGGTGCCCCCATGGCGTTGCGCCGTACCGAAACGTTCTGCGCCAGGCCCTTGAGCGGCTGTACGCCGCTGGTCGGTGGCACGCTGCCCTGGTAGCCGCCCGTCTGGCAGCCGGCCAGCCCGAGCATGCCGAGCAGCGTAGCAGCGGTTGCAAACCGCAGGCGGAAGGGAGGAAAGGCGGCGGCGGCCATGACAAGGGCTCCTGCAAGGCGAGGCTGGTGTGGAAAGGCGCTAAGGTAGTAAGCGCGCAGGCGCCATGCAAGGTCTCAGGTCGGTTTATTTACCTGTGGCAGATCAAACGTCGAAATGCTCGGCCAGGGTGTCGGAAAAATGCGTGCAGTTGATACGTGCATAGCGCCGGTAGTCACGGGTGACGGCAAATGCAGAACCTGGCATCAGCAGGATCTTGTGTTGCTCCAGTTTGCGTATGAAAGGTTGCAGGTCGGGCAGGTCCGGGTGGTAGACCCACAGGAACATGCCCCCCTGCGGCGCAATCTCGAACTGCCAGCCGCGCTCCAGCAACAAGCGCTGGGTCTGCACTTGCTGGCGAATCAGGCGTTGCTGCACATCCTTCATGTGCCGCGCATAGGTGCCATCCGACAATATAGTGTTGACGAAGCGCTCGCAGAACGCCGGGACGGCTACGCACGTCAGCAGTTTCAGGCGGGTCAGCGGTTCGATCAGGTCTTGCGAGCAGGCGATGAACCCCACGCGCAACGATGCCGACAGGCATTTGGAGAAGCTGCCGATGTAGATGACCCGGTCCAGGTTGTCCAGCTCGGCAAAGGTCTGGCGCACGGCCGGGCTGAAATCGCCATACACATCGTCCTCGACCACGTAGAACTCGTGTTCAACCGCCAGGCGCAGCACGCTGAAGGCGTTGTGTGGGCTGATGTTGCTGCCGGTCGGGTTGTGAAAGGTGCTGTTGCAGAAAAACGCCCTGACCTTGTGCCTGGCCAGGTAGCTGCGCATTTCTTCCACGTCGGGTCCGTCCTGGGTGCGCCGGATGCCGACCACGTGGCCGCCGGCCAGCTGGATCAGCTTGATCAGGTTGCCGTTGCCCGGCTCGTCGACAAACACGTGATCGCCAGGCTTGATCAACAACCGTGCAACCAGGTCCAACCCTTGGGTGGCGCCCAGTGTGGTCAACAACTGGTTGGGGCGGGCATCGACCCGGGTCAGCCGCTTCATGTGCACGCACAGCTGTTTGCGCATGGGCAGGTAGCCCTGGATATCGCCGTACTCTGCCAGCGAACTTTGCTCCAGCCGCGCCGTGCGCCGAATGGCCTTGGCCAGCAGTTCGGTATCTCGCCATGCCGGGGGCAGCCAGCCGCTGCCCAGCTTGGTGTAGTGCTGGCCGCCCTGCAGCAGCCGGAACAACGGGTCACCGGCCATGCACTCGGGCTCGTGGATCACGCTTGTCTGGCGTGCCCGATTGGCGACGAAGTAGCCGCGCCCGGGCGAGGCGGTCAACACGCCTTCACTGACCAGTTGGGCATAGGCCGACACCACGTCGTGGTAACTGAAATCGACGGCAGCGGTCAGCTTGCGGATCGAGGGCATGCGCTGGCCAGGCAACCACTCCCCTGCATCGAGGCGTTGTTTCAACAGGTCATGAAGGCTGCAGGTGGTCATGGCAGGTCCGAAACCGTTAGAAAAAAAAGCCTAACAGTTAACGGAAATGCTTGTCGACTGTTCGTTTGCAAATGGCCAGTACCTGCCACTATCCCCTTGTCGGAACTTTCGGCTGCCAGCCAAGGCAGCACTTTTAGCGTCTGTGCAAACCAGACAACTGGATAACGAGCCCTGCACCTATGGACATGCAATCAGCCGTCATTGCCAGGCTTCCTGTGCCTGATGAACTGGCGTCATACAAAGTTGTAAAAAACCTTGTGACCTCTGCGTTACTGGAGTGCTGTTCAATTGAAGAATTCGAAACGCTGAAACAAACAGCGATTATTGAAGCCGTGACTGAACAGGCGCATGCCGATTTGTTGGCATTTGCCATGAAGGACCCGGCCGCGGGCCGTGACGTGATCTTCATCGCCAGAACCTATACCTCTTATTCCGCGGTTCTGCATTACCGCCTTGCCCACTGGATCTACAACAACAGCGCTGCAACTTACGGCGCCGGCGGCCAATGCCTGGCGGCCATGGTTTCCCGGCGCGGGAAGATGCTCTCGGGTGCGGAAATCCACTTCCGCAGCCGTATCGGCGCGCGCTTCATCATCGATCACGGCATGGGCACCGTCATTGGTGAAACCTCGACCATCGGGGACGATTGCTACGTGCTTGGCGGCGTCACCCTGGGCGCCCGCGGCATCAGCGACAACCCGTCGAGCGCCCGGCACCCAACCCTTGGCAACCGCGTACAGATCGGCGCTTTCGCCAGTGTGCTGGGCGCTATCCACATCGGTGACGGCGCCTTTATCGGGCCGGGCTGCATTGTTACCAAAGACGTTCCTGCCGCCGCCCGGGTGCAGGTTAAAACATCATTGCAGGTGGTACTTGAATCATGAACGCTCTGAACTATGAAGTTTTGCGCAATACCGAGAAGCTGTATTACAAAGACCAATACCTGGCCGGTGCCAATACGCAAGTAACACGGGTGCACAGTGACGGCATCGAGTTGCAAAGTACCGTGGCCTACCCGGAAGGCGGCGGCCAGGAAGCAGACTTCGGTACCATTGAACTGCCTGTCGGGACCGTGCGGTTTGTCTGGGTAAAAAAACTTTACGGTAGCCCCATTCGCCTGGAAGGTTTCAAAGGCGGAAAACTGGGCGGCATCATCATTCACAGCCTGCACCCGGATGACCTGCACCTGCTGGATGAAGTCACCGTCGGCATGCCGGCCCGCGTCACCATCGATATTGAACGGCGTGAACGGCTAACGCTGTCGCACAGTGCCAGCCACTTCCTGTATGCCGCTGCCGTCGGGCTGCGTGAAGAACTTAAGCAATGGACCATCGGCTGCCATATCAAGGAGGACACGGCACGTTTCGACTTCTTGGTCGAGGACGCCTTCACGGCTGAAGAGGTGGTTGAAATAGAGCGGCGGGCGAATGAACTGATCGGCTGCGATGCGCCCATCGAGCACTACGCGGTCGAGGGGCTGGAAGACGCGCGTTTGTGGACCTACGACGGCATCGAGATCCCGTGCGGTGGCACGCACCTCGATTCACCTCGGCGCATCGGGCGGCTGAGCGTCAAGCGCAAGCGGCTGGGCAAAGGCAAGGAACGGCTGATCTGCGTGTTCCCCGAGGCCGAAATCGACCTGTCCACCTACCACGAGCACGCACTATGAACAGCACCCTGCCGCGGCGCACGTACCTGTATTTCACCGCACAGTCGATCAACCTGACCACCGCGGTCATGTCGGTGACCATGGCTGCCATCGTCGGTGCGGCACTGGCGCCCGACGCCGCTTGGTCCACGGTGCCTTACGGCTTCCAGTTCCTGTGCCTGATGCTGGCCACCTATCCGGTGTCCAGGTTGATGAGCCGCATCGGCCGCAAGAAAGCCTTCATGCTCGGCGCAATTCCCCTGGCGCTGTCTGGCGTCAGCGGCTTTCTGGCGGTCGAGCACCAGCATTTTGCAACCCTGGTGCTCAGCCATTCTGCGTTGGGGGTGTACATCGCCTTCGCCAACTTCAACCGTTTCGCGGCTACTGACAACCTTTCTCAGGCCCTGAAGCCCAAAGCCCTTTCGCTGGTCGTGGCCGGGGGCGTCATTGCCGCCGTGGTCGGGCCGACGCTCACCGAGTGGTTGCGCGACGTTGGTGGCTACCCACTGTTCTCGCTCTGCTATGCCGCGTTTGTCGGCCTGGCGCTGCTGTCGTTGCTGATTGCCCTGTGCCTGCCCAACGATGCCAGCCGTGCCAGCGCGGCCAACAGCGTAGCAACGCCGGCCACCAGCCGTACCGAGCCACTAAGCCCGAGCGTGATCGTGGCAATGGCTGTCGCGGCGCTGGGCTACGGCATCATGAACCTGTTGATGATTCAGGCCTCGATGCACATGAAACACATGCATGAGGACTTCACCGACGTGCGCCTGGCAATCCAGTGGCATGTGATCGCCATGTTTGCCCCGTCGTTCTTCACCGGTGCGATTATCCAGCGGCTGGGTATCAGGACCACCATCTGCGCGGGGCTGGCGCTGTTGATCGGGTGCTCGGCGCTGAATATCTGGTCGCACAGCTACGCCATGATGACCGTGGCACTGATTGCCCTCGGGCTGGGTTGGAACCTGACCTATGTCGGTGGCGGTGCCTTGCTGGCGCAGTCGCTGCAGAACAGCCCGGCAGCCATGCAGATGCAGGGCAAGAACGACCTGGGCATCGCCATCTTTGCCACCATTGGTGCGTTCAGCCCTTCGCTGTTGCTGAGTACGGTCGGTTGGGACGGTACCAATGCCATCTGCATGGCCCTGTGCATCGGGCTGCTGGTTGCCACTGCCGGCCTGCTGCAGAACAAGGCCTGCCTGCAGACTTCAATGGAAGGTGGCCGCAAATGAGCGAGCTCATCAGTGTCAGTGATCGCATCTACACCAAGCTGGAAATGAACAACCCGGGCGGCAGCCACAAGTACCGGGCGGCCCGGCGCATCGTCGAACATGCAGTGCGCATTGGCGACATCATCCCCGGGGTGACAACCGTCATCGAAAAAACCGGTGGCAGTTTCGGCTTCGGCTTGCTGGCGGCCTGCCACAAGTACCAGGTCGACGTAGAGCTGGCGGTGGGGCTGAGCTTCAGCCAGACCAAGCGGGATTTACTGGAGTGCTTTGGTGCCCGGTTGATCGGCAAGGACATGCTGATGGCCGGTGCCACACCCAAGGATGTGGTCATGCACCACCTGGAAAACCAGGCTGCACTGGGCAAGTCATACTTTTATACCGACCAGTTCAACAACCCGGTGGGTATCGAGGCCCACCGTTACCAGACAGCCAGCGAGTTGGCGCTGCAATTGACCAATGCCGGGGCTGGCAAGGAGGTCCTGTTTGTCGGTTGCGCAGGTACGGGCGCCAGCTTCACCGGGATCACCTTGGGGCTGAAGGACCATGGTTTCGAGGTGTCTACGGTGCTGGTCGACCCCAGTGGCTGTGACTCGAGGGCTGGCGTGTTCACCGATCACCGTTTTGAGGGCATGGCGGTGGGGGTGTGCCCGCCGTTCATGGACTGGTCGCTGGTGGATGAGCGGGCGCAGGTGCAACACCCGGAGATGCTGGCTTCCCAGCGCTGGTTCTACATGCAGAGTGGCATTTTTGTCGGTAACACTGCTGCGGCCTGCCTCGCGGTTGCCCAGCGCATGGCCCAACACCCGCGTTATGCCGGCACCACGCTGGTAACCATCGCCTATGACGCCGGCCTGTGGTACCAGGATTTGCTGGGGGCGAACCGGCGCAAGGCTGCATAACCCTGCGCAATCCCTGTGGGAGCGGGCGTGCCCGCGAAGCATGCGACGCGGTGAATGGCACCGGCATGGCCAGTGTTCGCGGGCTCGCCCTAATGCCAGTCAGTTAAGGCTACTGGGGCTGCTGCGCAGCCCATCGCAGGCAAGCCAGCTCCCACACCAAATGCACTGATCTCAAGCCATGCGCCGCACCTGTGCAGGCTGTGTGAAAACCCCCGTCACTTTTCGATGATCGCGCTCGAACGTGAAATCTGAAAAGAGTTGGCTGCTCAGCAGACCCATATTTTGCGTAAGAGCGCGATTTTTAGGATGTTTTTTGAACAGCTACATCGGTCGGGAGGTTTTCACACAGCCTGTGTGGGAGCTGGCTTGCCGGCGATGGGCCGCAACGCGGCCCCAAATTGCTTAGCTGACTGGCATTAGGGCTCGCCCGCTCCCACATGGGTCCGGCTAAATGCTGGCCTGGTGTGCAGTTATCAGGCGCCGTGGCACTTCTTGAACTTTTTCTCGCTGCCGCACGGGCACGGGTCGTTACGGCCAACGTCCTTCAGGGCGTTACGCACCGGCTCCTGGTGGCCGTGGTTGCAGTGCGGGCCGTGCACATGGCCGTGATCGTGGTCATGGTGGTGATCATGGTCGTGGTTGCAGTCAGGGCCATGAACGTGGGGTTGTTGGGACATTGCAGGGTTACTCCGGGAAATGATCACCGGGGATTATCTCACCACTGCGCGATAAGTGCAGGTCCCGATGAATGATCAACCCGGTCGCCAGTTCGGCCTGCAGGGTGTAATGCAGCGGTTCTCCGCTTTTGAGCAACTTGGCCAGTGGTTTCAGGTGCTGCCACAGGTTGGTGCGCGCGGTGATCTTGAACGTGCGCCGGGCGTGCCCGCCCACGCTGCGCCAAAGGCTTTCTTCATCCTGCACCAGCAGCAGGTCGTTGAGGCGCACGGCATACGACAGGTTGCGGATGAACAGGCGGCTGTCATTGGGGTTGTCGACCTGCACGTGCAAAACGAACTCTTGCTGCAGCAGCCTGGCCTTGACCGTTTCGACCTCGACCAGGTGCACTTGAGGTTCGCGCCAGTCGTCACTGCCCCAACTGGCGCAGCCCGTCAACCATGCCATCAGCGTACCGAGTAGCAGCAGACGGGCGCGTTGGATCATGCTCAGTTCTCCACGTAACTGGCGCAGCATTTCTTGAATTTCTGCCCGCTGGCGCAAGGGCAAGGGTCGTTGCGCCCGGCCTTGAGGTCGATCGTGGGGTCGATGAAATACCAGCGCCCGGCGTGCTGCACGAACGCCGAGCGCTCGCGGTGCTGGTGGTCACCGTCCGCGTCGTGCCAGCGCGCAGTGAAGGTGACAAAACCGTGCTCCGGTTGGCCACCCAGCACCTCGGCGCTTTCCACTTCCAGGCCCAGCCAAGTGCTCTGGGCGCTCCAGGCGGCCATGGCGGCGCGGTCCAGGCCGGCTTGCTGGGCCGGCAGGGTAGTTGCCACCAGATAGTCGACCAGGCCCAGCACGTAGGCACTGTAGCGTGAGCGCATCAGCGTCTGGGCATCCGGTGCCGGGGTACCGGCATGGTAATGCCCGCAGCACGCGTCAAGCAGGTTGCCACTGCCACAAGGGCAGACCGAGACACTCATCATTACCACCAGTACTTGCCAAAGTTTTCAGGGTTGGCCCAGAACCGGGCATTGAGCCAGTCCGGGACCTGCTTGTAATCATGTAGATCATAGGTGAACAGGCTCAAGACCTGCTGGTCACGGCAGAATTTCTCGCTGGCCGACAGGGCCAGGGCGAAGAAGTCGGTGTCCTGCCAGCCGCACGCGGCCAGGTCGGCCAGCACGGCAACCCGGCTGGCATTGAGGTTGCGAATACCGCCCAGCAACTCAAGGCCGGTGCGCTTGGGCAGGTGTTCCAGGCAGTCCACCAGCACCGCCAGGTCAAAGCGCTGGGCTGCCAGTTCTGCCGGCAGCGGGCCAGGGGCAGCCGTTGCAATCGTCACTTGCGGGTGCGCTTGGGCAAAGGCGTCCAGTGCCGGGAAGCGCGTGCCCACCAGCAGCAGGCGTTGCGGAGTAAAACGCTCGAGCAAGGCTGCGAGGGCTTGCTGTGGGGTGCGTTGGGAAAAACCGTCGGTCATTGCCAATCCTCGTTCAAGTCGTCCAAGACTAGCGGGCCGCAGCGTGCGGGCAAAGAGGCATGTGACCGCGTCGTGGCTTATTGCTGGCAGCATTGGAATGCGCGGTCTTTACTCCCAGAGATCGGCCATATGCCGATTCCCCTAGGAGAAGCAATGAAATGAGCATAGTACGCACAGCGATACCCCTGGTACTGCTCACCAGTGTGTTGACTGGTTGTGCAGGTTTGCAAAAAACCGACTGGCCGAAATGTGCCGCCGTCGGGGGTGTAGGCGGCGCCGCCCTGGGCGCCATCGAGAGTTCCAGCTGGGCTGGCTGGGGTGCGTTGCTCGGCGGTGGCCTGGCAGCGGGCTATTGCTGGGCCCATGGTGATGGCGACGAGGATGGCGATGGCGTGCCGGACAGCCGCGACAAGTGCCCTGGCACGCCGCGTGGTGTGCAGGTTGATGCCGATGGCTGCCCGCCACCAGCACCTGCGGTGGTCGAGGAAGTGGTGGTGCAGAAGGAAGAAGTCATCGTCATCCGCGATGTGCACTTCCAGTTTGACTCTGCGCGCCTGACCGCCAGCGACAAGGAACGCCTCAATACCATTGCCACGCGCCTGAAACAGGAAGCGCCATCTGCGCGCCTGAGCGTCAGCGGCCATACCGACAGCGTCGGCTCCGACAGCTACAACCAGAAACTGTCCGAGCGCCGTGCCCATTCGGTGACCGATTACCTGGTCGAGGAAGGGGTCCCGCGCAGTAGCTTCATTTCGGTGGTCGGTGCCGGTGAAACCCAACCGGTAGCGGACAATGCCACGGCTGAAGGGCGTGCCATGAACCGTCGTACCGAAATCAAGATCCAGCGTTGAAACGGCGTATGCCCGTGCCTTGAGCAGTGGCACGGGCGCGCTTTGAAGCCGGTCCGCCGTTTGTGGCCAGTGACACAGGAGCATTCAGCATGAGTGTGATGTCGAAGGCGGCTCTACCGCTGTTGGTCGCTGCCAGCCTGCTCGGGGGCTGCGCCACGCACAGCGATGGCAGCGCGCCCCTCAACCAAAGGACCTGGCCCATTTGCAGCGTGCTGGGCGGCTTGGTCGGTGGCGGCCTGGGCGCTATCGAAAGTTCTACCTGGGCTGCAGCGGGCGGTGCCCTGGGCGCTGTCGCCGGCGGGCTGATCTGCTTTGCCCAGGACGGTGACGAAGATGGCGATGGTATTTTTGATCGCCGCGACTACTGCCCCGATACCCCCGCCAACACGCCGGTCGACCATATGGGCTGCCCGCTGAAGGAGTACCCGGCGACAGCACCTGCCACTGCTCCCGAGCCCTCGCCGGATGTGATCATCCTTGATGACAACGGCGCGGTGATGTTCGCTTTCGATTCTGCCGAGCTGACCGGCGCTGCCAAACAGCGCCTGCAAGGCCTGGTGGCGCAACTCAACTCACCGACAATCGCCAAGGTCAAAGTGATCGGGCACACCGACAGCGTCGGATCCGACAGTTACAACCAGGCGCTTTCCGAGCGCCGCGCCAGTAGCGTGGCCGAGTACCTGATCGGCCAGGGCCTGGAGCCGGGCAAGGTCACCAGCCAGGGGCGCGGCGAAAGCGAGCCGGTCACCGACAACGAAACCGAAGAGGGTCGCGCGCGCAACCGACGGGTGGAGCTGCACCTCAACTGAGCGGTGCTGGCGCCTGCCTTGGCATTGCAGTTAATGTGGGTCGCACGGCCCGCTCGCTCGGGCCGTCTCGACATAACAACAATCTAGGGGGCGGGTATGAAGTTCATCCTGGGCCTGGGCAAGGTCCTGACGGTCGCTTTCTGGGGTGTGGTGCTGTTCAATCAGCTGATGCCACAACCGTTGCCTTTCAATTTGTTGATCAATGCCGTTGGCATTTTTCTGCTGAGCCTGCATCTGCTTGAAGTACTGTTCTTCAACGCCAGCTTGCGCGGGCGCAGCCATCGCTGGTTCGATCGCTTGCAGATCCTGTTGACGGGTATCTTCCATGTCATGTCTATCCCCCGTGCGCAGGAGGCGCCACGAAATGCGTAATCTGATGTTGTTGGCCTTGTTGGCGGCCCCTTTTGCCCAGGCCGAGAGCCTGGACGTTGCCGCCAATTCCATGTTGCGCCTGCCCGACAAGTCGGCCAGCGTGCACCTTGCGCATTTGCGTGTTGCTGACGCAGCAACCCTGATGCTGCCTGCGTCGCTCGCGCAATTGACGGTCGACCAGCTAGAGCTGGGGCGTGATGCGCGCATCGTTGTTGCGCCTTCCGAGACCCCGCTACTGATCGAGGCACGCAGCGCGCGGTTGGGCGAGGGCAGCGAGTTCAGTGCCACGGGGGCGGCGGGTAACTACCAGCGGGCAGCCCGTTCCGGCCGCAGCCTGGACCTGAAACTGGCTGAAGTGGATGCCGAGCGGGTAGTGATCGATGCCCGTGGCGGCGCCGGTGCACCCGGTTACGTGGGGCTCGATGGTGGCAACGGCGAAGCCGGTGGCTGCACTTGGGGCCAGGCCAGCCGTGGTGCCAATGGCGATGATGGTGGCAACGGGCATGATGGTGCGCCGGGCGGGCGCGTTCGCCTGAGCGTGCCGCAGGGCTTTGCGCAGGAACGCATAGTCGTGCGCCTGGATGGCGGTGCGCCGGGCAAACCCGGGGCGGCAGGTAAAGCCGGTAAAGGCGGGGCGAGCAAGGGGTGCCTGGTGTACAGCACCAGCGCTGGCGCCAATGGCCGGCCCGGGCAACCAGGCCAGCCTGGCTTGGCGGGGGCTGAGGGTGAGCTGATCCTGCAGGGCCTGTGAACCTCACCGCGATCCCTTGTAGGAGCGGCCTTGCGTCGCGATGGGCTGCGCAGCAGCCCCGGCAATTTATGCGTATTCACTGAAATCAGGGGCTGCTGCGCAGCCCATCGCGACGCAAGGCCGCTCCTACAAGTACAGTGTAAAACCTCTCAGATCATCAGCCGCGAACTGGCAACGGCTACCACCGCCAGGCCCAGCAGCAAATTGACCCCCACCATCCGCCGAATCCGCCCCAGCACGGCCGCACCCGCCGGCCAGTCCTCGGCCTGCACCGCTGCTTTCAGTTCCGGCAGCAGCAACGCCTGAATGCGCATGAACAAGGCAAACATGGCGATCCCGCCACCTATCATCACCTGCACATACTTCGGCGCCGTCTCGAAACCGCTGAAGCGCATGTGCAACATGCCGATACCACTGATCGCCAAAATCGCCACCGCCAGCCAGACCCAGCCAAAGAAGCGTCGGAAAACTTCCACCCACAAGCGTAGGCGGGCAGGCCCTTCCAGGGCTGCAACCGTTGCCGGGCGTAGCACCAGCCAGGCGAAGAACATGCCGCCGACCCATACCAGGGCGGCCAGAACATGCAGTGTGTAGGGCAGGGCAAAGGCGAGCATCCGGATCTCCATGCGGCACAAAGGGCAATAGCGGGGTATGATAGCCGCCCCATGCGAAACACTGAAAATATATCCAGCCCTCCGGGCGCTTGCAGACCATGATCAGCACCGAACTCAAAGCCACCATCCAGGGCGCCTATACGCGTTTTCTCGAAGCCAAGAGCCTCAAGCCGCGCTATGGCCAGCGCCTGATGATCGCCGAAGTGGCCAAAGTACTTGGCGACATCGCCTGCGACGATGAAGGCCGCCGTGCTGGCGAGCCTGCCGTGGTGGCGGTGGAGGCGGGCACCGGTACCGGCAAGACGGTCGCCTACGCGCTGGCCGCGATCCCGGCCGCCAAGGCAGCCGGCAAGCGCCTGGTGATTGCCACCGCAACCGTGGCCCTGCAAGAGCAGATCGTCATCAAGGACCTGCCCGACCTGATGCGCAACAGCGGCCTGAATTTCAGCTTCGCCCTGGCCAAAGGCCGTGGCCGCTACTTGTGCCTGTCAAAGCTCGACATCCTGTTGCAGGAAGGCCACGCCCAGTCGGCCACCGCCCAGCTGTTCGAGGAAGAAGGCTTCCACATCGAAGTCGACGAGCGCAGCCAGAAGCTGTTCAACAGCATGATCGAGAAGCTTGCCGGCAACCGCTGGGACGGCGACCGCGACAGCTGGCCCGAAGCACTGGAAGACCAGGACTGGGCCCGCCTGACCACCGACCACAGCCAGTGCACCGGCCGCCACTGCCCCAACTTCCAGCAGTGCGTGTTCTACAAGGCCCGCGAAGGCATGGGCAAGGTCGACGTGATCGTCACCAACCACGACATGGTGCTGGCCGACCTGGCCCTGGGCGGTGGTGCGGTTTTACCCGACCCGCGTGACACCATGTACGTGTTTGACGAAGGCCACCACCTGCCGGACAAGGCCATCGGCCATTTCGCCCATTATTCGCGCCTGCGCTCCACCGCCGACTGGCTGGAGCAGACCGCCAAGAACCTGACCAAGCTGCTGGCCCAGCATCCGCTGCCCGGTGACCTGGGCAAGTACATCGAGCAGGTGCCGGAGCTTGCGCGTGAAGTGCGCACCCAGCAGCAGTTCATGTTCACCTTGTGCGAGCAGGTGGCCGACTTCCGCCCCAGCGAAGATACCGAAGGCCGTGAGCGCCCGCGTTACCGCTTCGAGGGTGGCGTGGTACCGGAGCAAATCCGCGAAGTGGGCATCGAGCTGAAAAAAGGCTTTGCCCGCCTCAACGACCTGTTCACCCGCCTGGCCGACCTGCTCAAGGAAGGCATGGACGGCGAGGTCAGCATTGGTATCGCCAGCCACCAGGCCGAAGAGTGGTACCCGCTGTTCGGCAGCCTGGTCACACGTGCCCAGGGCAACTGGGAGCTGTGGACGGCCTTTACCGCCGAAGACCCGGAAGACAGCCCGCCAATGGCGCGCTGGCTGACCCTCGCCGAAAGTGGTGCGCTGTTCGACATCGAAGTCAACGCCAGCCCCATCCTCGCTGCCGAAATGCTGCGTCGAAGCCTGTGGAGCGTGGCCCATGGCGCGCTGGTGACCTCGGCGACATTGACTGCGCTGGGCAAGTTCGACCGCTTCCGCATGCGCTCCGGGCTGCCGCGTGATGCGGTTACCTGCGTGGTGCCCAGCCCGTTCGTGCATGGTGATGCCGGCCTGCTGCGGGTCCCCGACCTGCAGGCCGACCCACGCGACGCGGCGGCGCACACGGCAGCGATCATCCGCGAGCTGCCGAATATCGTCGAAGATGCCCGCGGCGCGCTGGTGCTGTTCTCTTCGCGCAAGCAGATGCAGGACGTGTTCGATGGGCTGGACCGTGACTGGCGCAAGCTGGTGCTGATCCAGGGCAACCTGTCCAAGCAGGAAACCCTGAACAAGCACAAGGCGCGGGTCGACGATGGCCAGCACAGCGTGCTGTTCGGCCTGGCCAGCTTTGCCGAAGGGGTCGACTTGCCGGGGGCGTACTGTGAACACGTGGTCATCGCCAAGATTCCGTTCTCCGTACCCGACGACCCGGTCGAAGCGGCGTTGTCGGAGTGGATCGAGGCGCGCGGAGGCAACCCGTTCATGGAAATTGCCGTGCCCGACGCCTCGCTCAAGTTGATCCAGGCCTGCGGCCGCCTGCTGCGTACCGAGCAGGATCGCGGCGTCATCACCTTGCTGGATCGGCGCCTGGTCACCCAGCGCTACGGCAAGGCTATTCTCAATGCGCTGCCGCCGTTCCGGCGGGAGATTTCCTGACCGCCGGAGCACTTGCTGCGGCGCGTTGTCCTTTACTCAGTCCTGGGCCATGACGGCCCTGAAGGAGAGCCTCAGCCTTATGGTCCGCCGTACCTTGCCTGCCGTTTTCGCCCTGTTGTTCAGCTCGCCCTTGCTGGCCGGGCAGCAGACGCTGTTCAGCTTCGTGCGCCCGGCCTCGGTGGTCAATGTGGCGACCGAGGATGCCGGCATGCCGCAGTACAACGCGGAGCAAACGGCTGAAGGCGAGGTATTGCGGCGTGTGGTGTTCAACCCCGCCCAGCGGCCGACCCTGCGCCTGAGCCCGCAAGGTGGGGTCTGGGACTGGTCCAGCGGGCAGTTCCTCACCTTGCGCCTGCAAAGTGCCATGGACTGGGCGCTGACCGTGGATGTTACGGTGCAAGGTAGCGATGGCCGTACCTTGACCAGCCGTATCGACCTGCCGGCCGGCCCCGCGCAAACCGTGATGGTGCCGCTGACGGCCAGTTCGCCACTCAGCCAGGGCATGCGCGCCGGCCCACCGATGCCCTGGAACCATGCTGGCCAGCGCCTGTTGCTGACCAGCAGCGCGGGTGCGGTCGACCTCAAGCAGGTGGCCTCGATCAGCCTCAGCATCCCCAACCCCAAGGTCGCGCAGAACCTGCTGATCGAGCGGGTGGGTATCCAGGACGACGACCAGGCCTACAAGGCGGCCTATCACGCATTGATCGATGCGTACGGCCAATCCACCCGTGGCAACTGGCCCGAGAAGGTTACCAATGACGACCAGCTCAAGGCAGCCGATAGCCGTGAGCAACAGCAGCTCAAGGGTTGGCTGGCAGAGCGTGGCAAGCAGCATCTGGATGCCTATGGTGGCCTGGTGGCCGGGCCGGCGTTTGCGGCCAAGGGCTTCTTCCGTACCGAAAAACGCGATGGCCGCTGGTACCTGGTAACGCCGGAAGGGCACCCGTTCTACTCGCTGGGGGTGAATGCCGTGGCAGCCGACGGCGGGCGTACCTACACCGCCAGTCGCGAAACCATGTTCAAGGCATTGCCGGGTGAGGGTGATGCACTGGCCGCGTTCTACGGCGAAGGCAACAACGACGATGGCAACACCTCGTCGCAAGGGCGCCATTTCAAGAAAGGGCGCTGGTTCGACTTCTATGCCGCCAACCTGCAGCGTACCTATGGCAAACCCTGCCCGCCTCCGGTAGAAGGGCAGCCGGCCGCTTGCCCACCGCTGGCGCTGGATGCAACACGCTGGCAGGCGCATGCACTTGACCGTTTGCAGGCATGGGGTTTCAACACGATTGGTAACTGGAGTGAGCCAGCCCTCGACCAGGCCAGGCGTATGCCATATACCTTGCCGCTGTCGATCGTTGGCGATTACGCCAGCATCAGCACTGGCATGGACTGGTGGGGCCGCATGCCCGACCCGTTCGACCCGCGCTTTGCGATGGCTACCGAACGTGCCGTGGCCATTGCCGCCCGCGATCACCGTGATGACCCTTGGCTGATTGGCTATTTCGCCGACAACGAGCTGGCCTGGGCTGCACCGGGTGACGACCCCAAGGCCCGTTATGGCCTGGCCTACGGCACCTTGCGCCTGACCACCGACGTGCCGGCCAAGCGCGCTTTCCTCAAGCAGTTGCGCGACAAGTACCGCAACCAGGAGGGGCTGTCCAAGGCCTGGGGCATCGAACTGACTGCCTGGGAACTGATGGAAGACCCGGGCTTCGAAGCGCCACTGCCCAGCCCGGAACATCCGGAAATCGAGCGTGACTACCAGCATTTCCAGCAGGTATTTGCCGAAACCTACTTCAAGACCATTTCTGATGCATTGAAGTGGCATGCCCCCAACCACCTGTTGCTGGGTGGTCGTTATGCCGTCAGCACGCCGGAGGCCGTCAAGGCCTGCGCCGAGTTCTGCGATGTGCTCAGCTTCAATTTCTACACCCTCAAGCCGCAGGACGGCTACGACTTCACCCGTCTGGCCGAGCTGGACAAGCCCGTGCTGGTGTCCGAGTTCCAGTTTGGCTCGCGTGATCGCGGGCCGTTCTGGCCCGGGCCGCTGGAGCTGGTGCGCGAAGAAGACCGTGGCCCGGCCTATGGCAATTTCCTCAAGGCAGCGCTTGAGCAGCCGATGATCGTCGGCGCGCACTGGTTCCAGTACCTCGACCAGCCGGCCAGCGGCCGATTGCTCGACGGCGAAAACGGCCACCTCGGGCTGGTGGCGATCACGGACATGCCGTACCCGGGCTTTGTCGATGCCGTGCGCAAAAGCAACCTGCAGGTCATGGCCCACCTGCGAACCCAACTGGAAAAACCAGCGCCCTAGCGTCAGCCGCACGCGGTCTGAAGTGTTGGAGCGGCCTTGCGTCGCGATGGGCTGCGCAGCAGCCCCGGCAGTTTGTGTGTTGCGCGGAGATCTTGGGGCTGCTGCGCACCCCATCGCGACGCAAGGCCGCTCCTACAAGGGTTGCGTTCGCTTCGGGTGCCACTCATCGCGACCACCCGGCCCAAGCCAGTTTGCAAAACGCCAAACTACTGAAACAATGCACACCTTTTTGAATATGGTCGTACGGAGAGCAGCGGGTGCAGATCCAGGGTCACTATGAGCTGAAGTTCGAAGCCGTGCGCGAAGCCTTTGCCGCGCTGTTCGATGATCCCCAGGAGCGTGGCGCCGCGCTGTGTATTCAGGTTGGCGGCGAGACTGTTGTCGACCTGTGGGCCGGCAGTGCCGACAAGGACGGCCAGCAGGCCTGGCACAGCGACACCATCGCCAACCTGTTTTCCTGCACCAAGACCTTTACCGCTGTTACCGCGTTGCAGCTGGTTGGCGAGGGCAAGCTGGCCCTCGATGCCCCAGTGGCCAACTACTGGCCCGAGTTCGCCCAGGCCGGCAAGCAGTCGATCACCTTGCGTCAGTTGCTCAGCCACCGTGCCGGCCTGCCGGCCATTCGTGAGCTGCTGCCGGCTGAAGCCCTGTATGACTGGCAGACCATGGTCGATGCCCTGGCGGCCGAGACGCCATGGTGGACACCTGGCACAGAACACGGTTATGCGGCTATCACTTACGGCTGGCTGATCGGCGAACTGATCCGTCGTGCCGATGGCCGTGGCCCCGGTGACTCGATCGTGGCCCGCACCGCTCGCCCGCTGGGGCTGGATTTCCATGTTGGCCTGGCCGACGAAGACTTCGACCGCGTGGCGCACATCGCCCGTGGCAAGGGCAACCCCGGCGATGCCGCTGCACAGCGCTTGCTGCAGGTGACCATGCGCGAGCCCGAGGCCCTGTCGACCCGTGCCTTCACCAACCCGCCAGCGATCCTGACCAGCACCAACAAGCCGGAATGGCGGCGCATGCAGCAGCCTGCAGCCAACGGCCATGGCAACGCCCGCAGCCTGGCGGGCTTTTATGCCGGCCTGCTGGATGGCAGCCTGCTCGAATCCGAACTGCTCGATGAGTTGACCCGCGAGCACAGCCTCGGCCAGGACCGCACCTTACTCACCCAGACCCGTTTCGGCCTGGGCTGCATGCTTGACCAGCCTGACGTGGCCAACGCCACCTTTGGCCTGGGCGCCCGCGCCTTCGGCCACCCCGGTGCCGGTGGCTCGGTCGGCTTTGCCGACCCGGAGCACGATGTGGCCTTCGGTTTCGTGGTCAATACCCTCGGCCCGTATGTACTCATGGACCCGCGTGCGCAAAAACTGGTACGTGTCCTTGCCAGTTGCCTTTGATCGGGTAATGCGGGTATTGCCCCACCCCTTTGACTATCCTCAATGCCAACGCCTGAAGTGCCTAGGCAAAATATCTTTCTATTTCATGGTGTATCGCTGATGTCTTCACATAAAACCTTAGCACTCGCCCTGTGCCTGACCGCCGTTACCGGTTGCGCCAGCCACTCCCCGCAGGGCGCCAAGGAGGGCGGTTCCAGCTGGTGGCCTTTCGGTTCGGACAAGGTCGCCGAGCAGGAAGTGAAGGCAGCCGTTACTGAAAAAGTGGCCAAGGCCGACGCCAAATCCGAAAGCGCCAGCCGCTGGTGGTGGCCGTTCGGCGGCGATGAAAAGCAAGCCAAGGGGCCAGTGGTACCAAAGATCGACCAGAAGGCAACCCAGGCCTGGCTGGACGAGTACGAGCCCAAGCTGCGCGAAGCGATCAAGGACAGCAAGCTGGAGCTGGAGCGCCGCGATAACGTACTGGCCGTGACCCTCCCGGTGGACAGCTCGTATAACCCGGACCGCCCGAACATGCTGCTGCCCATGACCCTCGGCCCGATCACCCGCGTGGCCAAGACGGTCGAAGGCGACCCGAAGACTGCCGTGCTGGTACTGGGCCATGCCGACACCAGTGGTGCCGCTGCTGCCAACCAGAAGCTCAGCCTGGAGCGCGCCGCTTCGGTGTCGGCCATCTTCCGCCTCAGTGGCCTGCAGCGTGACCGCCTGACCCTCAAGGGTATGGGTTCGGTGATGCCTCGTGCCGCCAACGACAGCGCCGAGGGCCGTGCCCTTAACCGTCGCGTGGAAATGCTGCTGACCCCGCAAAACACCATGGTCGCACTGCTGGCCAAGTACCAGCAGGCTGCGCCGGCACCCGTCCCGGCTTCCGTGGTAGCGGTACAGGATGCCAAGGCACCCGCCGCCAAGGCCGCCGACAGCAAGCCAGCTGCCAAGCCTGCGGCGAAAAAGCCGGTAGCCAAGGCCAAGGCCCCTGCAAAGGCGGCCGCCAAGAAAAAAGCCGCGCCAGCCAAGCCGGCCGCCAAAAAAGCTACCGCTGATAAAAAAGTAGCTGCCAACAGCCCTGCGAAGACCAACTGATCGTCAAGGAACGCAGTAATGACCCAATCCCTGGCCGATATGCGCCGCGACTACACCCGTGATGGCCTGGCTGAAGCCCAGGCGCCGGGCGAGCCGTTTGCCCTGTTCCACCAGTGGTTTGCCGATGCGGTGAAAACCGAGCAGGCACCGGTGGAAGCCAACGCCATGACCCTGGCCACCGTGGACGGCGAAGGCCGCCCGCATTGCCGTGTTTTGCTGCTGAAGGGGCTCGATGAGCAGGGGTTCACCTTCTTCACCAACTACGACAGCGCCAAGGGCCAGCAACTGCAGGCCAACCCGTTTGCAGCCATGACCTTCTTCTGGCCGGCGCTGGAGCGTCAGGTGCGTATCGAGGGGCGGGTGGTCAAGGTTTCGGCCAAGGAGTCGGACGACTACTACCAGGTGCGCCCGCTGGGTAGCCGCCTGGGTGCCTGGGCGTCGCCGCAGAGCCGGGTGATTGCCGGGCGAGAGGAGCTGGAGGGCCTGGTCAAGGCCACCGAAGCGCGGTTCTCGGATACCCAGCCGCATTGCCCGGAGCATTGGGGCGGCTACCGGTTGCTGCCTGAGCGTATCGAGTTCTGGCAGGGGCGCGCGAGTCGTTTGCATGACCGGCTGAACTATCGGTCGGTTGATGGGCAGTGGCTGCGCGAGCGCCTGGCGCCCTGATATCGCCGGGACCGCTGCGCGGTCCTGTCGCGACACAAGGCCGCTCCTACATGGGATCGCGCATCAGGCAACTTGTAAGAGCGGCCTTGCGTCGCGAAAGGGCCGCAACGCGGCCCCAGCAATCTCTAACTTACCCCGAATACCCCGCCGCCTGCCGCTCCAACCACCCCGCCAGTTCCTTGCGCTTCACCTTCTCCACCCGCGCCTGCTCCAGCCGCTTCAACATAAAGTCCCGCTTCCCCGGGTCCGTCCCCGCCAGCGACAATGCCAAGTCACGGTCCATCCAGCGGCGCATGCGCACATATAACCACCCGTGGAAATACAACCCGGCAACGGTTGTAACCACGACGATGAAGTAATCCATGGCTATCCTTGGTCTCAATTGAAGCGCCATGGCACAGCTGTACTGGCTGTACCCCCGCTGAATGAAAACAATTTTATTAGGTTTGTACCGTGACAGCCGTCAATGTGCAGCGTCTAATAAGCACCTGACTTATGGAGACTTTACCCATGCGTAAATCCGCTTTGCTGGTGGCAACCTTTACCACCATGTCGCTGCTGCTGGGGGGCTGCGCCTCAAGCCTGACCGGTGACAGCTACTCCCGTGATGAGGCCCGCCGCGTGCAAACCGTACGTATGGGCACCATCGAATCCCTGCGTCCGGTCAAGATCGAGGGTACCAAGACCCCGATCGGCGGTGGTGCTGGCGCCATCGTCGGTGGCGTTGCCGGCAGTGCCGTGGGTGGTGGCCGTGGCAGCATCGTTGCCGCAGTAATCGGTGCCGTGGCCGGTGGCCTGGCCGGTTCCGCTGCTGAAGAAGGCCTGACCCGCACCCAAGGCGTCGAAATCACTGTGCGTGAAGACGACGGCAGCATGCGTGCCTATGTGCAGGCCGTGCAGGAGAATGAAATCTTCCGCGTTGGCGACCGCGTGCGCATCATGACCGTTGACGGTACCAGCCGCGTCTCGCACTGACCGCAGCGCAGTAAAACAAAACCCCGACTGGCTTGCGCCAGTCGGGGTTTTTTATGCGGCAGCCACGTCAGCCGGTGATGTTCTTGCGGCTGGCCATGGCGGTGACGGCGTAGCCGATTACAGCCGCGAAGAACGAGCCGGTCAGGATGCCCATGCGGTCCATGCCGGCGTAGTCACTGCTGCCCGGGACAAAGGCCAGCGAGCCAACGAACAGGCTCATGGTAAAGCCAATGCCGCAGAGTATCGCCACCCCCAGCAATTGCCCCCAGCCGGCACCCGCTGGCAGCGCGGCGAGGCGCAGCTTGACCGCCAGCCAAGTCAGGCCGAAAACCCCCACGGTCTTGCCCAGCAGCAGGCCAACCGCGATGCCCATCGGTACCGGGTGGGTGAAGCTGTCCAGGGTCATGCCGGCCAGTGAAACGCCGGCATTGGCAAAGGCAAACAGTGGCAGGATGGCGTAGGCCACCCATGGGTGCAGGGCATGTTCCAGCGCCAACAGTGGCGAAGATTCGGCGTTGCGTGTGCGCAGCGGGATGCACAGGGCCAGGGCGACACCGGCCAGGGTGGCATGTACACCGCTCTTGAGCACGCAGACCCACAAGATCAGGCCAATGACCATGTACGGACCGAGCTTGACCACGCCCAGCCGGTTCATGGCCACCAGCACCACCAGGCAAGCCGCAGCCAGCAGCAGCGATACGCTCGACAAGGTGCCGGAGTAGAACAGGGCGATGACGATGATCGCGCCCAGGTCGTCAATGATCGCCAGGGTCATCAGGAACAGCTTCAGCGACACCGGCACGCGCTTGCCCAACAGGGCCAGCACGCCGAGGGCGAAGGCGATGTCGGTGGCCGTGGGGATCGCCCAGCCGGCCACGGCGGCGGGGTCTTCGCGGTTGATGAACCAGTAGATCAGCGCCGGCACCACCATGCCGCCGATCGCGGCCGTGGCAGGCAGCACGATCTGCGAGGGTTTGGACAGGTGGCCGTCGACCACCTCGCGTTTGACCTCAAGGCCGATCAGCAGGAAGAACAGGGCCATCAGGCCGTCGTTGATCCACAGCAGCAACGGTTTTGCGATGTTCAGTGCGCCGACCTGAACAGCGACGGGAACGTCGAGCAGGCCGCTGTACAGGTAGGACAGTGACGAATTGTTGATAACCAGGGCCAATACGGCGGCGGCGATCAGCAGCAGGCCGCTGGCGGCTTCGAGCTGGAAGAAGCGGGTAAACAGGCTACGCACGGGCTATAGGCTCTCCATGAGCAGTTTACGAATGGAACGGGCGTACACCCTAGCCTGTGGCAGTATGCTTTAAAACAAAAACTATATTCGTTTTTGTTATATGGTGTTGCTGGCTGGGCTGTTGCAAGCCTAGATGCAGTTTGGGAAGGATGGGGGAGGGGAAGTCTGATGTTTGTATTGGATATTTCTGATACCTGTCAGGGCCTCTTCGCGGGTGAACCCGCTCCTACAAGGGGACGATGTCCGGTGTAGGAGCGGGTTTACCCGCGAAGAGGCCGGTACAGGCAATACAACATTACAGGCCGAGCATATCCCGCGCCACCGCCTCGGCAATCCGGATGCCATCGACGCCCGCCGACAGGATCCCGCCCGCATAACCAGCCCCTTCACCCGCCGGGAACAGTCCCTTCATGTTCAGACTCTGGTAATCCTCACCACGGGTAATCCGCAACGGCGACGACGTACGCGTCTCGATCCCGGTCAGCACGGCATCATGCAGGTTGTAGCCCTTGATCTGCCGGTCGAACGCCGGCAGTGCTTCGCGGATTGCCTCAATGGCGAAGTCCGGCAGGCTCGGTGCCAGGTCACCCAGGGTCACGCCCGGCTTGTAGGACGGCTCTACGCTACCCAGCGCGGTCGATGGCCGGCCAGCGACAAAGTCGCCCACCAGCTGCGCCGGTGCCTGGTAGTTGCTGCCACCCATCACATAGGCGTGGGCCTCCAGGCGCTCCTGCAGTTCGATACCAGCCAGCGGGCCACCCGGGTAGTCGCGCTCGGGGTCGATGCCGACGACGATGCCGGAGTTGGCGTTGCGCTCGTTACGGGAGTACTGGCTCATGCCGTTGGTCACCACCCGGCCAGGCTCGCTGGTGGCGGCAACCACGGTGCCGCCCGGGCACATGCAGAAGCTGTACACCGAGCGGCCGTTCTTGGCGTGATACACCAGCTTGTAGTCCGCCGCGCCGAGTTTCGGGTGGCCGGCGTACTTGCCCAGGCGCGCCTTGTCGATCAGCGTTTGCGGGTGCTCGATACGGAAGCCCACCGAGAACGGCTTGGCTTCCATGAACACGCCCTTGGCGTGCAGCATGCGGAAGGTGTCGCGGGCGCTGTGACCCAGGGCCAGAACCACATGGCGCGAGTGCAGTTGCTCGCCGCTTTCCAGCACCACGCCGGTCAGTTGGCCGTTATCAGTCAGCAGGTCGGTGACCTTCTCCTGGAAGCGCACTTCAGCGCCCATGGCGATCATGTCCTGACGCATCTGCTCGACCATGCCGGTCAGGCGGAAGGTGCCGATGTGCGGTTTGTTGATGTACAGGATCTCGTCTGGCGCGCCAGCCTTGACGAACTCTTCCAGCACCTTGCGGCCGTGATGCTGCGGGTCCTTGATCTGGCTGTACAACTTGCCGTCGGAGAAGGTACCGGCGCCGCCTTCGCCGAACTGCACGTTGGACTCGGGGTTGAGCACGCTTTTGCGCCACAGGCCCCAGGTGTCCTTGGTGCGTTGGCGCACTTCCTTGCCGCGTTCGAGGATGATCGGTTTGAAACCCATTTGTGCCAGCAGCAGGCCGGCAAAGATGCCGCACGGGCCAAAGCCGACCACGATCGGGCGCTCCTGCAGGTCGGCCGGGGCCTGGCCAACGAACTTGTAGGTAACGTCCGGGGCCGGGCCGATGTTGCGATCGTCGGCGAACTTGCCGAGCAGTTCGGCTTCGTTGCTGGCTTCCAGGTCGATGGTGTAGATGAACAGCAGTTCGCTGTTCTTCTTGCGCGCATCGTAGCTGCGCTTGAACAGGTTGAAGCTGAGCAGTTGCTCGTCGCGGATGCCCAGGCGCTGGACGATGGCTTCACGCAGCGCTTCGTCGGGGTGGTCCAGGGGCAGCTTCAGTTCGGTGATTCGTAGCATGGCAGGGTCCAGTATCCCGGCCATGGGCGGCCGGCGGCTTTACACAAACCGCCAAGTATAAGCTGTTCACCGCCCTGACTGGCAGGATAAAAGCGCCCGGCGATCAGTTGTCGCGTGCGCCGCCGTAGTAACCGCAGCCTTGCAGGGTCTTGCCGTCGATGCGCAGTTCGGCGCGCAGGTGGTGGACGGCGCCGCTCATGCTGTCGACGCAGCGTTGTGGGGCGACCCACAGCTCCACATGCTGGCCGTTGGCTTCGCTGGTCAGGGTCAGGCCGCCGCCGGGCACTTCTTCTTCGAGGAACGGCAGGGGCAATGGCGCCTGGTCGACACGGTTGAGCACCATGCCCTTGCCGCTGGCCTTGATGTCCCAGTCGGGTTCATGGCCGCTGGCGCGCAGGGTCAGCTGCTTGAAATTGGGGTCTTCACAGGCCCGGGTTGAAGGTTCCAGGCGATACAGCCGGCGGACTTCCAGCTGGCCGTCATTGTTGGCCTGCTTGCTGCCGGTGAGGCGGCCACGGACGTCGGCGAACAGTTTGTCGTTGGCGTCCTTGGCGAGGTTGGCGGCTTCTTGCAGGATACCGGTGGCGCCGACGTCGTTGATCACGAAGGTACGGTTCTCGCTGCACGGCTTGAACAGCAACTGGCCGCCTGCGGCGCGCAGCTCGCCCTGCATGCGCGTGGTGCCGATGTTCGGGTCGCTAGGGGCGTCAGCCATCAGCTGGCAGCCGGCGAACAGGGGCAGCAGGGCGGTGAGCAGCAGGGTGGGGGTAAGGCGCATGGGGCGGGCTCCGGGATCTTGCCGTGAAAGCTGGCCACGTTACGCAGGCTGGTGGCGGATCACAAGTTAATGGTTGCTTGTGCTGGCCCTATCGCCGGCAAGCCAGCTCCCACAGGTACTCCACAGGCCCTGAAGATTGTGGGGTACCTGTGGGAGCTGGCTTGCCGGCGATAGGGCCAGCACAGGCAATACATTTCTTGCAGGCAAAGAAAAGGGCCCGAAGGCCCTTTCCCCAATCAACCACCCAGATACGCGTCGCGCACCTTCGGGTCGGTCAACAATGCCTCACCGGTCCCCTGCATCACCACCCGGCCGTTCTCCAGCACATACGCCCGGTCAGCGATCTTCAGCGCCTGGTTGGCGTTCTGCTCCACCAGGAACACCGTCACGCCGTCGCGGCGCAGCTGTTCGATGATGTCGAAGATCTGCTGGATGATGATTGGCGCCAGGCCCAGCGAGGGCTCGTCGAGCAGCAGCAGCTTGGGCTTGCTCATCAGCGCCCGGCCAATGGCGAGCATTTGCTGCTCGCCACCGGACATGGTGCCGCCACGCTGGATATAGCGCTCCTTCAGGCGCGGGAACAGCTGCAACACCTTGTCCAGCTGTTCCTGGTAGTCACCCTTGTCGGTGAAGAAACCGCCCATCGCCAGGTTTTCCTCAACGGTCAGGCGGGCGAACACACGGCGGCCTTCCGGCACCACCGCGATGCTCTTGCGCATGATGTGCGAGGACGGCTGGCCGACCAGTTCTTCACCCAGGTACTTGATGCTGCCGCTGTGTGCTTGCGGCGAGCCGCACAGGGTCATCAGCAAGGTCGACTTGCCGGCACCGTTGGCGCCGATCAGGGTGACGATTTCGCCCTGGTTGATTTCCACGTTGACGCTGTGCAGCGCCTGGATCTTGCCGTAGAAGGTGGAAACGTTTTCGAACTTCAGCATTTACGCTTCCCCCAGGTAGGCTTTGATCACATCAGGGTTGTCGCGGATCTCTTCCGGCGTGCCGTGGGCCAGGGGGGTGCCCTGGTTGATCACCACGATATGGTCGGAAATGCTCATCACCAGCTTCATGTCATGCTCGATCAGCAGCACGGTGACGTTGTGCGACTCACGCAGGTAGGCGATCAGTGCCTTGAGGTCTTCGGTTTCCTTCGGGTTCAGGCCGGCAGCCGGCTCGTCGAGCATGATGATGCGAGGCTGGGTCATCATGCAGCGGGCGATTTCCAGGCGACGTTGCTGGCCGTAGGCGAGGGTACCGGCGGTACGGTTGGCGAACTCGGTCAGGTTGACCTTCTCCAGCCAGTACTGCGCGCGTTCCATGGCCTCCTTCTCGCTGCGGCGGAAGCTCGGGGTCTTGAACAGGCCGGCGAAGAAGTTGGTGTTGAGGTGGCGGTGCTGGGCGATCAGCAAATTTTCCAGCGCGGTCATTTCCTTGAACAGGCGCACGTTCTGGAAGGTTCGCACCACGCCCTTGCGGGCGATCTGGTGGCCGGCCAGGCCCTGGATCGGCTGGCCATCGAGCAGGATGGTGCCGCCGCTGGGCTTGTAGAAGCCTGTCAGGCAGTTGAACACGGTGGTTTTACCGGCGCCGTTCGGGCCGATCAGCGCCACCACCTGTTTTTCCTTGACGGTCAGGGCCACGCCGTTGACCGCCAACAAGCCGCCGAAGCGCATGCTCAGGCCGCTGACTTGCAGAATTTCGCGGCTCATCGACGCAGCTCCATGTGTGGACGTTGCATAGGCAGCAGGCCTTGCGGACGCCAGATCATCATCAACACCATCAGCGCACCGAACATCAACATGCGGTACTCGCTGAACTCACGCATCAGCTCAGGCAGCAGGATCATCACGATGGCCGCAAGAATCACGCCCAGCTGTGAGCCCATGCCGCCGAGCACGACGATGGCGAGGATGATCGCCGACTCGATGAAGGTGAACGATTCCGGGGTCACCAGGCCTTGGCGCGCAGCGAAGAAGCTGCCGGCAAAACCGGCGAAGCAGGCACCCAGGGTGAACGCCGAGAGTTTGATGATGGTCGGGTTCAGGCCCAGCGCACGGCAGGCGATTTCGTCTTCACGCAGGGCTTCCCAGGCACGGCCGATCGGCATGCGCAGCAGGCGGTTGATCACGAACAGCGCCAGCAGGGCCAGCAGCAGGGCGACCAGGTAGAGGAAGATGACCTTGTTGATCGAGTTGTATTGCAGCCCGAAGAACTCGTGGAAGGTCTGCATCCCCTCGGCGGCACGGCGTTCGAAGGTCAGGCCGAAGAACTCCGGCTTGGGGATGTTGCTGATGCCGTTGGGGCCGCCGGTCCAGTCGGTGAGGTTACGCAGGAACAGGCGGATGATCTCGCCGAAGCCGAGGGTCACGATCGCCAGGTAGTCGCCGCGCAGGCGCAGCACCGGGAAGCCGAGCAGGAAGCCGAACGTAGCGGCCATCAGGCCGGCGATCGGCAGGCATACCCAGAAGCTCCAGCCCAGGTAGTGCGAGAGCATCGCGTAGCTGTAGGCACCCACGGCGTAGAAGCCGACATAACCGAGGTCGAGCAGGCCCGCCAGGCCAACCACGATGTTCAGGCCCAGGCCCAGCAGCACGTAGATCAGGATCAGCGTGGCAATGTCGACTGCACCGCGCGAACCGAAGAACGGCCACACCAGGGCGGCAACAATCAGGCCGATGATCACGTAACGCTGGGTTTTCGGCAGGGTCAGGTAGTTGCTGACAGCCGGCGGGATCAGCTTGCGATCCGAACGGCGGCCCATCACCGCGCTCCACTGCCGGTCGAACAGCACACGCAGGAACATCAGCACCGAACACACGGCAATGATGCTGATGGTGAACGAGCCCTGGCTGTGCACCACCAGGCTGATGCCGTCGATGCTCAGTTTCAGGCCCAGCACCGGAAAGGCCACGGCCCAGACCAGCAAGGCGCTGAAGAACGCCTGTTTGAGATTTCTGTTCATACTTTTTCAACCTCCGGGCGGCCCAGAATGCCGGTCGGCCGGAATAGCAGGACAAGAACCAACAAGCCGAATGCCACCACGTCCTTGTACTGGTCGCCGAAGATATCGGCGCCAAACGCTTCGGCCACGCCCAGCACCAGCCCGCCGAGCATGGCGCCCGGTATACTGCCGATGCCGCCTAATACCGCCGCGGTGAAGGCCTTCAGGCCCACCAGGAAACCGGCGTTGGGGTTGATCACCCCGTACTGCATGCTCAGCAGCACGGCCGCCACGGCGGCCAGGGCGGCACCGATGACAAAGGTGAGGGCGATGATGTTGTTGGTGTTGATGCCCAGCAGGTTGGCCATCTTGATGTCCTCGGCGCAGGCGCGACAGGCGCGGCCCAGGCGGGAACGGGAGATGAACAGGGTGAGCAGGGTCATGGCCACCAGGGTGACCACGAACACCAGGATCTGCATGTAGGAAACCAGGACCTCCTCCGCACCACCCGGGCCAAACGAGAAGCTGCCGGGGATCAGGTTGGGGATGGACTTGTCCTTGGAGTCTTGCGACAGCAAGACCGTGTTCTGCAGGAAGATCGACATGCCGATGGCGGAAATCAGCGGGATCAGGCGGTTGCTGTTGCGCAGGGGGCGGTAGGCAACCCGTTCGATGCTGTAGCCATAGGCACTGGTGACACAGATGGTCGCGACGAAGGCGACGGTCATCAGGATCGGCAGCGAATGGATACCCATCATGGCCAGGCCCGCCAGGGCGATGAAGGCCACGTAGGAACCGATCATGTACACCTCGCCGTGGGCGAAGTTGATCATGCCAATGATGCCGTACACCATCGTGTAACCGATGGCGATCAAGGCATAGGTGCTGCCGATGGTCAATCCATTAACCAGTTGTTGGAAGAAATGGTAGATCTCAGGCATTACAGCGCTCCTAAAAACCTGATTTGCATTTCGCTGGCGGGGGTAAGGCCAGGAAACCGCGGGTGACGGTTTTAAGATTTTCAGGTGGGTCGGCCCCCGGATCGCGGGGATCAGGCCCATGAACCTCGTAAAACAAAGCCCACTGCTCGCACAGTGGGCTTCTACGGTCAGCTATTTAGTCACGCAGTTACTGAGGGGAGACTTCGGTCTTCGGCTTGCCGAAGTGCCATTCGTAGACCACGAACTTGAAGTCTTTCAGGTCGCCTTTCTCGTCGTACGACAGGGTGCCGGTCGGGGTCTTGAAGGAGCCGGCGTGGATGGCTTCTGCCACCTTGTCGGTGTCTTCGGACTTGGCCGCCTTGATGCCCTGGGCGATCAGCTCGACAGCCGAGTAGGCCGGGAACACGAACGGGCCGCTTGGGTCCTTGCCGTCAGCCTTGATGGCGTCGACGATCTTCTTGTTCTCCGGGTCGGCATCGAACGACTTCGGCAGGGTGACCAGCAGGCCTTCGGAGGCGCCCTGGGCGATCTGCGAAATGGAGTCGTTACCCACGCCTTCCGGGCCCATGAACTTGGCTTTCAGGCCTTTTTCCTGAGCCTGGCGCAGGATCAGGCCCAGCTCTGGGTGGTAGCCGCCGTAGTAGACGAAGTCGACGTTGTTCTGCTTGAGCTTCTGGATGATCGAAGAGAAGTCCTTGTCACCGGCGTTCAGGCCTTCGAAGACGGCAACCTTGGTGCCTTTGCTTTCCAGGGTCTGCTTGACCGCGGTGGCGATACCTTCACCGTACTGCTGCTTGTCGTGCAGGACTGCGACCACTTTCGGCTTGACGTGGTCGGCGATGTAGTTGCCGGCGGCAGGGCCTTGGGCGCTGTCCAGGCCGATGGTGCGGAAGATCAGCTTGTAACCACGGGCGGTGATTTCCGGCGAGGTGGCGGCCGGGGTGATCATGATCACGCCTTCGTCTTCGTAAATGTCGGACGCTGGCTGGGTGGAGCTGGAGCACAGGTGGCCGATGACGAACTTGACCCCGTCGTTGACCACTTTGTTGGCGACTGCCACGGCCTGTTTAGGGTCGCAGGCGTCGTCGTATTCCTTGGCTTCGAGCATCTTGCCATCGACGCCGCCCGCGGCGTTGATATCCTTGATGGCCTGCTTGGCGCCGATGAACTGCATGTCGCCGTACTGGGTCACAGGGCCGGTCTTAGGGCCCGCGATCCCGATCTTGATGGTATCGGCGGCAAACGAATGGCTGGCTACCCCGGCCAGTACCATTGCGGCGAACAGCTTGGAAATCTTGATCATAGTGCTCCACTCATTCTGTTGTAATTCTTATAGTCCTGGCGGCCAGGGCTACAGACCGGGCGGGATTTGCGGCGCGGCCATGCCAACGCGCAAGCCCACCTTCCCCCGGAACATGTCCCGGAACTGTACCGGTACAGTGTAGAGCGCTGTTTGCGCGCTTGAAAAGCGGGCTAAAAGTGCCAATTCCCCGGGTTGTCGCATGGTCGACACAAAGATACAAAAAGGCGCCATCAATTTGCCTGCATCTTGGGCCCCGCCCCACAACTTCGGGGCCAATCGACCAAATTACGTATTTGAAACCGGGTTTTTCTGCAAAAATGCCGGCCATTTTTATTGGCCGAATTTTGCGGATACCACCCATGACTGATCAAACAAGCACCCTCTATGCCAAATTGCTTGGCGAGACCGCAATCATCGAGTGGAAAGCGCTGGAGCGTTTCTGGGCCAAGGGTGACCTGATTTGGGTCGACACCAGCCTGGACCTGATCACCGTTGCCGAGGCGATGGCCGAGAATCGCAGCGAGATCTTCGCCAAGTGGCGTAGTGATGGCACTGTTGGGCCGGTGACCGCCGAACAGGCGCTGGACCTGCAAAGCCGCGATCCAGAGATCTGGGCGGTGGTGGTATCGCCGTTTATCGTGATTCAGGTAAAGGGCACAGCTGAGGCGTGATCTTTTTTGGTGCGCAAAAATGCGCAGCAGCTCCGTTTTGGTGCTTGATGGCGTTCAAGGCGGTAGAGGTAAGTAACAATTCGGCGTGGCGGTAACAGTTTACGGGATGCGTAATGGGGCTGCTTTGCAGCCCAATCGCCGGCAAGCCAGCTCCCACAGGTGAGGTGCAGACTTTGAGTGCTGCGCGAACCCTGTGGGAGCTGGCTTGCCGGCGATGGGCCGCGCAGCGGCCCCCGTTTATTCGAATAGTCAGGAGTCATCAATGAGCACTGCACTACCTTCGCTTGGATTCGCCGGCATCGGCCTGATGGGCCTGCCCATGTGCCGCCGCCTGCTGGCCGCGGGTTACCCACTGACCGTATGGAACCGCAGCCCGGACAAGTGTGCCGCCTTGGTCGCCGCGGGTGCGCAGCTGGCCAGCAGCCCGGCCGAACTGTGCCATGAAACAGACATGGTGTTGCTGTGCCTGGCCGACACGGCAGTGGTGCGCGAGGTGGTATTCGGCGAGCAAGGCATTGCCGAGGGCGGGCGCAGTGGCCAACTGCTGATCGACTTCTCGAGCCTGGAGCCTACTGCCACCCGTGAAATGGCCGCCGAGCTGGCAGCGCTGTGTGGCATGGCCTGGCTGGATGCACCGGTGTCTGGCGGTACGCCAGGTGCCGAGGCCGGCACCCTGGCAATCATGGTTGGCGGTGAAGTGGCCGACCTGCAGCGCGCACGCCCGGTATTGGAGGTGCTTGGCCAGCGCGTGACGCACATGGGGGCGGTTGGTGCGGGCCAGGTCACCAAGGCGTGCAACCAGATGATTGTGGCGTGCAATGCGCTGGTGATTGCCGAAGTGGTGGCACTGGCCGAGCAGTCCGGGGTAGACGCAACGCTCATCGCTGAAGCGCTTGCGGGTGGTTTTGCCGATTCCAAACCCCTGCAGATCCTCGCGCCACAAATGGCCGAGAGCCGCTTCGAGCCGGTCAAGTGGCACGTACGCACTTTGCTCAAGGACCTTGATGGCGCGGTCAAGTTTTCCCGTGAGCAGGGTTCGGCGACACCGCTCAGTGGCCTCGCCGCGCAACTGATGCGCCTGCATGGTAGCCAGGGTTACCTGCAAAAAGATCCGGCGACACTGGTAGCACTTTACCGCAACAAGCAGTGACCGCACCGTTCTGGCGCTGCAGCCGCTCCAGCAGTGGCCGCAGTTCGGCCAGCGGTACCGGGCGCCCCAGCAGGTAGCCCTGCAGGTAGTCGCAGCCATGGTCTTCCAGAAATGCCTGTTGCTCGACGGTCTCCACGCCCTCACTGACCACCTGCAGGTGCAGCGTATGCGCCATGACGATGATCGCCTGAACGATTTCGCGGTCTTTCTGGTGTGCCGGCACATCCTGCAGGAAGCTTCGGTCGATCTTCAGTACGTCCAGCGGCAGGCGTTTGAGGTAGGCCAGTGACGAGTAGCCGGTACCAAAATCGTCGATGGACAAGGTCACACCCAGTGCGCGAACGCGCTTGAGCAGGCTGACCGTGCGCTGGAGGTCACCCATCAGGGCGTTTTCGGTCACTTCCAGCTCCAGTTGCCGCGCTGCAAGGCCGACATGCGTTAGCGCTTTTTCCACTTCGTTGGGCAGTTCGTCGTGGCTGAGGGTGACTGCCGAGCAATTGACTGTGACCTTGAGCTCGCCATAGCCGTGACGCTGCAAGTGGGCCAGGTCGGCGCAAGCGTGCCGCAGTACCCACAGGTCGAGCCCGATGATCAGGCCGTTGGCTTCGGCGATGCCGATGAAGCGGTCCGGCGCCAGCAGGCCGTGTTGCGGGTGCTGCCAGCGCACCAGGGCTTCCAGTTTGGCCACGTGCCCACTGCGCAGGTCGAAGATTGGCTGGTAGTGCACGCACAGCCCACGCTCTTCGAGCAGGGCCTGGCGCAGTTCTTCTTCCAGTTGCAAGGCAATCGAAGCACGCGCCTTCAGGCTGTCGTTGAAGAAATTCAGGCTGTTGCGGCCGTTGTCTTTGGATTGATACAGGGCCAGGTCGGCATGCTTGAGCAGCTCTTCGGCAGTGTTGCCGTCTTCCGGGAAGATGCTGATGCCGATGCTGGTGGTCATGACCATGCGTCGACCACCCAGGTCGATGGGCTCTTTCATGCGCTGCATGATGCGCTGGGCCAGATGGCGGGCTTCGTCACGGCCGTTGAGGCTGGTGACCACGCAAAACTCATCGCCACCAAAGCGGGCAACCAAGTCCTGGCTGCGGGTAGCGGCCTTGATGTGATTGGCGATCACCTTCAGCAGTTCGTCACCCGCGGCATGGCCGAGGCTATCGTTGATGCGCTTGAAATGGTCGATATCCAGGAACATCACCGCCAGGCGGGCTTCGCTGGCCTGGTGTTCGAGCAGGCGTTCGGCGAATACCTGGTTGAAACCGCGGCGATTGACCAGGTTGGTCAGCGCATCGTAATGCGCAGCCTGCTGCAGCGAAGCGCGGGCCTGATCCAGTTGGCTGAGCAGTATGCTGACACGGCGTAGGTCGTGCTCCTTGCTTTGCAGCTTCTTGTCGGCCAGTGCTGCACTGATGCAGGCGCCACTGATCAGCAAGGTAATGAAACCGATACCCAGTGCCAGTTGCAGGCTGTTGTCACCAGACGGCAGGCGCAGGGCCGTATCGGCCGGGATGATCAGGGTCATGGCCGACATTGCGGTGAAATGGGTGGCGACGATGCCGCCGGCCATCAGCAGGCTGGCGCCGTATTTCATGGCCTGGTAAAGGGTGCCGCTGCCATTGCGAAAGTAGCGGGCCAGCCACAGTGCAGCCAGGCTGGTGAGCAAGGCCATGGCGGCAGAAGCCAGCAGCAGACCAGTCTGGTAGTACTGTCGGGCACCGGTTTCCATCGCGGCCATGCCGACAAAATGCATGAGGATGACGCCCAGGCCGATCAGCACGGCACTTTGCACGAAGTGCTGCGCGCGCATCTGCTTGCGTTCAAGGCTGTGCATGGTCAGCCAGGCGACAGCCAGGGCGATGAGCAGTGAAAGGATGGTCAGTGACACGTCGTAATGCACTTCCACCGGGGCCTGGAAGGCCAGCATGCTGATGAAGTGCATGGCCCAGATACCGCCGGCCAGGCAGCAGGCGCCAAGCATGCTCCACTGACGATGGGCGGTAGGTTCTTCGCTGTGGGACTGGCGCTCGGCCATGTCGAGGGTGGCGAAGCAGGCTGCGCAGGCCACGAAATAGGCGAGCAGCACCAGCATCGGTTCATGCCGGCAATCGATAACGATACGCCCGGTTGCCGGCAGGTCGGCGAACAGTTGCAGCCCCAGCCACTCCATGGAATGCCTCTTGGTCGAGTTTTCACCCGTCTGCGCTACAACCCTGTGCAGACTGTCCAGAGGCAGTATAGGAAGAGGTGTTTAAGCCTTCCTGAATAATGGCATATTGATTTCTACGATTTGGTTATAAAACTAATCGCAGCCAGGAATATAGTTGCAGCGGCTATGCCACTGCTGTGGGAGCGGGCGAGCCCGCGAACAATCCACCGCGGTGGATGGCACCGGCTTTGCCGGTGTTCGCGGGCGTGCCCGCTCCCACAAGGGCAGCAGGGCCTGACTTGAGTTAACCAGCCACCAACACGCGAATGGCTTCCAGGCGCAATGCCGCTTTTTCCAGCATGGCCAGGCCGTCTTCGCGCTGCTTGCGCAGGGCGTCGATTTCGCTGTCACGCACGCTGGGGTTGACTGCTTGCAGGGCGACCAGGCGGGCCAGTTCTTCGTCGGCCTCGGCGACCAGGCGGCGCTGGGCTTCGGCCACGCGCTCGACATGGGTTGGCAAAATCTTCTCTTCGCCACCACTGATGCGCTTGGCCAGCACGTCGCGCTGGGCCTGGACGAACTTGTTGGCGCTGGCACGCGGCACGCTTTCAAGCTGATCGTTAAGGGTTTCGAAAGCCACGCGCGATGCCAGGTCGTTGCCGTTGGCATCGAGCAAGCAGCGCAGCGCCGCCGGCGGCAGGTAGCGGCCCAGTTGCAGGCTGCGCGGTGCTACCACCTCGCTGACGAACAGCAGTTCGAGCAGCACGGTACCCGGCTTGAGCGCCTTGTTCTTGATCAGCGCGACGGCGGTGTTACCCATCGAGCCGGACAGTACCAGGTCCATGCCACCCTGCACCATCGGGTGCTCCCAGGTCAGGAACTGCATGTCTTCACGCGACAGCGCCTGGGCACGGTCATAGGTGATGGTCACACCTTCGTCGTCGCCCAGCGGGAAGCTGGCGTCGAGCATTTTCTCGCTCGGCTTGAGGATCAGCGCGTTCTCGGAATGGTCTTCGCTGTCGATGCCGAAGGCGTCGAACAGGGTCTCCATGTAGATCGGCAGGGCAAACTGGTCGTCCTGTTCGAGAATGGCCTCGACCAGCGCTTCGCCTTCACCGGCACCGCCAGAGTTGAGCTCCAGCAGGCGGTCGCGGCCGGTGTGCAGCTCGGCTTCCAGGCGCTCGCGCTCGCCACGGGCGTCGGCCACCAGGGCATCCCAAGCCTTGCTGTCGCCACCTTCAAGCAGCGGCAGCAGGCGCGGGCCGAACTGGTGCTGCAGGGCGTTGCCGGTCGGGCAGGTATTCAGGAAGGCGTTGAGGCCTTCGTGGTACCACTGGAACAGGCGCTGCTGCGGGCTTTCCTGCAGGTACGGGACATGCAGCTGGATGGTGTGCTTCTGGCCGATACGGTCGAGGCGGCCGATGCGCTGCTCGAGCAGGTCGGGGTGGGCCGGCAGGTCGAACATCACCAGGTGATGCGAGAACTGGAAGTTGCGGCCTTCACTGCCGATCTCGGAGCAGATCAGCACTTGGGCGCCGAATTCTTCATCGGCGAAGTAGGCGGCGGCACGGTCACGCTCAAGAATGCTCATGCCTTCATGGAATACCGAAGCCGGGATGCCGGAGCGCACGCGCAGTGCGTCTTCCAGGTCCATGGCGGTTTCGGCGTGGGCACAGATCACCAGCACCTTGGTGCGTTTGAGCATTTTCAGGGTGTCGATGAGCCAGTCGACGCGCGGGTCGAACCGCCACCAGCGCTCGTCGTCGGCAACATCACCCTGGGCCTGGAAGGCCACTTCCGGGTACAGCTCGGCCTTTTCACCTGGCGGCAATTCGCGGTATTGCTCGGGCATGGCCACCGGGTAGGGGTGCAACTGGCGCTCAGGGAAGCCCTGGACCGCCGCGCGGGTGTTACGGAACAGCACGCGGCCGGTGCCGTGGCGGTCGAGCAGCTCGCGGATCAGCCGTGCGCTGGCCTGGGTGTCACCGTCGCTGACCGCTGCCAGCAGTGCTTCACCTTCGGCACCCAGGAAGCCCTGGATGGTGGCGTGGGCCTTGGGCGACAGGCGGCCTTCGTCGAGCAGTTCCTGTACGGCTTCGGCCACCGGGCGATAGTGCTCGCTCTCGGCGCGGAAGGCGGCCAGGTCGTGGAAACGGTTAGGGTCGAGCAGGCGCAGGCGGGCGAAGTGGCTGTCCTGGCCAAGCTGCTCGGGGGTGGCGGTAAGCAGCAGCACGCCCGGGATCACCTGGGCCAGTTGCTCGACCAGGCCATATTCGGCGCTGACCTGGTCTTCGTGCCAGACCAGGTGGTGAGCTTCGTCGACCACCATCAGGTCCCAGCCGGCGGCAAACAGCGCGTCCTGGGCCTTTTCGTCGTCCACCAGCCATTCCAGGGCAACCAGCGCCAGCTGGGCATCCTCGAACGGGTTGCTGGCGTCGCTTTCGATGAAGCGCTCGGCGTCGAACAGCGCCACTTGCAGGTTGAAACGCCGACGCATTTCCACCAGCCACTGGTGCTGGAGGTTTTCCGGCACCAGGATCAGTACCCGGCTGGCACGGCCCGACAGCAGCTGGCGGTGAATGACCAGGCCGGCCTCGATGGTTTTACCCAGGCCCACTTCGTCGGCCAGCAGTACCCGTGGGGCGCTGCGGTCGGCGACTTCACGGGCGATGTGCAACTGGTGGGCGATCGGTTGTGCGCGGCAACCGCCCAGGCCCCACAGCGCCGACTGCATCTGCTTGCTGGTGTGCTGCAGGGTGTTGTAGCGCAGGCTGAACCACGACAGCGGGTCGATCTGCCCGGCGAACAGGCGGTCACTGGCCAGGCGGAACTGGATGAAGTTCGACAGTTGGGTTTCCGGCAGGGTGCGCGGCTGGTTCTGCCCGTCCAGGCCGTGGTAGACCATCAGCCCGTCGATGTCCTCGACCTCGCGGACGGTCAGCTTCCAGCCTTCGAAGTGGGTGATCTGGTCACCTGGCGAGAAGCGCACGCGGGTCAGCGGCGCATTGCGCAGGGAATACTGGCGGGTGTCGCCAGTGGCCGGGTAGAGCACGGTCAGCAGGCGGCCATCCTGCGCCAGGATGGTACCCAGGCCGAGCTCGGCTTCGCTGTCGCTGATCCAGCGTTGCCCCGGTTGATACTGCTGCGCCATACTGCCTGAACTCCCGCGATGAAAAAGCCGGTTATGTTAACGGATCGGCCGGTCAGACCAAAGCACTGAGCGCACCGAAAGGTGCCGAAAGCCATCAGTCTAGTCGTTTCATCGCCCTGTACCGCACCGCCGACGAGGGCCCTGCACTACCATGTCTGCCAAGCACAGCTGGATCAGCGCTTCCATGGTTGCGGGCAGCCTGTTGCTGCTGACCGCCTGCGAGCAGAAAAACTTCGAGACGCTGCCCCCCATTCCGACGGAGCAGCTTGAGGCGTTGGGCGTGCAGACGCCGATCAAGAGCGTGCACTTTCGTGACCGCGATGGCGAAGGCGTGTTGGTACTGAGCCGCAGCGATGGCCAGGCCAGCGACCCGGAAAGCGAGCAGGAAGTGGACAAGGTCGTGCTCAAGGCCACCTTGTACGGGCGCGCCGCCGATAGTGATGCCTTCAAGGCACGCTGGCAGATCGAGCAGGAAACCACGTGCCCCGGCCTGGACCTGGACGTGGACTTCTATACCGACGTCAGTGATGTCAGCGACCTGAACAAAGATGGCGTGGCCGAGGTGACGGTTGCCAGCCACGCCTTCTGTGGGGGTGGTATCGACCCGCACGACATCGCCATCGAGATGCGTGAAGGCCAGGCCAGCTACACCATCACCGGCCAGTCGCTGATCACCCCGGCGGGCGAGGAACCGGTCGGGGGCGAGCGAGCGGACAGCGCCTCGCTAAAAAACGCCCCGCAGGCATTGCGCGATCATATGGATGCGGTCTGGCAACAGGTTTACAAGCGGCCCTGGAGCGAGGCTAGCCCGCCCAGTGACGACGACCCTGACGACGAAACCGAGTAACGGTTGTCCAAGTCATCAAGGTAACCACGCGCCTGCCGATACAGTGGGCACAGGAGAACGTCCATGCTGCCACCGATCATTCCGCTTAGTGCCGCCCCGGTGACCTCGCAACAGGACCCGGTCAAGCCAACCCCCGACATCAAGCCGGTGGTGCCGGCGCAGCCTGCGTCCGGCGAAAGTGCCATCGACCTCAAGCAGCAGCGCGACCCTCAAGAACAGGCGTTGCTGCTGCGGGACGAGCAGCGCCGCCAGCAGCAACGCCGCCAGCAGGGCGGGGCAAGGGACTACAGCGCCGAGCCTGGCGATGAGGTCAATGCCGACAATACCGTGCCGGTGGCACCCTTGCTGGACGAACCCAGGCGCCAGGGCTTGTTGGTGGACATCGAAGTCTGACGCGGGGCTGGTCAGCGCCAGCGCCTGGCTTCATCATGCACCTCTCAGTTGATCGTCGAGCCCACCCATGAGCCAAGACAACCTCATCGATTTCGATGCCGAACGCGCCAAGCGCGTTCATGACCTCAAGGAAAAGCGCCTGAACGAAATGCGCAACGCGTTCGAGCAGGCCCTGCCGTTGAGCACCAGCAAGAAAAAGAAGCCCAAGGGCAAACCGAAGAAGCGCTGAAATTTGACGCAGGTCAACCCTGCACCCGCCTCGCGTGCCCGGCCCCGGGCACCATTGACCCCGATCAATTTTCTCACCCCGCACATTGGTTAACTTACTCCCATCGGACAACGGCAAACGAATGGGGAGGCCAGCATGTTCTTCGACAATGTGGTTATCGCCGGTGTGGTAACGGTCGGGTTGATGGTTGCTTTCTTTGCCGGTCTGGGCATTTTCATCTGGAAGGACTCGAACAAGCGCAAGCCGCGCTGACCTTTCGGGTACACGAGCACGCAAGGCATTTAGGGCGACTTCGGTCGCCCATTTTTTTGCCTGGGATTTCAGTTTTGCCTGTATCGCGGCTTCACGGGTTGTAGGGGGTCCTTTGTAGGAGCGGGTTCACCCGCGAATAGGCCAGCCCAGGAGACCCCAACCCCCAAGTAAAGATGATTAGCTAGCTAATTATTCGTTTCCACTTTATCCTCCCCACTATTGTCTATCTTTTCAGTAAGACCATTCCCCGCAAGGTCCGCGTCGTGCCCATCACCTTTCAGGCCCTGTTCGCCCCCAGCAGCCTCGCCCTCAAGTTCGCCATCAAGACCGTGCTGGGTGGCGGCCTGGCGCTGTGGTTGGCGATGCGCTGGGGTCTGGAACAACCATCATGGGCACTGATGACTGCTTTCATCGTCGCCCAGCCGCTTTCTGGCATGGTGGTACAAAAGGGCCTGGCGCGGTTGGCCGGTACCTTGGTCGGTACCGTCATATCGGTGCTCTTCATTGGCCTGTTCGCGCAAACCCCGTGGTTGTTCCTGCTCACCCTGGCCCTGTGGCTGGCGCTGTGTACCGCAGCGTCCACCCAGCTGCGCAGCGCCTGGGCCTATGCCTTCGTGCTGGCCGGTTACACCGCTGCAATCATCGCCCTGCCGGCCATCGACCACCCGCTGCAGGTGTTCGACCAGGCGGTGGCCCGTTGCACCGAAATCTGCCTGGGCATTTTCTGCGCCACTGCCAGCAGTGCCTTGCTATGGCCCATGCGGGTGGAGCAGCAACTGGGCGGGCAGGCGCGGCAGGCCTGGCAGAACGGCCTGCAGGCCGCCAGCGCCATGCTCGGCGGTGAAGACGAGGCGCGCAAAGGCTTGCTGGAGAGCCTGGGGCGTATCGTTGCCATCGACAGCCAGCGTGAACATGCCTGGTTCGAAGGCAATCGCGGGCGGCAACGCGCCCGTGCCATCCGTGGCCTTAGCCAGAAGCTGATGGTGCTGCTGCGCATTTCCCGCTCGGTACGCCGCCAGTGGCGGCAGCTGGATGAGCGCGAGGCCGAACACCTCACGCCCTGGTTGCTGGAAGTGCGCGCGTTGTTGGGCAAGCCCGACCAGCCCAGCCTGTTACTGCTGCGCCAGCGCATCTGGGATGCCGCTCACGATGAGCAGATCAGTTCGGCGGAGCATTTCTGCCTGGCGCGCATGGCCCTGCTGCTGGATTACGCCATGGCTGCCAGCCAGGCGCTGGACGATGTTGAGGCGGGCAGGGCGCCGAAAGACATGGCCCAAGGCCTGGCTGCGCACCGCGACTGGTCGCTGGCCTTGTTGTTCGGTTCGCGTAGCGCGCTGGCCTTTCTGGTAATGAGCGGTTTCTGGCTGGCCACCGCCTGGCCTTCGGCGCCGGGTGGCCTGGTGCTGACCTGTGTGGTCTGCAGCCTTTTTGCCAGCCGGGAGAACGGCGCGCAGATTGGCCTGAGTTTCTTGCGCGGGATCTTCCTGGCAATACCTGCAGCGTTTCTGGTCGGGCAGATTCTGCTGCCGCAGTGGAGCAGTTTCGCCATGCTTTGCCTGGGCATGGGCGTGCCGCTGTTTCTGGGTGCGCTGGGCATGGCCCACCCACGTACCGGGGCCACGGCCACCTCGTATTGCCTGCATTTCATCGTGTTGGTGTCGCCGCTTAACGCCATGCAGTTCGGCGTGGCAACCATGCTCAACAGCGCCCTGGCCATGCTGGTGGGGGTGTCGGCTGCGGTCATGGCGTTTCGCTTGTTGGTGTTCCGCCACCCTGCCTGGCTTGGCCGGCGCCTGCGCGCAGCCACCCAAAGCGACCTGGTACGCCTCACACGGCGTGAACTGCGCGGGGCCGACACCTGGTTTGGCGGGCGCATGGCCGACCGCCTGATGCAACTGGCGCGGCATGCCAGTGAACTGCCGGAAGGCGAGCGCAAACGCTGGGATGATGGCCTGCACGGGCTGGATATCGGCGACGAACTGGTGCACCTGCGCATGTGCCTGGCCGTCGCCCAAGCGCCTTTGGGCCGGGCCGAGCGCGACTATTTGCAGCAAGTGGAGGCGGTGCTGGCCAAGGGGCCTGCAGCCGGGCGTGGACAGCACCTGGACAGTGCCAGCGAGCAGTTCATTGCCGCTTTGCGCCGGCTGCCATCGAGCGACCCGTTGCGGCTGGCCGAGGGCGCGGTGCTGCAACTGCAGAAAAGCTGGGGCAAGTGGTGCCGCTGGCAGGAGGAAGCCCATGGGGTTGCGTGAGTGGGAAGTGGGCGGCGTGCTGCTCAGCCCGTTTCTGCTTTATGTATTGCTGGCGCTGGCGCTGACCGGCCTGCTGCGCCTGCTGGTGCAGGCTACGCCGTTGGGGCGCTGGATCTGGCATGAAGCGCTGTTCGACGCGGCGTTGTTCGTTTGTGTGCTGTTCCTGGTGGTACGCCTGCTGGGAGCTTTATAAAGGAGTGTTTCGATGCGTGCGGCTGTACGTACCCTGGTAACCCTGTGCGTGGTGGCACTGGCCGTGTTGGCCGGCTATCAGCTGTGGCAGTACTACATGCTTACCCCCTGGACCCGCGATGCCCGCGTGCGCGCCGATGTGGTGGTGATCGCCCCAGACGTGTCCGGCTGGGTGCGCGAGCTGAAGGTGCACGACAACCAGCAGGTCAAGGCGGGCGACCTGTTGATGAGCATCGACCGTGAGCGCTTCCAGGCCGCTTTCGATCAGGCCAGTGCGGTGACCGAAACCCGCGCCCAGCAACTGCGGCTGCGCGAGCGTGAAGCGGCCCGGCGAACCGCCTTGGGGCCGGAGGCGATCAGTGCCGAGCTGCGTGAAAATGCGCAGATCAATGCGGCCATCGCCCGTGGCGAGTTGCACGAAGCCGAGGCACAGTTGCAAGTGGCCAAGATTAACCTGGCGCGCAGTGAAGTGCGGGCACCGCGCAACGGGCATATCACCAACCTGCGCCTGGCCCAGGGCAACTATGTGAACACCGGTGAAGCGGTGATGGCCCTGGTGGATGACGCCACCTTCTATATCCAGGCATATTTCGAGGAAACCAAGTTGCCGCGCATTCGCGTGGGCGACACGGTGAACGTCTGGCTGATGGGGGCGGGCGAGCCGATGCAGGGGCATGTGGAGAGCATCAGCCGCGGTATCACCGACCGCAACAGCAACCCGGACAGCCAGTTGCTGCCGGAGGTGGAGCCGACCTTCAACTGGGTGCGGCTGGCACAGCGGATTCCGGTGAGGATTCGACTGGACCAGGTGCCGGAGGGGGTAGTCCTGAGTGCCGGGATGACAGCGAGTGTGCAGGTGCATGAGGGCCGAGACCGGGAGTGAGCGCCCAGGGGGCTGCTTTGCAGCCCAATCGCGACACAAGGCCGCCCCCACAGGGGATTGCGGTCTCCCTGTGGGAGCGGCCTTGTGCCGCGAAGCGCCGCCCGCGCGGCGCTCGATCGAATAGGCGCTGCTAAAGGCATGAAGAACACCTTGCCATTTCTTGACTGATCGGCATTGCTGCGGCCTGTGATTGAGCAAGGTCATGGCGCATGGGTCGCCACCTGCATTAGGCTGACCGCTGCGAGTTGCCCGGCAGAGGCGACCCAATTCCGCCCGGCGTGCGTATCTTCCATTTTCATTGCGAGGTTGCGACATGGCCATCACTTCCCAGGACATCTGCAATGCTGCCGACCAGCTCAAGGGCTTTGTCGGTTTTCACGGCAAGCGCGGCGTTCATATCGTGCGGTTTTCCGAAGACGCATTCGGCATGGATGTGGCCGACGACAGCATCACGCCTTGTAACGAGTTTGTCTGGCGGCCTGAGCAAGGGCCGCGCATGGCGCTGTGTCGCGAACGGCTGGCGCTGTTGCTGGAGCAGCATGTGGATGACCGCCTGAACATCGGTGAGCCGCTACGCGCCTACCTGCGCCGCAGCGACCTGCCGGAGATCGTGGCCGAGCGCAACCTGCAGCCGCCGTGCTGAAATTCCCTGTAGGAGCGGCTTCAGCCGCGAAGAATCCAACGCGGTGCGTGATGGCACCGGCTGCGCCGGTGTTCGCGGCTAAAGCTGCTCCTACAGGGGGTGAGCGCTGCTTTGAGAGGGGCGCTGCAACAGGGCCGCCACTCCCGCACTGTCCAGCGGCCGGCTCAGGTAATAGCCCTGCACTTCGTGGCAGCGGTCCTTTTGCAGCACCTTGAGCTGCTGTTCGCTTTCCACGCCCTCGGCCGTCACCGTCAGCCCCATCGCCTCGCCCAGGTTGATGATGGCCTGAACCACTGCACGGTCACTGCCGCCGTTGTTGGTCAGGCCGCTGATGAAGCGCTTGTCGATCTTGATGCTATCGAATGGGTAGGTTCGCAGGTAACCCAGCGATGAATAGCCGGTACCGAAGTCGTCCATGTTCAGCCGCACGCCCAGTTCCTTGAGCGACAACATGGTGCCCAGCGCGCCCTCGATATCGTTGAGCATCACGTTCTCGGTAATTTCCAGCTCCAGGCGTTGCGCCGGGAAGGCAGTGTCCAGCAGGATCTCGCGTACGTCGGCCACCACATCGCTGCGCAAGAACTGCGCGGGTGACAGGTTTACCGAAACCAGAATGTCGGCGGGCCAGTCATGGGCCGTGCGGCAAGCTTCACGCAGCACCCAGCGGCCCAGCGCCACAATGATGTCGCTCTGCTCGGCCAACGGAATGAAGGTGTCAGGCCCCAGTAACCCCTCCTGTGGGTGCTGCCAGCGTAGCAAGGCTTCGACCCCGACAATGCGCAGGTCGCTGAGGCGGTAGCGCGGTTGATAGTGCAACTCGAACTCCTGGTCGCGCAGGGCCCGGCGCAGGTCGTTCTCCAGTTGTCGACGGTACTGGATCTGCTGGTTCATTTCGGCTGCGAAGTAGCGCCAGGTGTTCTTGCCGTCGGCTTTGGCCTGGTACAGGGCGATGTCGGCGCAGCGGATCAGCTCGCCGGCATCGAAGCCTTGGGTACGGGTCTGGGCGACGCCGATGCTGGCGCCAATGTGCAGGGGCTGGCCGTCGAAAACGACGGGTTGCTGCAGCAGGCCGATCAGGCGCGCGCAGAATCGGTCGATCTCGCTGCGGTTATCCATGCCGCTGAGTACCAGAATGAACTCGTCGCCGCCCAGCCGCGCAACCAGGTCACCGTCGCGTGTGGTGTCGCGCAGGCGTGTGGCCACCTCCTGCAGTACGGCATCCCCGGCGGCATGGCCGAGCGAGTCGTTGATCGGCTTGAAGTTGTCCAGGTCCAGCAACAGCAAGGTCAGTGGCGGTGAGTCACTGCCGCGCAGCACGGCCTGCTCCAGGTGCCGGGCCAGCTTGTTGCGGTTGGCCAGCCCGGTCAGCGGGTCGTGCAGCGACAGGTGCTGGATGCGCGCGTGGGCGTCGACTTCGTCGGTGATATCGCTGGCCGTACCGCGAAACCCGATGGCCTTGTCGTGATACCAGATGGCGCGGGCAGAGACCCGGCAGTAGCGGTTCTGGCCGTTCTGGTCGCGGTAGGTGCAACGCAGGTTGGCCAGTTGCTGCGGGTCGGCAGTAGCCAAGGCATCCAGCCAGGGTGAAAGGGGCGTGGTATCGCAGGCCAGTAGCTGGTTGAGCGGGTGCCCCAGCCAGTCATCTACCGCGTAACCAGTGACATTGGCAAAACGTTGCGACAGGTAAGTCAGGCGTTGTTGCCGATCGGTTTCCCAGATCCAGTCGGATGCCGACTCGGCCACTGCGCGAAAACGTTGCTCGCTGGCCTCCAGGGCCTGATTGCTCTGCTGCAGGTGCACAAGCGTCAGGCCGATCGCCCGCGAACTGCGCAAAGCATGGCGGCACAGGTAGAGCAATACCAGGCCAAGGATCAGCAATGCACCCAACAAGGCCGGCAGCACCGCCCGCAGCAGCTGGCGCCCCGGTAGCGGGCTGCTCCAGGAAAGGTGGTAGCCGGTGTCGCCCAAGTTGATGCGCAGGTGGTGATGTTGCTGCCGGTCTTCCTTTTCAACGTGCATGCCGGCAAGGCCCGCACCTTTGCCCAGTTGCGCCAGCTTGTCTTCGGTGAGCTGGTCGACGAACAGCATGACCGGCGCCTGGCTTACTTCGTCGCCTGTAACCTCGCGGTCCGGGCGTATGGCTGCGGCACTGAGCACGGCCGGCCAGCCATTGAACAGTACGAAGCGGGTTATCTGCTCCCGGAGGATAGCCGCCGCACGTGCCTGATCGATGATCGGCTGAAGCGGTGCATCCATATAAGTGCTGGCGCCGGCCTGGCTGGGCTGGCCTTTGAACAGGGCATAGGTGGTACGGTCGTTTTCCACCACGAACACGCCCTCGTAGCCACTGGCGCTGTACAGCGACTCACCGACGTTCTTTTGTTCATAGGCCCATTGCCAGTCGGCCTGGCCTTTCAGGTGTTCGAAGGCGGCATCCCAAACGGCATAACTGGACAGGAACTGGCGCGAGGCGAGCAGCCGTTGTTCCAGCGCCTGGTTGGCATGGAAGGCGCTACGCTCGCGCTCCTGCCGGTCAAGCGTGGCGGCGATATTGAACAGCACACCAAGAATGACCAGGCAGGCCAGGCCGAACACGATGCTGAAACCGGCGATCAGGTGGCGTACTTGAAAGCGTGGGGCGGGGCTGGCGGGTGGAAGGTTGGCGGTCCTGGCCATGCGGAGCGGCTCCTTCAGGCAACCTCCCGCCAGGCAATCAGGCAGCAGGTTCAATCAGGATAGGCCAGCTTGAGCGCGGCAGCCTCACCTCGGGCGAAATTGATCTGGTCGCGGCCAGCGTGCTTGGCGGTGTAAAGCGCCCTGTCTGCCTGTTCGAGCCAGTGCTCGGGGGAAGCGAGGCCGGGTTCGAAGGGTGACAGGCCGATACTCAGGCTGATGCGCAGGTGTGGCAACTGCGGGTTGCGGTAGCCGGAAACCTGCTCACGCAGGCGCTCCATGGCGAGGCAGGCCTGGGCTTCGCTGGTATCGGGCAGGATGATGCAGAACTCGTCGCCGCCATAACGCCCGGGTTGGTCGCCATCGCGCAGGTTGCGCCGCAGTTCGGCGCCGAGCTGGCGCAGGACACAGTCGCCGACCACGTGGCCGAAGGTATCGTTGATGGTCTTGAAATGGTCGATGTCGATCAGGGCAACTACCGCGTGCCCTTGTTGCTGCTTGCAGGCTTGGTACTTGAGCAGCAACAGGTCTTTCCAGGCACCGTGGTTGAGCAGCCCGGTCAGGCTGTCAGTCAGGCTCAGGGCGCTCAGCCGGCGTTTATGGTCACCCAGCTTGATTGCCAGTTGGTAGCACACCCAACCCAGGGCCAGCGGGTACAGCGTCAACATGGGCAAGCAGGCGTAGACCTGCAGCGGGGTGGCGGTCAGTTGCAGGCCAGGGCCGAGCAGCAGGCTGGCGACCAGCATGCCGGCCAGTTGTGCCAGTACCCCGCGAACGACCATGCGCTTGCCGCCAGCAGCGACGTTATTCATGGTCATCATCGACAACACGGTCACGCTGGGAAGCGGGTTGAAATGCATGGCGGCGGTCCAGAAACCGCCCATCAGCGAGTCCAGTAGCAGGTTGCGTTGTTCTGCCTGGTACGGTGCTGCCGAGCGGGCAGCCCATAGGTAAGCCATGTGTGGCCACAGTAGGCCGTTGTACAGCACCAGCACCCATACCCAGGTGGGAGGCGACTGCGGCGCAATGCCTGCCATGACACTGAACAGCCCGATGCCCATGCCGATGACGCGCGGCAGGTAGATGCGCTTGACGAATGAAAGGCCTTTGCCGCTACGGTTGTCGATCATGGTCATGTGCTTCTGCCGGGGTACCGTTTATCGCATAACTTGTATGAATATTGTTGAACAGTGTTTCATCAACGAAAAATGACCTTACAAGCCAATTCACGGTTGATCCGATCACTGTGGGGTAACATGAAGGCTTTCCTGCTGCTCGGAGTGTTGCTCATGGTTCCTTTGGCCAATGCCGCCGGTGAACCGGCGCCACAGCGGGAAGGGCGTTTTCACAACCAGGCGCTGCTGCCGCAGGACGGTGTGTTGAAAAAGCTGCGCATCGGGCTGAAATACCTGTTCCTGCGTAAGCCGCCGGACACCCGCCCGTCCACGCCGATGAGCCTCCAGCCCATGACCCGTCAGCAAGTGCTCGATGCGCCTGACCACAGCTTGTGGCGCCTGGGCCATTCCACGGTATTGCTCAAGTTGCGGTCAAGCAGATTGGTGAGCGCTTTGGTCCGTTTGATTTGACCCTGATGGAGACCGGTGCCTACAACGTTGCCTGGCCGGACGTGCACATGCAGCCAGAGCAAAGCCTGCAGGCCCACCTGGATTTGCGTGGGCGCTGGATGCTGCCGATCCACAACGGCACGTTCGACCTGTCCCAGCACGGCTGGCAGGAACCGTTCGAGCGTATCCTGGCGCTGGCCAACCAGGCCCAGGTGCGGCTGAGTACGCCGCAGATGGGCGAACGGGTCAGCCTCGACTCGCCGCATGCCGGGCAGAACGGGTGGCAGCCGCGGCCTGTGCGTCAGCGCGGCCAGGGGCATGAGCGAACGATAGCGGCGCGTTGAACGTCACTCCGCGCTGTTCTTGCTCTGCCTGGGCTGTGCTGGGTCGTCCTTTAATAGCCGCGAAGGTGGTTTGCCACTGTCACTGCGTACTTGTGCATGGCTGATCAAGCCAAAGATGAAGCTGCCGCCAATGATGTTGCCCGCCAGCGTCGGCAGGGCAAACTGCAGCCAGAAGCTGCGCCAGGTTTCATCGCCGGCCCAGACCAGGTAGGACACCTCGACTGAACCCACTACTATATGGGTGAAATCGCCGAGGGCCATCAGGTAGGTGATCATCAGGATGATCCAGATCTTGGCGTGCTCCATTGACGGGATCATCCAGACCATGGTGGCGATCATCCAGCCCGAGACAATGCCCTTGGCGAACATCTGGCTGATGTCGTTCTTCATTACCTTGCGGCCAATCTCTAGGAAGGCCACATCGGTCTTGCTGTCGAAGATTGGCAGCTCCAGCATTACCCAGGCCACCAGCAAGGTTCCGGCCAGGTTGCCGAACAGTACTACGCTCCACAGCCGCAGCAGTCGGCCAAAGTTGGCCAGGGTAGGGCTGGTCATGACCGGCAGGACGGCGGTGAGGGTGTTTTCGGTAAACAGTTGCTGGCGGGCCAGGATCACAGCGAGAAAACCGGCGCTGTAGCCGATGCTGGCGACCACCTGGGCACTATCGCCTTCCGGCAGCCGCGCATAGAACAGCCCCATGGCCATCAACGACAGGCCCATGGACAAGCCAGCGGCCAATGCCGACCACCACAATGCGGCAAGGGTGCGCTCCAGTTCCTGATCGCCCTGGTAGCGAATGATCTCGTGCAGCACTGCCGCCCGCGGCGGCTGGTTGTGGCTGACTTCCTGCTCTTCGTCTGCAGACAGGCCCGGGGTTTTCTCGCTTTGCGCATCGCTCATGGCCGCTACGCTCCGTTGGGGGGATTCTCTACAGATTCGCGGCGCTTTCATTAGTTGCCGGGTGACGGCGAAACGTTTTCGAAAGTTTTTTAGATCAAGGTGTTGACTCTAATTCCAAAGCGCGTATTATTCGCCTCCTCGCAGCGATGAACGCTTCGGGGCAAGCGGTAAGTTGTTGAAGTTGTTAGCTTTCGAAAGAAAGCGGTGGTAAAAAACTTCAAAATAAACGCTTGACAGCAAATGAGGAAAGCGTAGAATGCGCGCCTCGGTTGAGACGAAAAGTTCTTAACCAAACGCTCTTTAACAAATTGAATCAAGCAATTCGTGTGGGTGCTTGTGAGTACGGACTGATAGTCAAAAAGATTATCAGCATCACAA